>JBDTEP010000242.1:0-15033 GCA_039922455.1 Mycobacterium sp. | reverse complement strand
GGGCTTCAACCGTGAGGTGGTGCGCCGCCGCCGGGAGAACCTCAACGCGATGGGCGTGCGGATGCGCTGGGTGGGCTCGCGGCCGAAGATGTGGCGCAGCGTCATCAAGGAATTCGAGATCGCCGAGAACATGACCGTGCACAACGACGTCATCACGATCAACTACTGCGTCAACTACGGGGGCCGCACCGAGATCGTCGAAGCCGCGCAGGCTATTGCTGCGGAGGCCGTCGCGGGCAAGCTCAACCCGAATCGGATCAGCGAGGGCACCGTCGCGCGGCACCTGCACCGGCCTGACATGCCCGATGTCGACCTGCTGATCCGCACCTCCGGCGAGCAGCGGTCCAGCAACTTCATGCTGTGGCAGGCGGCTTACGCCGAGTACATCTTTCAGGACAAGCTGTGGCCGGACTACGACCGCCGCGACTTGTGGGAGGCCTGCGAACAGTACGCCTCGCGGCAGCGCCGGTTCGGGACCGCCTGATGAATGAATTGGCCGGCCGCCTTGCCGCGGTGCTGGCCGAGGTGTTGACCACCGACGCCGAGCCCGACGATGCGTTGACCATCCGCTACGACGGCACCCTGGCGTCATTGCGGGTGGTGCCGATCGCCGATGACCTCGAGTTGGTGTCGTTTACCCAGATCCTGGCCTGGGATCTGCCGTTAACCAAGAAGCTTCGCGAGCGGGCCGTCGAACAGGCGCGCCTCAGCCAGTTCGGGACGGTAACCCTGATCGAGAAGGATGATAAGTCCGCAGATGTGTTGCTGCGCTACAATTTTCCCGGTTCTGGCCTGACCGACGAAGCGTTGTGCACGCTGGTTTTGTTGGTGCTGGCCAAGGGTGTCGACGTTCGCACCGCCCTCACCGCCTGACTCACAGCTGGTAGTTCAGCAGTAACGAGGCACCGATCCCGGTCAGAACCGACAGCAGTGCCGCTCCGAAGTAATACCCGCCGACACCGAGCACGTCGGGCCTGGATTTGCGCGGCAGCAGTAACGAGGCGAAGCCACCGACAGCGATCAGGCCGCTGATAACGCAGGCCGCAATCGCCGAGACTGCGAGGAAGGTCCGCACCCCGCTAAGCCCGTCGGCAATCGGCGCAGGTGCCGAAGATCTCGATGGTGTGGCTGACATCGGAGAAGCCGTGCTCGGCGGCGATCTGGGCGGCCCACGCCTCGACCTCGCGGTCGCCCACCTCGACCGTGGCGCCGCAGTCGCGGCACACCAGATGGTGGTGATGGTGCTCGGAGCACAGCCGGTACACCGATTCGCCCGTGTCGGCGCGCAGGGTGTCGACCTGTCCGGCCGACGCCATCGCCTGCAGCGTGCGGTAGACGGTGGTCAGCCCGATATTCTCGCCGCGCTCCCGCAGCACGTCGTGCAGTTCCTGGGCCGAACGGAAGTCGTCGATGGTCTCCAGTAGCGCTGAGATGGCCGCGCGCTGGCGGGTGGAGCGCACTCCGGGGGCGGTCAACGGTCCTCGCCGGCGTGGGCCACCGCGTCGATGACGATATGCGCCAGGTGATGGTCGGCCAACCGGTAGAGCACCTCGCGGCCGGACCGTTCCCCGGTGACCACCCCGGCCGATTTGAGGATCTTCAGGTGCTGGCTGACCAGCGGTTGTGGCACTCCCAACGCGTCGACGAGTTCGTGGACGCAGCGGTGCGACTCCTGCAGTTGTAGAACGATCGCGATGCGCACCGGAGCGGCCAGCGCACGTAGTAATTCCCCAGCGGCGGCGAGGATCTCCCGCGGTGGGGTTGCTGGGAAGGCGGGCCCGGTGTGTTGGTGATCATCGGCTACCAAACCCGATGGTACGGGAGACATGCCATCACCTCCGCCCATGTTGGAAACCGTTTTCAGCTGGCCCCCACTGTTCCATGCGTAATGATGCATGTCAAAGAACCTGGGCGGGGTCGATACGATGTCTGCTGGTCTACGTGTCGGTGTTCCCGGCACGATCCCCACCAGATAGGAGTGCACCCCCTCGTGGCGTCCGTCATCGATACCGTCGTCAACCTGGCCAAGCGCCGTGGCCTGGTCTTCCCGGCCGGCGAAATCTACGGCGGCACAAAATCCGCGTGGGATTACGGCCCGCTCGGGGTGGAGTTCAAGGAGAACATCAAGCGACAGTGGTGGCGCTCGATGGTCACCGGCCGCGACGACGTCGTCGGCCTGGACTCGTCGATCATCCTGCCGCGTGAGGTGTGGGTGGCCTCCGGTCACGTCGAGGTGTTCAACGACCCGCTGGTGGAGTGCCTCAACTGCCATAAGCGGCATCGGCAGGACCACATGCAGGAGGCGTACGCCGAGAGGAAGAAGACGAAGGGCGGCGACGCGGGCGCAGTCGACCCGGACACCGTGCTGATGAGCGAGATCGTCTGCCCGGACTGCGGCACCAAGGGCCAATGGACCGAGCCGCGCGAATTCAACATGATGCTCAAGACCTACCTCGGCCCGATCGAGTCCGAGGAGGGCATGCACTATCTCCGCCCCGAGACCGCGCAGGGGATCTTCGTCAACTTCGCCAATGTGGTCACCACCGCGCGCCGTAAGCCGCCGTTCGGGATCGCTCAGACCGGCAAGAGTTTCCGCAACGAAATCACTCCCGGCAACTTCATCTTCCGGACCCGCGAGTTCGAGCAGATGGAGATGGAGTTCTTCGTCGAGCCGTCCACTGCCCGCGAGTGGCACCAGTATTGGATCGACACCCGGCTGGCCTGGTACGTCGGATTGGGTATCGACGCCGACAACCTGCGGCTCTACGAGCACGCCAAGGAGAAGCTCTCGCACTACTCGGATCGCACCGTGGACATCGAGTACAAGTTCGGGTTCCAGAACAACCCGTGGGGCGAGCTGGAGGGCGTCGCCAACCGCACCGACTTCGACCTGTCCACCCACACCAAGCGCTCCGGAACCGACCTGTCGTTCTACGACCAGGCCACCGACACCCGCTACACCCCGTACGTGATCGAGCCCGCGGCCGGCCTGACCCGATCCTTCATGGCGTTTCTGGTCGACGCTTACCACGAGGACGAGGCCCCCAACGCCAAGGGCGGGGTGGACAAGCGCACCGTGCTGCGGCTGGACCCGCGGCTGGCGCCGGTCAAGGCCGCGGTGCTGCCGCTGAGCCGCAACGCCGACCTGTCGCCGAAGGCCCGCGATCTGGCCGCGGAGTTGCGTCAGTCCTGGAACGTCGAGTTCGACGATGCCGGGGCGGTGGGCCGACGCTACCGGCGCCAGGACGAGATTGGCACCCCGTTCTGCATCACGGTCGACTTCGACTCGCTCGAAGACCACGCCGTCACCGTGCGCGAGCGCGACAGCATGGCCCAGGAGCGGGTGGCCATCGGCTCGGTGGCCGATTATCTGGCGGTCCGGCTCAAAGGCTGCTAACCCTCACCCCCCACCTGCGCGAGCGTGCGTGTCCCCGGTCGACACGCCAGGGAAATTCCCGGGTTTGCGCACGCTCGTCATCCACAGGGGTGACTGGCGGCCGGGCCGGGCCGGCGGCACCATTCGGCGATGGACGTCGATGCGCTGTTCTCCGACCAAGGTGGTGTGGCAACCACGGGACAACTGATCGACCGCATTGGTCGTGCCGGGTTCGAGACCAGGGTTGCTCAAGGGCAGTTGGTCCGGGTGTGGAACGGCGTCTATGCGCAGGGCGACCCCGAACCGCTGATCCGGCTGGCCGGTCTGGACCTGCGCGTCGGCGAGCCTGTCGCGGTCTGCCTGGGAACTGCGGCCGCGGCGTACGGATTCGACACCGAGGATGTCACCGACCTGCACGTACTAACTCCCGTCGGACACCAGCTGCGAGCCTCCGAGGGACTGGTCGTGCACCGTCGGGAAGGCGCGCCACTGGGTGTGGTCGACGGTCGCGTTGCCACTGAATCCGATTGGACCGCAATAGAAGTCGCCCGGAGCCTGCGTCGTCCGCGGGCACTGGCAACGTTGGATGCGGCGCTGCGCAGCGGCACATGTGACCCGCGTCGGCTACGTGCAACGGCGTCGCTTCAGGCCGGGCGGCGGGGGATAGTCATGGTGCGGGACCTGATCGCGCTGGCTGACGGTCGGTCGGAGTCGCCGATGGAGACTGAAGCCCGGTTGCGGATGATCGACGGCGGGCTGCCGGCGCCGGTGCTGCAGTACGAGATCGTCGATCGCAACCGGCAGACCTGGCGGGTCGACTTCGCCTGGCCGGACCAGCGGCTCGCCGTCGAGTACGAGGGATACGACTGGCACAGCAGCCCGGAGGCGCTGCGGCATGACCGGCAGAAGCGGGCCGCACTGCAGGAGGTCGGCTGGACGGTGCTGTCGATCGTCGCCGACGATGTACGACGCCGGTCCTGGGACATGGTGCGTCGGATCGACATGGAGTTGTCCCGGTCGCGTGCGGCGTGAGCGTGCGCAATCCCGGCAATTTCCCCGGCGTGTCGACCGGGGACACGCACGCTCGCGCAAAAAGGGAGGGGGTTAGAAGCGGCCGCCGCCGCCGAAGAAACCCCCACCGGAGGACGAGCCGCCGAATGACGTCGGACTCCAGCCACCGCCACCACCGCCCATGCCGCCGCCACCGAGAATATTGCCGATGATGATGCCGCCCAGCATGGCGCCGGTGTCGTTGCCGCGGTCGCCGTAACGCCCGTAGTACTCCCGCTGTGCGGACTGCACGTCGGCCTTGGCCAGTGACTGAGCCGCGGCCGCCAGCGTGGCCGCGCCGTTGGCCTGGGTGATGGCACCGGGGACGTCGGTGGTGCCTTTGGTTTGGGCCGCGTCCAGCCAGCGCCGCGCCTCGGCCAGCCGGGTGCGTGCCTCCGGGCCGACGCTGCCGCGGCGGGTGTCGATGTAGTCCGACACGGCCCGGATTCTTGACGACGCGGTGAACAGGGCCTGTTCGAGGATGCGGGCCAGTCGCTCGGCTGCCGCGCGTTCCTCCGCCAGGGTGTCCAGCAGCTGGTCCAGATCGGAGTCTGCTTTGGTCAATGCGGTGAAGGCACTCAACGGATCTCCGGTGGCGCGTGCGGCGGCGACGGCCTTGGCCGCGGCGTCGCGGGCCACGGTCAGCTCAGATTTGTGGGTGCCCACCCCGCGCTGCAGTTGCGCAGTGGCCTGCGTGATGCCGGCCTCGACGTCGGTGATGGCCGCCGGCAGTGTCTCGACCGCGTGGCGGATGTCGCGGGCGGCACTGTCCACCGCGTCCAGCAGCGCCCGGCCCTGGCCCAGCCCGGATTCGGCGGCACGCATCGTGTCCACCAGCTCGCTCTGCCCGCCGGTCACCGGGTGGTCGGCCAGCCCGCGGGCCCGGGTGATGTTGCGCTCGGCGAAGGCCGCCCGGTCCTGCGCGGTCTTGACGTTGCCGGACACCGAACTGAGTGCGGCGGCGTCGAATTCGGTGTGTAACTCGAGCAGGTGCCGCTCGGAGGCCGGAATGCGCCCGGTCAGCTCGACCAGTTGCTGGGTCAGCTCGTCGAGCCGCGCGGGTGCGTTGACGACCAGGTCGCGCAACTGCTCGAACGACGTGCGCTGCGTCTCCAATTCGCGGTCGGCCTTCGACGCGGTGATGATCACCCCGGTCAACAGGTCGCGCTGTTGAGCCGGGGTCTCGGGGATGTCGTCGTCGAGTTGCTGGCGCACGGTGAAGGCATGCTCCATGCTGGCCTTGGCGGCGGCCACCGCCTGTGCGAACGAGCGGGTACGTTCCTCGCCGAACTCGTCGACCGCTAGGTCCAATTCGTTGGCACTGGTGCGCACCGCGTTGTCGACTTCGACAACCTTCTCCCGCGACAGTGCGTCCAGTGCGAACACCGGCACATCGGCCAGCGCGTTCGGATCGGTTGAATCGACCCGCCGTGCGGCGGCCAGCGCCCCAGCCTGCCGTCGACGCCGCAGCTGACGCGCCACCAGCAGCACCACCACGCCGGCCAGTGCCACCGCGGCCAGCGCGATCAGGATGGGCGCCCAGCTCACCTCGTCTGGCGCCGCCGCCGCGTCCAGTCCGGTGGCGGCAGTCGCCGCCGCCCCGGCCCAGTCGCCGCGGTGCAGAGCCGGCTCGATCTGGTTGCGCCGCAGCGCGTCGACCTTGCCGGCGTTGATCTCGGAGATGCCGTTGGACACCAGGAACGCATAGCTGTGGTCGGCCGTGGCCACGGCCAGCACGGCATCGTTGTTGCCCAAGTCGCTGAGGCGCGCGGTGCTGTGGCCCCAGGCGTCGGCGGTCTGTCCGGAGAAGACGTCGACATAGACCACCCACAAGCGGATATGCCGGTCGGCGTAGAGCTTATCGATGGCCTCCTGCACCCCGGCGCGATCGGATTGCGACAGCACCCCGGCGCTGTCGGTGATCGAACTGGGCAGGCGCATCGGCGGTTGCGCTGCGGCGCTCGGTGCTACCAGCAGGATGGCGACTACGATAGCGAGGACGGCGCCGGCCAAGCGGGTGATTCGCATGGTGGTCAATGTATATGCGTTACGCGGGCCACGACGGAATTCTGCGACGGGTGCAGACGGCTCGGCGCGGGTGTCGGCCCGGCGTGTCACCGACTCGGGCGAAGTCAAAATAGACTGGCGGCGGTGGCCACCAATGAGTACGACAGCTACGACGCGCACGACCGCGACCGCATTGTGTCGGAGTCGTCGAAAACCGCGGGCCTGCCCGGAACCGGCGGTCAGTACCGAACCGACTTCGCCCGCGACCGGGCCAGGGTGTTGCACAGCGCCGCGCTGCGCCGACTGGCCGACAAGACGCAGGTGGTCGGTCCCCGCGACGGCGACACCCCGCGCACCCGGCTGACCCACTCGTTGGAGGTGGCGCAGATTGGGCGGGGGATGGCGATCGGACTGGGCTGCGACCCCGACCTGGTGGATTTGGCGGGGCTGGCCCACGACATCGGGCACCCGCCCTACGGGCACAACGGGGAGTTGGCGCTCAACGAAATCGCCTCAGGCTGTGGCGGATTCGAAGGCAACGCGCAGAATTTCCGCATCCTGACCAGTCTGGAGCCCAAAGTTCTCGGGCCGCACGGTGCAAGCGCGGGGCTGAACCTGAGCCGCGCGGCGTTGGACGCGGTCACCAAATATCCGTGGGCCCGCCAGTCGGGAGACAGCCCGGCCCGGACCAAGTTCGGCTTCTACGACGACGACTCCGCTGCCGCCGACTGGATGCGGCAAGGAGCGCCGCCGGGACAGGTCTGTCTGGAGGCGCAGATCATGGACTGGGCCGATGACGTCGCCTACTCGGTGCACGACGTCGAAGACGGCGTCATCTCGGGTCGGATCAACCTGCGGGTGCTCGCCGACAACTCGACCGTGGCCGAATTGGTGCGTCTCGGCGATCCCGAAGGGGTCCATGACCTGGCCGACGCCGCTCGCCGACTCACCGAATTGCCGGTATTGGCCGCCGTCGGCGACTACGACGCGACCCTGTCGGCGTCAGTGGCGCTGAAACGACTGACCAGCGAATTGGTCGGCCGGTTCGCCTCCGCGGCGATCACCGCCACCCATGCCGCCGCCGGTCCCGCGCCGCTGACCCGCTACCGGGCCCGCCTTGAAGTACCCGAACTGGTCCGGGCCGAAGTGGCCGTGCTGAAAACCCTTGCGGTGCAGTTCATCATGTCCGACGATGAGCACCGGAAGATTCAGGCCGCCCAGCGCGAGCGGGTTCACGCGGTGGCGCACCGACTGCTCGCCGGGGCGCCGGACAGCCTGGATCCGATCTTCGTCCCGGCGTTCACCGCCGCCGCTGATGACGGCGCGAGGCTGCGGGTGATCGTCGACCAGATCGCGTCCTGCACCGAGGGGCGATTGGAGCGCCTTGAGTTCGGTTGAGCGAACTCAACCGAGCTTGGTGAC
This sequence comes from Mycobacterium sp., assembly GCA_039922455.1. GTDB lineage: Bacteria > Actinomycetota > Actinomycetes > Mycobacteriales > Mycobacteriaceae > Mycobacterium. The sequence continues at coordinate 7,178 of JBDTEP010000242.1, read as the reverse complement.
CTTGTCCATCATCGCCTGAACAGCCTCGATGCTGCTGGTCTGAGGGTCGCCCGACCCGGTGGCGTTCTCAGTGCCGGTGAACGCGATCAGAACTCCGACGATGCAGTTGCCCTGTACCCCGATGGCCCGGGTGTCGGGGGCCTTGGGACTCTTGTCGAGGACGATGGATGCCGCCAGCACGTCATCGGTGACCCGGACGTCGGTGATGTGCATTTCGGTACCGTGCAGGTGCGGCGGTCCGTCCGAATCCGGGTCGGCCGCGTTGACCGGATGTCCGTCGCAGCGTTTCCACTGCTCCGCAAACTTCGCGAACAGCGCACGGGCGTCCGCGGCACTGGGCAGGGCCACCACGGCTTCCTTGACGAACATCACCCGGGTGTCGAGCGGTTTGAAGCCGTCGCGGTTGGGCTCGGAATCGATCCACGTCTCGCGTGCGTAACTCTGCACGTCGGCTGACGCGTACACGCTCTTGGGTGCTACGTCCACGACACCGACGCACTCGCCGGGAGCTGACGAGTCGTCCATGGCTTCCAGGCCGCCGTAGGCCGGCGGGCCGGTGACGGTCGTGAAGGGCTGATCCAGCATGTTCGTCAACTCCGTGCCGTCGAGCAGGACCTGCTTGACGGTCTCGCCGGTGATACCGGCTGAGGCGCCCCGTGATTTATCGGGGAGGACCAGCCAGGTCGCCACGGCGACCACCGCGAGCACGACGACGGCGGCCAGCGCGACGATCCAGACGCGCTGGGAATTCACCGGCGAGGCCGGCGGAAGGTCGGTTGTGCCGGGCCGGTCATTCTCATTCCGGCCCGGTTCTTCGGGAAAGTTCATTCACGCCCCTGACGCAACGGCAGATTCGTGCATTAAAGCACGGCCCGGGCATACATCGAGGCCTCAGGCTGACGCCGCGCTCTAGACTGGCTCGGTGCCCGGCCGCATCTCCGATCGTGACATCGCCGCCATCCGTGAACGCGTCCGAATCGAGGATGTGGTCGGTGACTATGTACAGCTGCGGCGGGCCGGTGCTGACTCGCTGAAGGGCCTGTGTCCGTTCCACAACGAGAAGTCGCCGTCGTTTCACGTCCGGCCCAACCATGGTCTCTTCCACTGTTTCGGTTGCGGAGAGGGCGGTGACGTCTACGCGTTCCTGCAGAAAATCGAGCACGCCAGCTTCGTCGAGGCGGTGGAACTGCTGGCCGACCGGGTCGGTCACACCATCACCTACACCGGTGCGTCGGCCACCAACATCCAGCGCGAGCGCGGCGGCCGCAGCCGGCTGATCGCCGCCAACGCGGCGGCCGGCGAGTTCTATGCCGCGGCCCTGGGCACCGCCGAGGCCGCACCGGCGCGGAAGTACCTCACCGAACGTAACTTCGACGCCGCGGCCGCGCAGCGGTACGGCTGCGGGTTTGCCCCGTCCGGCTGGGACGGCTTGACGAAACACCTGCTGCGCAAGGGCTTCGAGTTCAAGGAGCTGGAGGCTGCGGGCTTGTCCAGGGAGGGGCGTCGCGGTCCGATGGACCGGTTCCACCGCCGGCTGCTGTGGCCGATCCGTTCCGCGGCCGGAGAGGTGATCGGGTTTGGCGCCCGCCGACTGTTCGACGACGACCCGATGGAGGCCAAGTACGTCAACACCCCCGAAACGACGCTCTACAAGAAGTCCAACGTGTTGTTCGGCCTCGACCTGGCCAAACGGGACATCGCGCGCGGACACCAAGCCATCGTTGTCGAGGGCTATACCGACGTGATGGCGATGCACCTGGCGGGTGTGACCACCGCGGTCGCGTCGTGCGGCACCGCCTTCGGTGACGAGCACTTGGCGATGCTGCGCCGACTGATGATGGACGACAAGTTCTTTCGCGGTGAGTTGATCTATGTCTTTGACGGCGACGCGGCGGGTCGCGCCGCCGCGGTCAAAGCGCTCGAAGGCGAGCAACAACTGGCCGGGCAGTCGTTCGTCGCGGTGGCCGCCGATGGTATGGATCCGTGCGATCTGCGTTTGGCACACGGCGACGAAGCGCTGCGTGACCTGGTGGCGCGCCGAACCCCGTTGTTCGAGTTCGCGGTTCGCACGGCACTCGCCGAAATGGACTTGGACAACGCCGAGGGCCGGGTCGCCGCACTGCGTCGCTGCGTGCCGATGGTCGCCCAGATCAAGGACGCCACGCTGCGCGACGAATACGCGCGCCAACTGGCCGGCTGGGTGGGCTGGGACGATGTTGCGCAGGTGATCGGCCGGGTGCGCGCCGCGTCCAGGGACACCGGGCAGGCCAAGACGCGTCTGGGCGCCCGCGCGTCGGAGAAGTCCGCCGAACAGCCCGGGGTCGCGCGTCCCGACCCGGCGGATCCGACGCTGTGGCCGCAGCGTGAGGCGCTCAAGGCGGCACTGCAGTTCCCCGCGTTGGCCGGGCCGGTGTTCGACACCCTGACCGTGGAGAGTTTCACCCACCCCGGCTACGCGGCGGTGCGGTCGGCGATCGACCTGGCCGGCGGAATAGGTGGGGCCGGCACCAGCCAGGCGGGCGCCGGAGGGGCCCAGTGGACCGAAGCGGTGCGCGGGCAGACGACCTCGTCGCTGACCACCGGGCTCATCCACGAGTTGAGTGTGGAGTCCATCCGTGTCGAGGACGACAAGCTGCCGCGATACATCGGCGGGGTGCTGGCCCGGCTGCAGGAGGTGTGGGTGGGCCGACAGATCGCCGAGGTCAAATCCAAACTGCAGCGCATGTCACCGGTTGAACACAGCGACGAATATCATGCGTTATTCGGCGACTTGGTCGCGATGGAGGCTTATCGGCGCAGCCTGCTGGAGCAGGCCAGTGGCAACGACCTGACCGCCTGACCGCCTGATCGCAAGACCGACCGCCAGGGCCGGGTGCAGCGGGTCAGGCGTGATCGGTACCGCCTGATCGCAAGACCGGCCGCCAGGCCGGGTGCAGCGGGTCAGGCGTGATCGGTACCGCCTGACTCAGCCGTCGCGCTCGGGGTCTTGAGGGCGCACCACCGTGTTGCCGTCCTCGAGCTCGGTCAACGTCACCATTTGCGGGTCCGGATGGATCCGATCGGCGATGCTGCGTCGCCCCTTGTCGATCACCGATCTGGCGATCGGACTGCTGGTCACAGCGTGGTAGGTGCCGACGATCTGCTCGTAGCGACGTCGGCCGGCCTTCGTGCCCATCACGTAGCCGACGCCCATCACGACTACATATCCGATCAATGCGGCCCCTTACAACGGACGGTGCGGTGGCTCCATCCTGCCTCACGCGGCGCCGGGGTGTTTTGGTGCGACCCCCGTCCGGCGGTGGCGTGCTCCGGATGCGCTAGAGTCTCTGGAGTCCACGCGGACAGCATTCCCCTGTAGCTCAATTGGCAGAGCATTCGGCTGTTAACCGGAGGGTTGGTGGTTCGAGTCCACCCGGGGGAGCCACGTTCGATACCGGCGTCAGTCCAGCCGGGGGATCACCGAAGGCCCAGAAGATTGCGGCCGCTGAGGTGGCGCATACATCGGCTGCTGTGATTGCGGCGGCTGCTGTTTTGCCGCACGGGCCTGGGCCAGCGCGTTGATCAGCGGGCTGGCGGCCATCATCTCGCGGCGCTCTTCTTCGCTCAGCTCGTAGATCGCCCACGCACCCCAGGCGGCCGGGCGCACATACAGGTTGACCTGCTGGCGGCCGTTGTTGAACACGGCGGGAACCGCCACCGCCCGATCGGAGGCAGCGAAATTGGCCATCTCCTCGGTGATCCGCTCGATATCAGCAGATTCCTGTAACTCATAGGTCGGCGCCTGGCCGCCCTTGGTCGGTGAGGCATTCAGCGCCAGGAACCATGCCATGGGGAAACTCCTTCGTTTGGCCGTCGATCCCGACAGCCTATAAAGAGGGCGGCGCGGGGGATTCACCGGCGGCGGCTACTCCAAGTGTTCCGGGTGCAGCATCTCGGCGTATCGCAGTTGTTCGGGGATGCCGAACCCGTCGACCAGGGCTTGGGCGTGCGGTCGCAACTTCCGGCACCGCTCGTTGATGCCGCGGGTGACGGCCTTGGCCCGATCGGTGGAGAGATACCGGTGTTCGATGTACCAGGCTTTGTCATCCTCGATGACGCTCAGCGCGTAGAGGTCGCACACCAGCTCCAACAGCTCGCGGGTGCTGTCGTCCGGACAGGAGTCGATACCCGCGACGAACGCCTCCAGCACCACCCGGTCGATGTGAGCGGAGGCCGCGTGCAACATGTGGTCCTGTACCGCGTTGAAGGCGTCGAAGTCGCCCATCTCCTCGGACTTGGCCTTCAGCCGGCGTGCCACCGACGTCAGCAGATACTCTTCGCGGTCTTCGAACATGTGCACCTGGGTGCCCCGGTTGAACAGGCTGCCCTCTTCCTCGCTGTCTTGGCGGGCGTCCACGATTGTCTGGATGATGGTCTCTGCCGCAGTGCGTTTCAGCACCCGGTCACCGACGGTCTCGGCGGCGAACCGCACCCAGTCGACCGGGCTCATGCCACGGACGTCGTCGGCGTAGGCGGTCAGTAGTTGCTTGGCCACCAGCTGGGTCAACACGTGGTTGTCGCCTTCAAAGGTGGTGAACACGTCGGTATCGGCGCGCAACGCGATTAACCGGTTCTCGGCCATGTACCCCGCGCCTCCGCAGGCCTCCCGCGCCTCCTGGATCGCCCGTGACGCGTGCCAGGTGTTGGCCGCCTTGAGCCCGGCCGCCCGAGCCTCCAGTTCACGCTGCTCCTCGGCGTCGGGTGCGTCGGTGGTCTGCAGGTCGTGGCATCTGCCGACCAGCTCGTTCTGGGCGAACTGCAGCGCATAGGACCGTGCAATCAGCGGGAACAACCGGCGCTGGTGCGCCAGGTAGTCCATGATCAGCACCTCACGGTCGGCCCCGTCATCGTCAGGCACGCTGAATTGCCGGCGCTGCAACGCATACCGGGTGGCGATATCCAGCGCGACCCGCGCGGCCGCGCCCGCGCTCCCACCCACCGAGACCCGGCCCCGGATCAGGGTGCCGATCATGGTGAAGAACCGCCGGCCGTCGCTTTCGATTGCCGACCGGTAGCTACCGTCGGGATCGACATCGGCGTACTTGTTCAATAGGTTCTCCCGCGGAACCCGGACGTGGTTGAAGACGATGCGGCCGTTGTCCACTCCGGGCAACCCGCCCTTGTAGTGACAGTCCGAGGTGGTGACGCCCGGCAGATCATTGCCCTCGGCGTCACGGATCGGCACCAGGAAGCAGTGCACACCATGGTTGTCGCCCCGAGTGATCAGCTGGGCGAACACCGCGGCGATGGTCGCGGTTTCGGCCGCGCCGCCGATGTAGTCCTTGCGCGCGGATCCGGTGGTGGAGTCGATGACGAATTCCCGGGTGTCGGGGTCGTAGGTGGCGGTGGTCTCCAGCGACTGCACGTCGCTGCCGTGGCCGGTCTCGGTCATCGCGAAGCACCCGAGTACGTCGAGGTTGATGATCTTCTCGACATAGGCGCGGTGGTGTCGCTCGGTGCCGAGGTTCTCCACGGCGCCGCCGAACAGCCCCCACTGCACCCCGGCCTTGACCATCAGCGACAGGTCCGACATGGCCAGCATTTCGATCATGCTGATGGCTGCACCAACGTCGCCGGTGCCGCCGTGTTCCTTGCGGAAACTGTCGGCGGCTATGCCGGCGCCCGCGATGATCTTGAGCTGTTCGGCGACCTTAGCGCGGGCGATCACGGTGTTCGGCGTGTAGTGGGGACGGAACTTCTCATCGGTCAGGGTGGCCCGAACCCGGTTTTTCACCGCGGTCCAGCGGCCGTCCAGGGTGTCGCGCAGCGTGTTGGAGGTACTCACCCCCGCAGGGTATCCGCGCGGGGCGGCCGGTAGGCCGGGTTTAAATAGCGGTGTGCGTTGGAAGGTGGGCCGGCTGCTGGCGCTGTGCTGCGTTCTCGTCGCGGGCTGCGCTCCATGCACGGGACCCGCGGTGGCCTCGGGACTGCAGTACCTCGGTCAGATCCAACTGGCGGCCGGCACCAGGTTCGGCGGCACCGTCGTCGGCGGTCTGTCGGGAATCAGCTACGACCCCGGCCGGGACTGTTACTACGTGATCAGTGACGACCGGTCGGCCAGCGGGCCGGCCCGGTTCTACACGGTGCGGCTCTCGGTGTCGGAGCGTGGCATCGACGACGTGGTGGTGGACGACTTAGTGGTGGACGCCGTCCACCCGTTGCTGGATGAGGGTGGGCGGCCGTTCGGCCCCCGGTCCTTCGACGGTTCGCCGCTGGTAATTCCACCCGACCCCGAGGGCATTGCGTTCGACGGTGGCCGGCAGCGGCTGTACTGGTCGTCGGAGGGTGAGCGGCGCACGGGGGGCCCGCGGGGCCCGGTGCTGGCTGACCCCTGGGTCAGGATCGCCGGGCTCGACGGCGGCTACCTCGGCCGGTTTGCCATTCCACCGGGGCTGGCCATGTCGGCGCAGCGCACCGGGCCACGCCGCAACACCACGCTCGAGGGACTAACGGTGACCGCCGACGGCAGGCTGCTTTTCGCCGCGATGGAGGGGCCGGGCTACGACGACGGTGCCCTGCCGGATCGGACGCACGGTGCGCTGACCCGTATCACCGCCTACCGCCTGGACTCCGGTGGCGACCCGGCCGTGCCAGCCGCCCAATACGCCTACCCGCTGGAGCCGGCCCCTGAGCATGGGGCCCCGGTCGAAACCAACGGTCTGACCGACCTGGTGGCGCTGTCGGACACCGCATTCCTGGTCATCGAGCGGGCCTTCAGGGCTGCGCCGACAGTGCGGGTGTTTCGGGCCGACATCGGAAACGCGACCGACGTGCTTGGTGTGCCGACACTGACCAGCGCAGCCGTGACTCCGATGACCAAGACGCTGCTGGCCGACCTGTCCACCACGCCGGGACTGGATCCGCTGGACAACATCGAGGGGATCACGCTGGGTCCGCAACTGCCCGACGGCCGCCAAACATTGGTGCTGGTCAGCGACGACAACTTCTCGCCGCGCCAGGTGACCCAGTTCCTGGTGTTCGCGATGCGCGGGATCTAGGAGGCGGCCGGTTCGCCGGTTCAACCAGGCCCAGGCGCTCTTTGGCGGCGCTCGTGACGGTGATGGCGCATCCACACGTCGCCGAGCCCTGTACAGAAGACTGAATATAGCTTTGCGCTTCCAGGATCTCCATAGGTTTCG
>JBDTEP010000241.1:0-20594 GCA_039922455.1 Mycobacterium sp. | reverse complement strand
GGTGGTAGGTCAAGTGGGCACCACGATCGGGCTCGGCCTGTTGTTCGACACCCTGATAGTCCGGTCGTTCATGATGCCGTCGATGGCGGCGCTGCTGGGCCGATGGTTCTGGTGGCCACTCAATGTCCGGGTGCACCCGGCGCGTGCGCCGCACGCCGCCGCTGCTGACGGCGATGAGGCCGGCGCGGCGGATGCCGAACCGACCGACCAACCCGACGGGCAGGACCGGTCGTTCGAGGACATGGTGGCCACCGCGTTCCCGGAGTTATCGGCTAACCCCGCAGCCACTGAGGAGGGCCGGACAACCGAGGTGCTGGCAACAATTCAGCCGCCGGAGGAAGAGGCCGACCGCTGAGCTGCCGCTGACCGGCTCTGGTCAGCACGTCGGGCCATGGACTACATTTAAACAAGTCCAAGTTGTAGAAAAGAATCGCGGCCTACGGCTCGATCTCACGGGGGCGTTCGCATGGTCGCCGGCGCCGAGATCAGCGTCGACGCCGCGTTGGCCTGAGCGGAGCGCAACGTTATGTCCGACGAAACCCTTTCGGCCGCACTCGAACGCGAACATCAGGAAGTCGACGCCGGTATCGGGGCATTTCTGGCGAAGCTGGCCGGCGGCACGGTCGACGCCGATGAGCTCGGCGTGACGCTGAGCGCGCTGCGCCGCCACATCTACCTGGAGGAACAGATCCTGTTTCCGCCGATCAGCAAGGGCGCCCAGATGATGTCGGTGTTCGGGATGGTCCGGGGTCACGGCGAGATCTGGCGCACCATGGACACCCTCGACGACCTGGCCGCCGGGGACGGCGACCACGACAAGCTGCGGGAAGCCTGTCAAGGGCTGCTGGCCCTGCTGGCCGACCACAACAAGGTCGAAGAGCCGGTGATCTACCCGGCCGCGGACACCGCACTGGCGCCGGAGACCGCCGCCGAACTGGCCGATTTCATCAGAACCGGCCGGATGCCGGACGGTTGGGTCTGCGCCAAAGCCGCGGTGTGAGTCGGGATCGGAGATCGCTTGTGCCCTTAGAGAAATTAGAGCAATCCGACAAAGCCCTGGCTGCGGCACTGGAGAGCGAGCACCAGCAGGTCGACCTCGGACTGGGCGCTTTCCTGGCTGAACTCGACGGCGGCCGGGTGGATGCCGACGGGCTGAACACGGCACTGGAGGCGCTGCGCCGGCACATCTACATCGAGGAGAGGATCCTGTTCCCGGCGATCCGGCACGGGAACATGGCGATGCCGGTCGCGGTGATGATGTCCGAGCACGGCGAGATTTGGCGTGCCATGGACGCCCTGGCCGAGCTGGTCGCCGGCGGCGACACCGACCGGATCGGGTCGGCCGGTCGGCACCTGCTGGGCCAGCTGGCGGTGCACAACGACAAGGAAGAACAGGTCATCTATCCGGTGGCCGACACCGGACTGGAACCCGACAAGACGGCGGAGTTGGCCGACTTCATCGAGACCGGGCTGATGCCGGACTGCTGGGAATGCCTCCAGGCCTGATTGCTCACAGCCGACGGCGCAGCGGTCAGACCTCGCCGGCGGTGAGTGCCGAGAGCCCGGCGTGATAGCCGGCCAGGCTGTGTCGCCAGCCGATGTCGACGGCCCCGCCGCTGTCCACCGCGATCGCCGCGCCGACGTGCACATACGGCGACGGCGGCACCAGTGGCACGATGTCGAGGAAGTTCACCACCCGATAGCAGCACTCGATGGCCGCGTCGAACGCGGTGGCGAAGTCGGGCAGGCCGACTCGTGGTCCGCCGAACGTGGTCAGCCGCGGCTCGATGGTGCGTGGCGGCCCGGAAAGCATGACGCGGGCGACATCGGGTGCGGCCAGAACGGCCAGCGCCGCGCCGAGGCTGTGCCCGGTGATCAGAATCTGGTCGCAGCCCTGGGTCGCGGCGGCCAGGTTGGCGGCGACGGTGGCGCGCACGCAGCCATAGATGTCCTGGAATCCGGCGTGCACCTGGCCGAACCCGGCGACGGGCGCGTAGTCGGCCGGGATGAAGTCGAAGTCGGCGATCCAGTCCGCCACATCGGAGCTGCCTCGGAAGGAGATGAATGCGGTGCGACTCGCGGTGTTGTGCCCCATCAACCCGAAGATGTTGGTGTCCTTGGCCATCGCGGTCGCCGGGTGCTGAACGGGCAGCGTGGCCAGGTGCGCGGGGTCGGCCTCGATCAGGGCCGTTTGGCTGAATCCGGGCGGCAGGGTGGGCGCCGAGCCGGTCATCACGGTGTAGGCCGCCTGTGCCAACGGTAGTGCCACGGTGCGGGCGTACGACGCGCTGAATGCCACGTTGAAAGTGTAGAGTTCGGCGGCCCTGGGAGCACGCAGGTTGAGCCGGGGCTCTAGACTTTGCGCCAACGGCATCGATCCGGTCATCACCGGGGAGCCTTCGGAAGAACAGTCCGGTCCATGCAACGGACCCGCCCAGTAGACCCGAACGGGACGGCCCGTCACAGCCGCACATGGAGCGGTCGCGCCCCGGACGGGTGCGCGGCAAGCGGGGTGGTACCGCGGCGCTCGCGCAACCGCGCGGCGTCGTCCCCGAGCTGAGCGCGCCGTGGGAGACGAAAAGCAGTGAGCGAACGCAGCTATCCGAAGCCGGCCGCCGGCGCCCCCGACTTCCCGACGCTGGAAACCGAGGTGCTCCACTACTGGTCTGCCGACGACACCTTCCGGGCCAGCATCGCCCGCCGTGACGGCGCGCCGGATTACGTCTTCTACGACGGACCGCCGTTCGCCAACGGTTTGCCGCACTACGGGCACCTGCTGACCGGTTACGTCAAGGACATCGTGCCGCGGTATCGCACGATGCGCGGCTACAAGGTCGAGCGCCGTTTCGGCTGGGACACCCACGGCCTGCCCGCCGAACTGGAAGTGGAACGCCAGCTCGGCATCACCGACAAGTCGCAGATCGACGCGATGGGCATCGCCGCGTTCAATGAGGCCTGCCGGGAATCGGTGTTGCGTTACACCGACGAATGGCAGGCCTACGTTACCCGTCAGGCCCGCTGGGTGGATTTCGACAATGACTACAAGACCCTCGACCTGCCGTTCATGGAATCGGTGCTGTGGGCGTTCAAGCAACTGTGGGATAAGGGGCTGGCCTACGAGGGCTACCGGGTGCTGCCGTACTGCTGGCGCGACGAAACCCCGCTGTCCAACCACGAACTGCGGATGGACGACGACGTCTACCAGAGCCGCCAGGATCCCGCGCTGACCGTCGGGTTCCGGATCGTCGGCGGTGCCTCCCACGATGAGCTGGCCGGCGCTCACCTGCTGGTGTGGACCACTACGCCGTGGACACTGCCGTCCAACCTGGCGGTGGCGGTCAACCCGGAGGTGACCTATGTCCAGGTCGCGGCGGGGGAGCACCGGTTCCTGCTGGCGCAGGCCCGGCTGGCCGCCTACGCCCGCGAGCTCGGCTTGGGAGACGGGGACGAACCGCAGGTGCTGGGCAGCTACCGCGGTGCGGAGCTGTTGGATGTGCGATACGTACCGCCATTCCCATATTTCATGGATTCGCCCAACGCCTTTCGGGTGCTGGCTGCCGACTTCGTGTCGACCACCGACGGCACCGGCATCGTGCACCTGGCCCCGGCCTACGGCGAGGACGACAAGAACACCACCGACCCGGCCGGAATCACCCCGGTCACCCCGGTCGACGCCAAGGGGCGCTTCGATTCCACGGTGGGCGACTACGCCGGGCAGCACGTCTTCGACGCGAACAAGGCCATCATCGCCGACCTCAAGAACGGCACCGGGCCGGCGGCGGCCAACGGCGCTGTGCTGGTGCGCCACGAAACCTATGAGCACCCGTATCCGCACTGCTGGCGGTGCCGCAACCCGCTGATCTATAAGGCGGTGTCGTCGTGGTTCGTGCGTGTCACCGAATTCCGGGACCGGATGGTCGAACTCAACGAACAGATCACCTGGTACCCCGACCACGTCAAGCACGGCCAGTTCGGCAAATGGCTGGCCGGTGCCCGCGACTGGTCGATCTCCCGAAACCGCTACTGGGGCACCCCGATTCCGGTCTGGCGCTCCGACGACCCGGCCTACCCCCGGATCGATGTGTACGGCAGCCTCGACGAGCTTGAGCACGATTTCGGGGTGCGCCCGGACAATCTGCACCGGCCCTACATCGACGAGTTGACCCGGCCCAATCCCGACGACCCGACCGGGCGGTCGACGATGCGGCGCATCCCCGATGTGCTCGACGTCTGGTTCGATTCCGGCTCGATGCCCTATGCCCAGGTGCACTACCCGTTCGAGAACTCTGACTGGTTCTTGGGAGGCGGGGCGGCGGAAGACACCAGCGCTCATTTCCCCGGTGACTTCATCGTCGAATACATCGGGCAGACCCGCGGCTGGTTCTACACGCTGCACGTGCTGGCAACCGCACTGTTCGACCGGCCAGCATTCAAAACCTGTGTGTCGCACGGCATCGTGTTGGGCTCCGACGGGCTCAAGATGAGCAAGTCGCTGCGCAACTATCCCGATGTGTCCGAGGTCTTCGACCGCGACGGCTCCGACGCCATGCGCTGGTTCCTGATGGCGTCGCCGATCCTGCGCGGCGGCAACCTGATCGTCACCGAGGCGGGCATCCGCGAGGGCGCGCGCCAGGTGCTACTGCCGCTGTGGAACGCCTACAGTTTCCTGGTGCTCTATGCGCCGAAACCCGGTGTGTGGCGCACCGACTCGCGCCATGTGCTGGATCGCTACATCCTGGCCAAGCTCGCGAGCCTGCAGGACACGCTGACTGTGGCGCTGGACACCTGTGACATCTCCGGGGCGTGCGAGGAGATGCGACAGTTCACCGAGGCGCTGACCAACTGGTATGTGCGGCGTTCCCGGCAGCGGTTCTGGGACGAGGACGCCGACGCCATCGACACCCTGCACACCGTGCTGGAGGTGACCTGCCGGCTGGCCGCACCGCTGCTGCCGCTGATCACCGAAGTGATCTGGCGCAACATCACCGGTGAACGCTCGGTGCACCTGACCGACTGGCCGCAACCGGACACGGTGCCGGCTGACCCGGACCTGGTCGCGGCGATGGACCAGGTTCGGGACGTGTGTTCGTCGGCGTCGTCGCTGCGCAAGGCGCACAAGCTGCGGGTCCGGCTGCCTCTGCCCAAACTGACTGTGGCCGTCCATGATCCGCAACGACTGGGGCCGTTCACTGAGCTGATTGCCGACGAACTCAACGTCAAGGGCGTCGAGCTGACCGAGGATATCGACCGCTACGGCCGGTTCGAGTTGGCAGTCAATGCGAAGGTGGCCGGCCCGCGGCTGGGTAAAGACGTGCAGACCGCGATCAAATCGGTCAAGGCGGGGGAGGGCGTGGTCAACCCGGACGGCACCCTGAGCGCCGGTCCGGTGGTCCTGCAGGCCGCGGAATACACCTCGAAACTTGTGGCCGCCGACCCGGAATTCACCGTGGCGCTGCCCGACGGAGCCGGGCTGGTGGTGCTCGACGGCGCAGTGACCGAGGAACTGGAAGCGGAAGGCTGGGCCAAGGACCGCATCCGCGAGCTGCAGGAGCTGCGCAAGTCCACCGGCCTGAACGTCTCCGACCGGATCGGCGTGGTGATATCGGTGCCCGCGGAGAAACTGGAGTGGGCCCAGACTCACGCCCAACTCATCGCCGGTGAAATCCTGGCCACTGCTTTCGAGTTCGCCGAGCCGGGCACTGATGCCGCCGAGATCGGCGACGGTGTGCGGGTGGTAATCACCAAAGCCTGAAGAACGCCCCACCGGTGTCGGCCAGGTCCGCTTTTTCTTCGGCCAGATTCTTTTGTCGGCACCGGCCGGGCCGCTCCGGGCTGCGGCGCCCGGCAGCGGGGGCCGATACTTGGTATTTACGCTGGTTAACGCGGTGAACAGCGCTGTGTCGAGGAACCCTTTCCGCATAGACGAAGCGGCTCCGAAACGTTCGGGGACGGTCCGGACCGTCGATCTGGGCCGCCCGGGCATTGGCTCGTCGCTGGCTAATCTTCTGATCACACGACCGCAATTGACTGCCGGCGCAGGGAGTCGGTTGGGGTCTCTTGCGGGAGGCGTTGCTGCGATGCGACGCGGACCGGCGCGTCTATTACTGATCGGGAGCGAGGGCGGCTATGGATTTCGGGGCACTTCCGCCGGAAATCAACTCCGCCAGAATCTATGCTGGTCCGGGGTCGACTCCGTTGCTAGCGGCCGCGACAGCCTGGGATGGCTTAGCCACCGAATTACATTCCACGGCAGCTGTTTACGGGTCAGTGGTTGCCGACCTGGCGAGTTCCGCCTGGCGGGGACCGTCTTCGGGCGCAATGGCCGCCGCAGTAGCGCCGTACGAGCAGTGGATGAGAGCCACGGCGGCACAGGCGGAGCAGGCGGCACTTCAAGCACAAGCGGCGGCGGGCGCCTACGAGGCCGCGTTCGCCGCCACGGTTCCACCGCCGGTGGTCGCGGCCAATCGAACGCTGCTCGCATCGCTGGTCGCAACCAATTTCCTGGGTCAGAACACTCCGGCTATCGCCTCCACCGAGGCGCACTACGCCCAGATGTGGGCTCAGGATGCTGTCGCCATGTACGGCTACGCCGGCTGCTCGGCGGCCGCCACCCAGCTGACCCCGTTCGCGGCGCCGCCGGAGACCACCGATCCGAGCGGGGAGGTGAACCAGTCGGCGGCGGTGGCCAACGCGACGCAATCCTCGGCTGGCTCCAACGTGCAATCGGCGCTGTCGGAGCTGATGTCGCAGGTGCCGAGCACCCTGCAAAGCCTGACCACGAACCCGACCGCGCTGTCCGCCGCGGCGACGCAGGCGACATCGGGTCTGCAGAACGGCATGGACAGCGTCACCAACTTGATCAAGGTCATCGACGGCCCCTACTCACCACTGGGGATATTGCGTCTGTTCAAGAACTGGTGGCAGGTCAGTTCCAGTCTCGTGAGTACTCACAACGGTGCGCAAAGCCTGACCTCGTTCTTCAACCCGAAGGCCATCACCGGGGCGTTATCACCGCTGCTGGCGAGCGAGCTGCTGACCGGCGGATCGGCAGTGCACCCGGCGGGGGTGTCCGCGGCGACGGGGGCGATCGGCCGTGCGGGCATGGTCGGATCACTGTCGGTACCGACGAGCTGGGCTTCGGCCGCTCCCGGGGTCCAGACCGTTGCGTCGGTGCTGCCGACGACCGTGCTCGAGGCGGTTCCCGCGATGGCCGTGAGCGGCGAGAGCGGCATGTTCGGACAGATGGCGGCGGCGAGTTTGGCGGGCCGGGCATTCGGCGCACCCGTCCGTCACGCGGTGGGTGCGGCCGCTACCCGCACCATCGGCGCCGTCACGCAGGTCACCAACTCGGTGGCGGCCGCGGACATCGCCACCACCGCCACCATCATCGTCATCCCGCCGATCGCGAAGTAACCGAAGGAGGTCGTGTCACATGGTTTTCCAGAGCTTCGCGGCGCAGCCGCCGGAGGTCATCTCCGGTCAGATTTATTCGGGTCCGGGTGCTGCGCCGATGCTGACCGCCGCTTCGGCCTGGGCGGGGCTGGCCACCGAATTGCATGCCACCGCAGACTCCTACGCCGCGGTGGTCTCGGGGCTCGGCAGTGGTGGATGGCAGGGGCCGGCAGCCGAAGCCATGACGGCCGCGGCTGCCCCCTACGTGACGTGGCTGTCGACCACGGCGGCCCAGGCCGAAGAGACCGCAGGCCAGGCCACGGCCGCGGCGAGTGCCTACGAGTCCGCCTTCGCCGGCATTGTGCCCCCGCCGGTGATCGCAGCCAACCGCAGCCAACTCGCATCACTGGTGGCCGGCAACATCCTTGGGCAGAACAGCGCCGCGATCGCCACCACCGAAGCCCAATACGCACAGATGTGGGCGCAGGATGTTGCCGCGATGGTCGGCTACGCGACGGCCGCACAGGCGGCCACTCAACTGACGTCGTTCACGGCACCGGCGCCGACCACCAACGACAGCGGTACGGCCGGCCAGGCCGCCGTGACTCGGGCCGCGGCCGATTCCAGCGCGCAATCGGCGCTCACCCAGCTGATGCAGGCCACCACCGCGGCCCCTTCGCAATACACCGAGGGGGCAGAGGGTGCGCTGAACACTCTCACCGGGAATCCGGATATGGCGGGGCTGTACGAGTCGTTCTGGAACTTCCAGTCGTCGATCGGGTCGGAGGCAACCTGGAGCAACGCGGTGGGTGGCACCACCAATCTGGGCATGACTCAGGTCAGGCTCTTCCACAAACTTCCGAGTCCGCCGGTGATTGCGAAATCAGCGCTGGGCGGCGGACTGATGAGCTCCGGATTAGCCGGTGGCGGCCCGGCCGCGGGTGTGGCCCGGGGTCTGGCTACAGCTGCCTCGGCGAGCGCGGGCAGTGCCTCGACGGTGGGAGCGTTGTCGGTGCCCACCAGCTGGGCCACCGCCGCCCCGGCGATCAAACTTGCCGCCCTAGGGTTGCCGAACGCCGCCTTGGCTGCGGCCCCGGCGACGGGCCTGGGCGGACTGCTCAGTCCGGCGGCGCTGGGCAGCTTGACCGGAGGTGCGTTGGGCGGCCCGGCCGCCCGGGCGGCAACGCCGGGCGTCAGGGTCGTCGCGGCCAACGTCAAGAACCGCAACGCTCCGGTCAAACTCGACCAGGTCATCGCGCAACTGCAACAGACGCCGGATGTCGTGCAGCATTGGAACGTTGAAGAAGCCGGGCTCGATGATCTGGTGGCCAAGCTGTCACTGAAGCCGGGCATCCATGCCGTCCACGTGTGCGCCGAGGGTGAAACCGTGGCCGGCGGGCCGCAATCAGCGCTCGGATAGCGCGATGCCGAACACTTGGACCGGATCACAGGAGGACCGCATGAGACTGTTGCTCGCCCCGCTCCTCTGGGCGACGGCGATTGTTCTCGCCGCGCCCGGATCCGCCGAACCCGGCGTCGTCGAAGCTCGTGAGGTCGACACCCACGAATTCATCACGTCGCTGCACCAGGTGGGCATCAGCTTCACCGACCCGGAGCAGGCCGTCGCGGCGGGCCAAGCGGTCTGCGGGCTGGCGGCCAACGGCGAATCAGGTCTTGAACTGCTCACCGACATCCACAACGCCAACCCTGCACTGACCATCAATGGCGCCGCCCAGTTCGCAGCGATCGCCGCCAAGTCGTACTGCCCGGAACAACTCGAGAAGTCCGGCAAATCCGCCAAATAGCCTGCCGTCAAGGCTTGACCGCGCGCCAGCGTTGGCGGCCGTCTGCGGTAGCAACCGCAATATCGCGGAATCCGCTGTGATGCAGCCGATTCGGGAGTGTCGCGGGGGAGACTGGATTGTAGGTGTCGCGAATGTGTAAGAGGCGGAGCGATCTCGAGTGTATGCCGTCGCTGCCGGCGAATACTCCGCCAGGTTTCAGCACCCGAAAAGCCTCGGCGAACAATCGATCCTGCAATTGTGGCGTCGGGACATGGTGCAGCATGGTGAAGCACACCACCGAGCTGAATTCGTCGCCGGGTAGACCGGTATCGGTGCCGTCACCGTTGATGATGCGCGCCCGTGAGCCGTACTTGTCTTCCAGGCGCTGCGCCATCGGCCGGTCGATCTCCACGGCGGTCAACTTCGGCGTCTGATCGACCAGCACCCGCATATTGGCGCCGTAGCCGGGGCCGATCTCCAGGGTGTTGTCGCCCAGTTCGACGTCGGCCAGCGCCCACGGCAGCAAGTTCTGCTCGACACCGCGCGCCCAGTACTTGGAGCTGCACAACACCCGGTGGATCAGGTTCATCGCCATGGTGCAAAGGCTATGCCAATAGCATTGCCCCTTGTGGACGCCCGCTGGGTCCTGCACCTGGACATGGACGCGTTCTTCGCCTCCGTCGAGCAACTGACCCGACCGACGCTGCGGGGTCGGCCGGTGCTGGTCGGCGGGGTGGGGGGCCGCGGGGTGGTAGCCGGCGCCAGCTACGAGGCACGGGTGTTCGGGGCCCGCTCGGCGATGCCGATGCACCAGGCACGGCGGCTGGTGGGCGCCGCGGCGGTGGTGTTGCCGCCGCGCGGCGTGGTGTACGCGCTGGCCAGCCGCCGTGTCTTCGAGACGGTGCGTACCGTGATCCCGGTCGTCGAGCAGCTCTCCTTCGATGAGGCGTTCGGCGAGCCGGCGGAGCTGGCCGGGGCCAGTGGTGCCGAGGTCGAACGGTTCTGTGAGCAGCTGAGGCGGCGCGTGCTCGACGTCACCGGACTGGTGGCCTCGGTCGGGGCGGGCTCGGGTAAACAGATCGCCAAGATCGCCTCTGATCTGGCTAAACCCGACGGGGTGCGGGTGGTCCGCGGCGCCGAGGAACGGCTGCTACTGGATGGGCTTCCGGTGCGCCGGCTGTGGGGGATCGGTCCGGTCGCCGAGGAGAAGCTGCACCGGTTGGGCATCGGCACCATCGGGCAGTTCGCCGCACTGACCCAGCCCGAGGTCGCCAGCATCCTCGGCGCCACGATCGGCCCGGCATTGCACCGGCTGGCCTGCGGAATCGACGACCGCCCTGTGGCCGAACGGGCCGAGGCCAAACAGATCAGCGCTGAATCCACCTTTGCCACCGACCTGACCACCCTGGAACAGTTGCGCGTCGAGGTCGGCCCGATCGGCGAACACGCCTACCGCCGGCTGCTGCGCGACGGTCGCGGCGCCCGCACCGTGACGGTGAAACTGCGAAAGGCCGACATGAGTGTGCTGACCCGCTCGGCCACGTTGCCGTATGCGACGACCGATGCCGCCACGCTGACATCGGCGGCCGGCCGGCTGTTGCTCGACCCGCAGGAGATCGGCCCGGTCCGGCTGCTCGGGGTGGGGTTTTCCGGGCTGACCGATGTCCGCCAGGAGTCGCTGTTCCCGGATCTGGCGTTCCCGGAGTCTCCAGCGTCCGGCGAATCCGAAACGCCCGCAGCAACGCCCGCATCGGGACGGGTTTCACTGCCGGCCGAGGCGGCCTGGCGGGTCGGCGACGACGTCACCCACACCGAGCTCGGGCATGGCTGGGTGCAGGGGGCCGGCCACGGGGTGATGACAGTGCGGTTCGAGACCCGCGGTTCGGGTCCGGGCGCGGTGCGAACCTTTCCGATCGATCAGCCCGCGATCACCCGCGCCGATCCTGTCGACAGCCTGAACTGGCCCGGTTACGTCGCCGCGGCCCGGGCGGAATCCGAGATCAGCCCCAACGACGGATGACGTCGCCGACCGGCAGCCCGGCCGCCAGCGCTGCCATCAGCAGGACCCGCGCTTGCGCCGGCCGCAGCCGCGGCACCATCACGGCACCGGCGTCCACCAGAGCCCGGCCCGGTCCGTAGTCTGCGCCGACGCGCCCACCCGGCACCCGGCTGGACACCGCGACTGCCAGCCCGTCCCGGCAATGTCGGCGCACCCCCTCGATCACCGCCGGCCCGGCGTTACCCGAACCCAGCGCCTCGAGCACCACCCCGCGCGCGCCGGCGGCCGCGCAGGCGTCGAGGGCAACCGCATCCGCACCGGCGTACAGCGCGACGACGTCGACCCGCGGCGGGTTGGCGGCTTCAAGTTGGGGCCGGATCTTGCCGTCGGTCAACTGCACCTGCCCGCCGGCCACCGTGCCCAGTCGCGCCCCGGTGAAACCGGTCAGGTCGGTAGTAGTCGCCTTCTGCAATCCCAGCGGCGCCAGCACCTGCCCGGCGAAGCACACCAGCACCCCCAGCCCGCGGGCCGCCGGGTCCGCGGCCAACCGCACAGCGTTGCGCAAGTTGCCGGGCCCGTCGGCATCGGGGGCGTCCGCGCTGCGCTGCGCCCCGGTGAGCACCACCGGGGCGGCCCCGGAGTAGCCGAGCTCCACCCATAGCGCGGTCTCCTCGCAGGTGTCGGTGCCGTGCGTGACGACCACCCCATCTGCGCCAGCGCCGACGGCGGCCTGCACCGAGGCCAGGATTCGTCCCCAGTCGGCCGGGGTCAACTCGGAGCTGTCCCGCGCCATCAGATCCACCACCGTGACGTCGGCGGCGCCGGTATCGAGCCCCGCGATCAGATCCGCGCCGTGCCGGGTGGGCCGCCGCACCCCGCCGTCATCGGTGCTGGCGGCGATGGTTCCGCCGGTGGTGATGACCGTAAGGCGCTTGGACACCATGCCGCGATCATGCCGCACGCGCGTTAAGGGATGATGGGGGGCGTGACTGAGGAGACAACCGAGTCGACCGAGTCGGCCCCGGCCCCGGCTTCGGTGCCGGAGCCGGCGACGTCGCGCAGGCGGCTGGGCCTGCTGGTGTCGGTGGCCGCGGTCGTGCTGGTGGTCGACGTCGTCACCAAAGTGCTTGCGGTGAAGATGCTCACCCCGGGCCAGCCGGTGTCGATCATCGGCGACACCGTCACCTGGACCCTGGTGCGCAACTCCGGCGCCGCATTCTCGATGGCCACCAGCTACACCTGGTTGTTGACCCTGATCGCCAGTGCGGTGGTGCTCGGCATCATCTGGATGTCGCGACGCCTGGTCTCGCCGTGGTGGGCGGTCGGGCTGGGCATGATTCTCGGCGGGGCGCTGGGCAACCTGATGGACCGGTTCTTCCGGGCACCCGGCCACCTGCAGGGCCATGTCGTCGATTTCCTGTCGATCGGCTGGTGGCCGGTGTTCAACGTCGCCGATCCCGCGGTGGTGGGCGGCGCGATCCTGCTGGTTGCATTGTCGGTGTTCGGCTTCGACTTCGACACGGTCGGCCGTCGGCGCCCGGACCGGACCGGCGACCAGACTTGATGCGGCTGTGACCGAACGATCCATGCCGGTCCCGGAGGGGCTGGCCGGTATGCGGGTCGACGCCGGGCTGGCTCGCCTGCTGGGCCTGTCCCGGACCGTTGCCGCGACGCTCGCCGAGAACGGCGATGTCGAGCTGGACGGGGCGCCGGCAGGTAAGTCCGATCGGTTGATCGCCGGCGCCTGGCTGCTGGTGCGGCTACCGGCGCCGCCGGCACCGCTGGAGAACACCCCGGCCGAGGTCGAGGGCATGGCGATCCTGTACTCCGACGACGACATCGTGGCCGTCGACAAACCCGCGGGGGTGGCAGCCCACGCGTCGGTGGGCTGGACCGGGCCTACGGTGCTGGGTGGGCTGGCCGCGGCCGGCTACCGGATCACCACCTCCGGGGTGCCGGAACGGC
This sequence comes from Mycobacterium sp., assembly GCA_039922455.1. GTDB lineage: Bacteria > Actinomycetota > Actinomycetes > Mycobacteriales > Mycobacteriaceae > Mycobacterium. Next base: position 7,454 of record JBDTEP010000241.1, on the reverse strand, counting down.
AGGGCATCGTGCACCGTCTCGACGCCGGTACCTCCGGTGTGATGGTGGTGGCGATCTCCGAGCGCGCCTACACCGCGCTCAAGCGAGCGTTCAAGGCACGCACCGTTGACAAGCGCTACCACGCGCTGGTGCAGGGCCACCCGGACCCGTCCAGCGGCACCATTGATGCACCGATCGGCCGGCACCACGGACCCGACTGGAAGTTCGCGGTCACCGCCGGTGGCCGGCACAGCATCACCCACTACGACACGGTGGAGGCGTTCGTCGCCGCCAGCCTGCTCGACGTGCATCTGGAAACCGGCCGGACCCACCAGATTCGGGTGCACTTCTCCGCGCTGCGTCATCCGTGCTGCGGCGACCTCACCTACGGCGCTGATCCGACGCTGGCCCGCAAGCTCGGCTTGGAACGCCAATGGCTGCACGCCCGCTCGCTGGCCTTCGCTCACCCGGGCGACGGGCGGCGCATCGAGATCACCAGCGAATACCCGGCCGATCTGCAGCACGCTTTGGACGTTCTTTATCGATGACTCTGCGTCAGGGCTTGCGGGCCTCGACCAGCACCCGGGTGGCGTGCGCGACGAACGGACCGTCGGACTCGATACGGTCGTGGAGCTCGCGCAGCCGGTCGAGATGGTCGTCGACGGTGAAGCCCGGAATGGTCCAGATCACTTTGCGCAGGAAGTAGACGACGGCGCCGACATCGAAGAACTCCGCCCGCAACCGTTCCAGCCGCGCCTCGCGCACCTGCAAGCCGGCGGCTTCCGCCTCCGCGCGCACGGTCTCCGGAGCGTATTGGGCGCCTTTGTCCGGCATCGGGCCGAGGAAGAACTCGGTCAGCTCAAGCATCGTCGCCGGCCCGATCTGTTGGCCCAGGTAGGCGCCGCCCGGCCGCAGCACCCGGGTGACCTCCGGCCATGGCACCGTGATCGGGTGCCTGCTGCTGACCAGATCGAACGCTTCGTCGGTGAACGGCAGCGTCGACTGGTCCGGGATCGCGACCACCACCACACCGAGTGGATGCAACAACTTGGTGGCCCGCGCCGCGTTCGGTGGCCACGACTCGGTGGCAGCCATCGTCGGTGGGAAGGGGGGGCGGGATCCGCTGGCCCGTCCCGCACCGGCCAGCACCTCTCCGCCGCCGGTGTGCAGGTCGACGGCGGCCGACGCGGTCGCCAACCGTTGGCTCAGCAGCCGCTGATAACCCCACGACGGGCGCTCCTCGGTGGCGCGGCCGTCCAGCCAGGAGAAATCCCAACCGTCGACCGGCGCGGCGGTGGCCTCGGCCACCAGATCGGTAAACGTGCGCACCATAACCCGGCATTATTCACGGGCGCATGCGGTCAACCCTCAGCGGGCGGTTACGACGAGTTGTCTGACGACGACTTCGCCGGCCGGATCTTGAAAGAGATCCGTAGCTTGGTGCGGTAGATGATCCCGCCCTTGTCGTCGAGGGTGAGGTCTTGCTCGACAACCTGGGCTACCCGAATGTCATCGATGGTCTGCTTTGCCCGGTGCACCGCTTCAGCCGCGGCGTTCTCCCAAGACGACGGGCTGGTGCCGATGATGTCGATCACCCGGTACACGCTCATATATGCGACTCCTCCGCTTCGGCCGACCATCAACGTAGTGCACAGCGGCGGCCGCTGTCCCGGGAAACGGCGCCACGGGAGACACACCTGCCGACACGCCGAGCGCGGTCGGTGGCCGGCCATAGACTGACGGTCCTATGGACAGTCCAGCTTTGCGGTCCTTCGTGCACCTGCATAACCACACCGAGTATTCGATGCTCGACGGCGCGGCGAAGATCGCCCCCATGCTGGCCGAGGCGCAGCGCCTTGAGATGCCCGCGATCGGGATGACCGACCACGGAAACATGTTCGGCGCCAGCGAGTTCTACAACGGCGCGACCAAGGTCGGTATCAAGCCGATCATCGGGGTGGAGGCCTACGTGGCCCCCGGCTCGCGTTTTGACACCCGCCGGATCCATTGGGGCGATCCCAGTCAGAAGAGCGACGATATCTCCGGCAGTGGCGCCTACACCCACCTGACCATGGTCGCCGAGAACGCCACCGGGCTGCGCAACCTGTTCAAGCTGTCCTCGCTGGCCTCCTTCGAGGGCCAACTCGGCAAGTGGTCGCGGATGGACGCCGAGTTGATCGCCGAGCACGCCGAGGGCATCATCGCCACCACCGGTTGCCCGTCCGGGGAGGTGCAGACCCGGCTGCGGCTGGGGCAGGACCGCGAGGCGCTGGAGTCGGCCGCGAAATGGCGGGAGATATTCGGCGCCCAGAACTACTTCCTGGAACTTATGGACCACGGCCTGTCCATCGAACGCCGGGTGCGCGACGGACTCTTGGACGTCGGACGCAAGCTCGGCATCCCGGCGCTGGCCACCAATGACTGCCACTACGTCACCCGCGACGCCTCCCAGAGCCACGAGGCCCTGCTGTGCGTGCAGACCGGCAAGACGTTGTCGGACCCCAACCGTTTCAAGTTCGACGGGGACGGCTACTACCTGAAGTCGGCCGCAGAGATGCGGGCACTGTGGGACGACACCATCCCCGGCGCGTGCGATTCCACCCTGCTGATCGCCGAACGGGTGCAGTCCTACGCCGACGTCTGGGCGCCGCGAGACCGGATGCCGGTGTTCCCGGTTCCCGACGGCCACGACCAGGGGTCCTGGTTGCGCCATGAGGTGAGTGCCGGTCTAGGGCGGCGCTGTCCGGACGGCGTGCCGCAGTCCTACACCGATCGCGCCGCATTCGAGATCGACGTCATCTGCGGCAAGGGTTTTCCGTCGTACTTCCTGATCGTCGCGGACCTGATCAACTACGCGCGGTCGATCAACATCCGGGTGGGCCCGGGCCGCGGCTCGGCAGCCGGTTCACTGGTGGCCTACGCGCTGGGCATCACCAACATTGATCCGATCCCGCACGGGCTGTTGTTCGAACGGTTCCTCAATCCGGAGCGACCGTCAGCGCCCGATATCGACATCGACTTTGACGACCGTCGGCGCGGCGAGATGGTGCGTTACGCAGCCGAGCGGTGGGGCAGTGACCGGGTTGCCCAGGTGATCACCTTCGGCACGATTAAAACCAAGGCGGCACTGAAGGATTCGGCGCGCGTTCACTACGGGCAGCCGGGTTATGCGATCGCAGACCGGATCACCAAGGCGTTGCCGCCGCCGATCATGGCCAAGGACATCCCGCTATCGGGCATCACCGACCCGAACCACGAGCGGTACAAGGAGGCCGCCGAGGTCCGCGGGTTGATCGACACCGACCCCGACGTGCGCACCATCTACGAGACCGCACGCGGTTTGGAGGGCCTGGTCCGCAACGCCGGCGTACACGCCTGCGCGGTGGTCATGAGCTCCGAGCCGCTTATCGACGCCATCCCGCTGTGGAAGCGCCCGCAGGACGGGGCCGTGATCACCGGCTGGGACTACCCGTCGTGTGAAGAAATCGGCTTGCTGAAGATGGACTTCCTGGGCCTGCGCAACCTGACGATCATCGGCGACTGCCTGGAGAACATCAAGGCCAATCGGGGTATCGACCTGGACCTGGATTCGCTGCCGTTCGACGATCCGGCCACCTACGATCTGCTGGGCCGCGGCGACACCCTGGGAGTGTTCCAGCTCGACGGCGGGCCCATGCGGGACCTGCTGCGCCGCATGCAGCCCACCGAGTTCAACGACATCGTCGCGGTGCTGGCGCTGTACCGGCCCGGACCGATGGGCATGAACGCCCACAACGACTACGCCGACCGCAAGAACAACCGGCAGGCCATCAAGCCCATCCATCCCGAGCTCGAAGATCCGCTGGCCGACATTCTGTCGGAGACCTACGGCCTGATCGTCTACCAAGAGCAGATCATGTTCATCGCGCAGAAGGTCGCCTCCTACACGATGGGCAAGGCCGATGCGCTGCGTAAAGCCATGGGCAAGAAGAAGCTCGAAGTGCTGGAAGCGGAGTACAAGGGTTTCTACGAGGGGATGACGGCTAACGGGTTCTCCGATCGCGCTGTTAAAGCGCTGTGGGACACCATCCTTCCGTTCGCCGGCTATGCATTCAACAAATCGCACGCGGCCGGTTACGGCCTGGTGTCGTACTGGACCGCTTACCTCAAAGCCAATTATCCGGCCGAATACATGGCGGGCCTGTTGACTTCGGTCGGCGACGACAAGGACAAGGCTGCGATCTATCTGGCCGACTGCCGTCGGCTGGGCATCACCGTGCTGCCACCGGACGTCAACGAATCCGGGTTGAACTTCGCCTCGGTGGGCGTCGACATCCGCTATGGGTTGGGGGCGGTGCGCAACGTCGGCGCCAACGTCGTCGGCTCGCTGATCGGCACCCGAACGCACAAGGGCCGCTACACCGATTTCTCCGACTATCTCAATAAGGTCGAGATCGCCGCGTGCAACAAGAAGGTCACCGAATCGCTGATCAAAGCCGGCGCCTTCGACTCCTTGGGGCATCCGCGCAAAGGTCTGTTCCTGGTGCACACCGACGCAGTCGACTCGGTGCTGGGCACCAAGAAGGCTCAGGCGATGGGCCAGTTCGACTTGTTCGGCGGCACCGACGGTGACGGCGGGGGCGACGCGGTGTTCACCATCAAGGTGCCCGAAGACGAGTGGGACGACAAACACAAGCTCGCCCTGGAACGGGAGATGTTGGGCCTCTACGTATCCGGGCACCCGCTGAACGGCGTCGCCCATCTGCTGGCAGCGCAGACCGACACCCAGATACCGGCGATCCTGGAGGGCGATATCGCCAACGACAGCCAGGTGCGGGTGGGTGGCATCCTGGCATCGGTCAACCGGCGGGTGAACAAAAATGGGATGCCCTGGGCCTCAGCGCAGTTAGAGGACCTCACCGGTGGCATCGAGGTGATGTTCTTCCCGCACACCTACTCTGCCTACGGCGCCGAGGTCGCCGACGATGCTGTGGTGCTGGTCAGTGCCAAAGTCAACATCCGCGACGACCGGATCTCGCTGATCGCCAATGAGTTGGTGGTTCCCGACTTCTCCGGCAACGCCGCGGATCGGCCACTGGCGGTCAGCCTGCCGACCCGGCAGTGCACCATGGACAAGGTCAGCGCACTCAAGCAGGTGCTGACCCGGCATCCCGGCACGTCGCAGGTGCAGCTGCGGCTGATCAGCGGGGAGCGGATCACGGTGCTGGAACTGGACGCCTCGCTGCGGGTGACGCAGTCCTCGGCACTGATGGGCGATCTCAAGGCGCTGCTGGGGCCGGGGTGTTTGGGCGGGTAAGGCATGTCAAAGAGCTTCGGCCGGTTCGACCCGAACAATGACGCTGTCCGGCCAGACCGCGCGGGTGCGGGCACGTCGGAGCTTCTCGCGGGCGCTGAGGTCTTGGTGCACGTATGTCACGCCGGGGACGTTGATCATCGGCACGATGTTCCACTGCCAGCCGTAGCGCTCGTGCAGAATGCGGTTGGCGGCCTCGGCCGCGGCGCCGGGCAGGATGGTGGCGCGGCCCACCATCGTCGCCGCGCCTGAATGGAGCTGACCCCGGTAGTCGCAGGCGGTCAGCTCAACGTCGGGGCGGACCGTCAGTCGCTTGGACTTCGGGCCGATCTTGGTCCGGAACAGCACTGCGTTTGCGTCGATCGCGAACCAGATCGGGGTATCCACGGGTGTGCCATCGCGGCGGAAGGACCGCAGTTGGGCGTAGCGGGCGTCGCGCAACTTCTCGAGTGGTTGGGTGGGCATCGCACCAGTGAACGACTTCGAGTTGACTCGAAGTCAAGCCTCGGGATTTCCCAGGCGGCTCCGAGGCCGTGTCGACTTAGTTGTCCAAGAGTTCGTGTCGGCTCGATCAGCCGACTGCCGGCTCGCCGCTCTGGGGCGGCGGCGCCTCCGCAGAGGTCGCCGGTGTGTCCGTGGAGCTGGCGCCCGCCGGGGTGATCGGCGCCGGAGCCTGCGCTGGATCCAGCACCGTGTCGATGATGTAGATGAACGCATTGCTGGCCTGAATACCGCCGCAGATGTTCTTCGCGGTGTCGTTGACCGTCAGGTCGCCGCCCTTGCCGGTCACCTTGACCTGCGCGCCGTCCTGGGAGGGGCGCTGTCCTTGCACGGTGTCGGGACTTAGCTGGCCGAGGAACACGTGGTAGTAGTCGAGCTTCGTGAGGGTCGCAGGATCAGCCTTGATCGCGTCGAGCCGACCCGGCTCCATTGCCGCGAAAGCTTCGTTCGTTGGCGCGAATACGACGTACGGGCCGTTGTTGAGCACCGGGACGATGTCGACTGCGGGATTAGCCTGACCGGAGATCAGCGTGTTGAACGTCGAGATGTCCGGGATGCTGGCCAGCGCGGTGCCGATCAGCTGGCTGTTGAGGTCTTTCCAGTTCGGCACCGCCGCCTTGAAGGCATCACAGCCAGGCCCCTGCGGATCGGGGACCTGCGTGACCGGCGGTGGGTCCGCAGACGCGTGGATGGCGAGCGCCAGCGACGCCGCGACTGCGCCAACCACTGCCATTGCCTTGCCGGCGTAAGTTTTCAAAGTCAGGCTCCTTCGTCGGTTCGCAACGCTGGTTAAGGGCGGCGATCATCCACCGTCGATGTTGCATCGCGCTGCTGATGACGTTACCGGGTGCCAACTGGCCGGTGTTGTTCGTGCGTTCACGCAGAGACCAACGGCGCCAAAAACATGCTGCGGCCGTTCAATCCGAGCCGTGGCAGAAAGATCCTTGGCGAAACAAGCCTTAGAGTTGACTCGAAGTCAAGCCCTAAGCCCTAGGGGGTCCCGATAACTGCGGCCCTGACGATTGGCGAGGTGACCCGCCGAAGCGGTGTCGCCGCGACCACGTTGCGCTACTACGAGCAGGTCGGCCTGTTGGCGCCCCCGGCCCGAGTAGGCGGTCAACGTCGGTACGACCACGCGGTGCTGGCCGGCTTGAGGTCATCGTGCTATGCAAATCGGCGGGGTTCGCACTCGATGAGATCCAGTTGTTGTTCGCCGACGACGTGCCTGGGCGCCCGGTGAGCCGTGCGCTTGCACAGGCCAAGCTCGCCGAGATCGACGCCCAGTTGGAGTTGTTATCCCGCGCCCGTGCGGTGATCGACTGGGGCATGCGTTGTACGTGCCCGTCCATCGATGCGTGCACCTGCGGCATTCACCCGCCCGGCGCTCCCGGGTACTGACTCCCGGGTGCTGAAGCGTGACCTCAAGGTGCTGTTCCGCCCCGGTTGCCTACGGCGGCTGAACCTCAAGGTCACGTTTAGGTCCGCTTCTGATAACAGGTCCGTATATCCGGTGTAATGTCTGAGGCTTGGACCACGCTTTGTGTGATCCAGGGGGATGGGGACAATAACGGATGCCTGTGGGAAGTCGTGTGGTAGTGCTGCCCGGGGGAGCAGTCGCCGTGCCAACCGGCGGATTTGTCATGCTGGCAGCGCTCGTTCATGCCGGCCTGGCCGGCAACGG
>JBDTEP010000240.1:0-4494 GCA_039922455.1 Mycobacterium sp. | reverse complement strand
GCGCTGGTGATCGACGGCCTCGAATCCATCCACCACGCCGATCCGGCGCAGATCACCGCGGTCAACGTGCCGATGGAGGAGATGCTGGAGGCGACGCAGAGCTGGCAGGATTCGGGCTTCAACATCTTCACCGGGGGAGACCTGCGCCGGATGGGCATCAGCGCCGCCACCATCGCGGCACTGGGCCAGGCACTGTCGGAGCCGTCAGCGGAGGCCGCGGTGTATGCGCGGCAGTACCGTGACGATGCCAAGGGCCCCAGCGCGTCGGTGCTGTCGCTCAAAGATGGGACCGGCGGCCGGATCGCGCTGTATCAGCAGGCGCGCACCGCCGGATCAGGCGAAGCGTGGCTGGCGATCTGCCCGGCCACTCCGCAATTGGTTCAGGTGGGCGTCAAGACCGTCCTGGACACCCTGCCCTACGGCGCGTGGAAAACGCATCGGAGGGTCTAGTGGTTCGCTCCGGAGTGCAGCGCACCGAAAGGCTTGACATACCGGAAAATTGCCGGGAAACGCGAATCGTGCGAATAGCAGGCAATGCCTTTAGAATTGGACAGACTTTGAAATGACGAATTGCGAGGCGGCACGTATGGGTTCAGTATTCGTCGACCAGGCGGCGCAACGATGACCGCGGCGATCGAGGCGGCGCAGCAGGGCGGTGAAGTCGCACAGTCGGCACCCCGGGCCGTGGTGGTCGGGGTGATGGCCGGTGATGGCGTCCAGATCGGGACGCTGCTGGACGCCGATGCGCCGGTATCGGTGATGCTGGACCCATTGCTCAAAGTGATCAACGGCCGGCTACAGGAGCTCGAGGAGCCCGCGTTGCAGGCCGAAGGACGTGGTCGCTGGGTGTTGTGCCTGGTCGACGGGACGGCGCTGCGGCAGAACCAGTCACTGACCGAACAGGACGTCTACGACGGCGACCGGTTGTGGCTGCGGTTCATCGAGGACCGGGAGCGACGTTCGCCAGTCATCGAACACATCTCCACCGCGGTGTCGGTGAATCTGGCCAAGCGGTTCGCCCCCGTCGACGCGGCAACCGCGATACGGGTCGGGGTCTCGACCCTGGCGGTCGGGGTGCTGGCGGCGTCCGGGCTGCTCGCGGCCTGGCGTTACGGGAACGACAGCTGGCTGGCGGCCGGGTTCAGCGCGGGGCTGGCCGTACTGGTGTTGATCGCCGCCGCGCTGATCCTGATACAGGCGCGCAACGCGTCGGATCGCCAAGTCGGCGACATCATGCTGGCCAGTGGGCTGGTTCCGCTGGTGGTGGCGGCCGCCGCGGCTGTCCCCGGCGAAGTGGGGGCCGCGCATGCCGCGTTGGGATTCGGTGTCGCCGGTATCGCCGCGCTATCGGTCATCCGGCTCACCGGGCGGCAGCTGGCCGGCTACAGCGCCGTCGCCGTCATCAGCGTGGCGGTGACGTTCGCCGGTGTGCTGCGGATGTTGTTCCTGACCGGCGCGGTCACCCTGATGACGGTTGTGTACCTGATCTGCGTGCTTACCTATCAAGGCTCTCCGTCGCTGTCCAGGTGGCTGGCAGGCCTTCGGTTGCCGGTATTCCCGTCGGCGACCAGTCGCTGGGTGTTCGAGGCCCGCCCCGACCTGCCGACCACGGTCGTGACCCGGGAAGGCGGCCCACCGGTCCTGGAGGGTCCGGAGTCGGTGCGCGAGGTGGTATTGCGTGCCGAACGTGCCCGGTCCTTCCTGACCGGGATGTTGTCCGGGTTGGGTGTACTGGTGGCGGTGTGCATGACCGGACTGTGCGACCCGCACTCGGATCGGTCGTGGCTGCCCGTGCTGCTCGCCGGTCTGACGGCCGGGTTCCTGGTGTTGCGGGGCCGTTCGTTCCGGGACCGCCGGCAGGCAGTCACGGTGACGCTGAGCGGTCTGGTGATCGTCGCGGCGGTGGTGGTGCGCTTCGTGGTGGTGCTGTGGACGCCCACCGCGGTAGCGGTCGGAGTGTCAGTGCTGGTGCTGGTCCCGATGCTCGGATTGCTGTCCGCGGTGATCGTGCCGAACACTATCTACAGCCCGCTGTTCCGCAAGTTCGTGGAGTGGATCGAATATCTGTGCCTGATGCCGTTGTTCCCGCTGGCACTGTGGTTGATGAATACCTATGAAGCCATCCGTTACCGGTAGGGCCGCCGGGCCGCTGCAGCGAACAGCGGCGGCCGGCGCGGCGATGATCATGGTTGCCTGCGGTTCGCTGGCGGGCCTGCCGGTCGCCGGCGCCATCGACCCGCCGGGGATCGATCCAGCCGCGCTGCCGCCGGACGGTGCGCCGGCACCGCCGCAGACGATGCGGCAGACCTCCTACTGCACCGAGGTGGGCGTGCTGCCTGGCACCGACTTCCGGGTGCAGCCCGCCTACATGGACATGCTCAATCTGCCGGAGGCCTGGAAATTCGGTCGCGGCGGTGGGGTGACGGTCGCCGTCATCGACACCGGGGTAACACCGCATCCGCGGCTGCCGACCTTGACCGGTGGCGGTGACTACGTGATGGCCGGCGGAGATGGGCTGTCGGACTGCGACGCGCACGGCACCCTGGTCGCATCGCTGATCGCGGCGATGCCGGACAACGGGTTGACTCCGCTGCCACCGCCACGCGAGACCCGTCGGCCCCCGTCGGTTCCCACCAACGAGCCGCCGCCACCGGTACCGACGCCACAGACGACGATCATGGTGATGCCACCGCCCGCACCGCCACCACCGCCGCCAGCCGAGGGAGACGAACCGGCCACCGGTCCGGTCAACGGTCCGGCTCCCGCTCCGGCTCCGGCTCCCGGCCCTGCTCCCGCTCCGGCTCCGGCTCCCGGCCCTGCTCCCGGTCCGGCTCCCGGCCCAGGCGCGGCGTCGTCGGCCCATACCGCCGACAACGCCGCCGTAGGTGCGACGCAACCGGCCGGCTTCTCCGGGCGGGCACGGGTGGTGCCGGTCGACTTCCGCGCGCCGAGCACACCGCCGCCTGGGGTGGCGCCCGACGCCTTCAGTGGGGTGGCCCCCGATGTGCAGCTGATCTCGATCCGGCAGAGCAGCCAGGCCTTCGGCCCCAAGGAGCCGTTCGGCGGCGGCCAGGACCCGCAACTGCGGGAGAAGACCGACGGACTGCGCACCATGGCACGGGCCATCGTCCACGCCGCCAACCTGGGCGCATCGGTGATCAACATCTCCCAGGCGGTCTGCATGAACGTGCGGACGCTCATCGACCAGGCCGACCTCGGCGCGGCGGTCCGGTACGCCGCAGTCGAGAAGAACGTGGTGATCGTCGCCGCCGCCGGCGACACGAGTTGGCGGGACTGCAAGCAGAACCCGACCTACAACGCGATGCGCCCCGACGACCCACGCGACTGGAACGGGGTCAACACCGTGGTAACGCCGGCCTGGTACGACGAGTACGTGCTGACGGTCGGTGCGGTGGATTCGGCGGGCGCACCGCTGAGCAAGTCGAGTGTGTCCGGCCCTTGGGTGTCGATCGCCGCACCCGGTACCGACATCGAGGGCCTCTCGGCTCGCGATGACGGATTGATGAACGCCGTCGACGGCCCGGAGAACTCACTGCTTGTTCCGTCGGGCACCAGCTTCTCGACGGCGATCGTGTCCGGCGTCGTGGCCCTGGTGCGCGCGAAGTATCCGGAACTGTCGTCGCACCAGGTGATCAATCGGCTGATTCGCACGGCCCGCCCGCCGGCGCGCGGGGTCGACAACGTGGTCGGCTACGGCATCGTTGACCCGGTGGCGGCACTGACCTGGGACGTTCCTGACGTTCCCGCCCAACCGTTGGAACGGCTGTCGGCGCCCCTGCAGGTGCCGCCGATGCCGCCGGAACGTGACATGACCCCGGCCTGGGTCGCCGGTGCCGGGCTGATGGCCGCACTGGCAGCAGCCGGCGTGGCACTGGGGGTGGCAGCATTGCGACGATCATCAAGGAACCGATGAAGGCACAACACGCACTAGGCCTGAACCTGTCTTGGACGAGGGTGACCACGGTCTTTCTGATCGACATCGGGATCCTGGTCCTCGCCGGCCGTTGGCCCGGCGACGCGAAAGTCGCCGATTACGCATGGTGGTCGGGTGTCGGCGTCGCGGTGCTGGTCGCGCTCATCGCGCTGCTCACCTACCGTCGGATGCCGATCAGCACGATGTGGGCGGCCTGGGTGGCAGATCAGTTTGCCGACCCGGAGGCCGCCCTGAGCCGCGGCCGTACCCGCGCGACTGATCATCGCCGCCGCTTCGGTCGTGAGCCGGTCGGCATGCGCGAATACCAGGGTCGGCTGGTGACAGTGATCGCCGTCGGCGGGCGACCGGTGCTGGCGACCGGCCGGCACCGCCGCGGTGTGGAGCCGATGGTCTTGCCGGTGGAGCGCCTCGCCGCCGGGTTACGCCAGTTCGATGTGCGATTGGACAGTGTCGACATCGTCACGGTCGGAACCCGCATCGACCCTCGCGACGCCGATGACGCCGATGACGCCGACATCGAAGACACCCCGTCGATGCCC
>JBDTEP010000239.1:0-18947 GCA_039922455.1 Mycobacterium sp. | reverse complement strand
AGCCAGAATCCGGTGTCGACATCCGCCGGACGGGCCGCGACAGGTAGTGGCGAACCGGCCTGTGGGCCCGTCATGTCAGCCAGCCGGCCGCTTCGGCCGCCCAGTAGGTCAGCACGATGTCGGCGCCGGCACGCCGGATGCCGACCAGCGACTCAAGTGCGGCGGCGCGTCCGTCGATCCAGCCGTTGGCGGCTGCGGCGGCAATCATCGCGTACTCGCCGGACACCTGGTAAGCGGCGACCGGAACCGGGGACACCGCAGCCGCGGCCGCAATGACATCCAGATACCCCATGGCAGGTTTGACCATCACGATGTCCGCGCCCTCGGCAAGGTCGAGGGTGATCTCGCGCAGCGCCTCTCGGGCATTGCCGGGCTCCTGCTGGTAGGTGCGGCGGTCCCCGACCAGGGTGGAGCCCACCGCGTCCCGGAACGGGCCGTAGAACGCCGACGCGAATTTCGCCGCGTAAGCCAGGATCACCACGTCGGTGTGCCCGGCGGTGTCCAGACCGTCGCGGATGGCGGCAACCTGGCCGTCCATCATTCCGCTGGGGCTCACCACGTGGGCGCCTGACTCCGCTTGCGCAACAGCCAGTTCTACGTAGCGAGCCAGGGTCGCGTCATTATCAACCCTGCCCTCCCGGTCCAATACACCGCAGTGGCCGTGGTCGGTGAACTCATCCAGGCAGGTGTCGGCCATCAGCACGGTGGCATCACCTAGATCTGCGGCCAGGTCGCGCAGCGCGGTGTTGAGCACCCCGTCCGGGTCGGTGCCGGCCGAGCCCACCGCGTCCTTGTCGGAGTCCCGCGGTACCCCGAACAGCATCAGCCCACCCACACCCGCGGCCACCGCGTCAGTGGCGGCGGTACGCAGCGAGTCGCGGGTGTGCTGGTAGACGCCGGGCATCGACGGTATAGGCCTCGGTGCGTCGATACCATCAGCGACGAACATCGGCAGCACCAGATGCCTTGGCTCGAGGGAGGTTTGGGCCACCAGACGGCGCAACGCCGACGTGGATCGCAGCCGGCGCGGACGCTGCCGCGGAAAAGCCATCAGAGGTGCGTCCTACGCGCGTTGACTCTGCGTTGAGGGCGGAGGTTACTCGCGCTTTTGCGCCCCTGACGCAGAGTCAACGCGAGGTAGGTCATCGCCTGCGGCTCTTCTTACGTGGCGGCGGCAGCGCACCCTCAGCCCGTAACCGGGCCGCATGCTCGGCCAGCGCGTCGACCAGCGGACCCACCGCGGCGGTCTCCGGCTGCACGTCGACCCGCAGCCCGAATTCGGCTGCCGTCTCGGCGGTCTTGGGCCCGATGCAGGCCACGATGGTCCGGGCGTGCGGCTTGCCTGCGATACCGACCAGGTTGCGCACGGTGGAACTCGACGTGAAGCACACCGCGTCGAACCCGCCGGTCTTGATCATCTCCCGGATGTTCGCGGGCGGCGGGGCGGCCCGCACGGTGCGGTAGGCGGTGACGTCCTCGATCTCCCAGCCCCGCTCACGCAGTCCCTCGGCCAGCGTCTCGGTGGCGATGTCGGCACGCGGCAGCAGTACCCGGTTGACCGGGTCGAAAATATCGTCGTAGGGCGGGAATTCATCGAGCAGACCCAGCGAGGACTGCTCCCCGGACGGCACCAATTCGGGGCTTATCCCGAACGCCCGGACCCGCTCGGCGGTCGCCTCGCCAACACAGGCGATCTTGACTCCGGAGACCGCGCGGGCATCCAGACCGAACTCGCCGAACTTCTCCCACACCGCGCGCACCGCGTTGGTCGAGGTGAACACCACCCACTGGTAGCGGCCGTCCACCAAACCCTTGACCGCCCTCTCCATCTGGGCCGGGCTCCGCGGCGGCTCCACGGCGATGGTGGGCACCTCGACCGGCAGGGCGCCGTGCCCGACCAGCCGATCGCTCATCTCGCCGGCCTGGTCCTTGGTGCGCGGCACCAGAACCGTCCAGCTGTACAGCGCGCGACTCTCCCACCAGTTCAGCCTGGACCGGTTGTTCACCGTCTTGCCGATGGTCACCACCAACGGTCCGGCCGTGGCCTCCTGACCGTTGGGCAGGATGACGGGGTCGATACCGGCCAGCGCGGCTGGGTCGGTCAACCCGATCAGGCTGGACTCGACGGAGCGCTGCGCACAGGTGGTGCCCGAGGTGGTGACGACGCACGGCGTGCCATCGGATAGGCCGTACTCGATCAGGGTGCGGGCCGCCTCCGGCAGCCGCGAGGTGGTGGCCTGCAGGATCAGCGGACCCGGGGCTGCGGCCAAAGCGGCCCAATCCACCTGTGGGTCGCGGACGTCGGCCACGGTGTGCGACGAACCGAGCGGCAGGCCGGCATAGGTGGGCACCGCACTGGTGGCGGGCAGACCCGGCACGATCTCGAATTGCAGGTTCGTGCGGGCCACCGCGTTGACCTCGGTGATGACGGCGTCGACCGACAGGGGATCGCCGGCCACCAGTCGCACCACGTCGGTGCCGGAGCGCGCCTCGGTAACCAAGATCTTGGCCACCTCGGCCGGGTCGCCCAGCGCCGGGCGGATGTCGGGCCCGCCCGGAACGGGCACGGGAGCAGCATCGGCGACGTCGTCGTTGCCGTCGTCGGTACCGTCGGTGTCATCGTGACCGGCCCTGGCGGCCTTATCGGCCTTGGGATCCGGCAGCACGGGGCCGACGAACGGGGGCAGATCCGTGCCGACCAGTGCCGACACCGCCTCCGGCACGTCGGGATCGATGAACACCAGCGCGGCGTTCGTCAGGGCCGTTCGCGCCCGCATCGTCAGCAAGCCCGGGTCACCAGGACCCGAGCCGACGAAGATGATGCGGCCCGGCTTGGGCTTTTGCCCTCGCATACTCACTTGGCGAGCCATTCCTTACTCCCAGTCACTTCCCCAACGCGGGCGTTTCATCGCGCTTCCGACATCAACTCGCGCGCACCCAACTCGAACAGCTCCGTGGCCACCGAGACCCCCAGTTCCCGGGCTCGGTCGGGGCTGCCGATGCCGGATGCACGGATCACGTCGGATCCATCCAGCGCCGCCACGCAAGCGCGTAGCGACAGCTCTTCGAAGACGCGGCCGTCCTCATCGATCGACTCGACCACCTCGGCGATCGCGCCTACCGGTGCGGAACAACCCGCCTCCAGTTCGGCGAGCAGGGTCCGCTCCGCGGTGACCGCGATGCGACTGTCGGTGTCGTCCAACTCCGCCAACACCGCGGCGAGTGCGATGTCACCGGCACGACACTCGATCGCTAGCGCACCTTGAGCCGGCGCCGGCAGCATCTGCACCGGCTCCAGCGTCTCAGTGATCGCATCGAGGCGTCCCACTCGGGCTAGGCCCGCCCGGGCTACCACGATGGCGTCGAGTTCTCCGCTGCTTACCCTGTTCAACCTGGTATCTAGGTTGCCTCGTAGGGGGCGGATTTCCAAACCGAGACCCAATGCCCTAAGCTGCGCGGCCCGTCGCGGCGACGAAGTGCCCACCACTGCCCCCGTCGGCAGCTCTCCCAGCACCAACCCGTCGCGCGCCACCAGCGCGTCACGGGCGTCTTCGCGTCGCGGAATCGCTGCCAGCAGGAACCGTGGATCGTGGGCGGTGGGCAGATCCTTATGCGAGTGCACCGCGGCGTCGACTTCACCGGCGGCGATGGCCTCCCGCAGCGCAGCGGTGAATACACCCACCCCAAGGTCAGCGATCGGTCCCGACGAACGGTCCCCGGCGGTGCTGATTATGACCAACTCAGCGGGGTGACCGGCTGCTACCAGGGCGTCCCGAATGGTCCCGGCCTGGGTGGTAGCCAACAGGCTGCCCCGGGTACCGATACGGATTGCTTCACCCAAGACGACTACCCGGCCGACCCGGATTCAGCACCGACGTCGATTCCATCCGGCACCACCGGCAATTCGCCGGCGGTCGCGACCGCGTCCACGGTGGTCGGGTCGAGTTCGAACAACTCACGCAACGCCTCGGCGTAACTGTCGCCGCCGGGCGAGTTGGCCAGTTGCTTGACCCGCACGGTGGGCGCATGCAGCAACTTGTCGACCACGCGACGCACGGTGCGCGCCACCTCCTCGCGGTGGGCGGTCTCAAGGTCGGGAAGCCGGTGATCGAGTCGCAGCAACTCCGCGGTGACGACGTCGGCGGCACGCTGGCGCAGCGCGGTCACCGTCGGGGTGACCTCGGCGATCCGCTGCCCGGCCAGGTAGGTGGCGACCTCGCGGGCGACGATGGCGTGCGCGGCTTCGGTGTCGGACGCGGCGACCTGCGCCGAGGGTTCCCGTTGGATCCGGTCCATGTCGATGACCCAGACCCCGGGCAACCCGGCAACCGCGGCGTCGACGTCGCGCGGCATACCCAGATCGCAGATCACCAGCGGCCGGGTGTCCTCGTCGCGGTTGCCGCCGGCCAGCGCGTGGTGCACGTCGGCTAGCGACACCACCGGGCTCACCGCCCCGGTGCAACACACCGCGACGTCGGCGACGTTCAGGGCGGCCGACGCCTGATCCAGGGTAAGGGCATCGGCGGTGACGCCACTGTCGCGGATCTTGCGGGCCAGCCGCTGAGCGCGCGGCAGCGAGCGGTTGACGACGTGGACGTGTGCGATTCCGGCGCGCACCAGGTGCGTCGCGGACAGTGCGCCCATCGAGCCCGCACCGATCACCGCCGCTGTCCGACCCCGTAAAGCATTGTCGCCCAACTGTTTACCGGCGATGTCAAGGGCAACCGACACCACCGATGCGCCGGCGGCGTCGATCCCCGTTTCGGAGTGCACCCGCTTGCCCACCGACAGCGCCCGCTGTGCCAGCTCATGCAGCACCCGGCCAACACTGCTGTTGGCTTCGGCCGAGGCGTAGGAGCGGCGCACCTGCCCCAACACCTGCTGCTCACCGACCACCGCCGAGTCCAAGCCGCTGGCCACCGAGAACAGGTGCTCGACCGCGGCCTCGCTATAGCGGACGTAGGCATATTTGGTCAGATCGGCCATCGCCATGCCGGCATGTTCGGAGAGCACCTGACCGATCGCCGACAGCCCACCGTGGAACGCCTCGACGACGGCGTAGACCTCGACCCGGTTGCACGTCGACAGAATCATCGCCTCGGTGACAAGCGGCGACTGCAACACCTGCTCAACGATCTTGACCTGATCGGATTCGGCGGTGCTGAGCTGCTCGAGTACCGAGACCGGGGCAGTGCGATGCGAGACCCCGAACAGCAGGACGCTCACGGCAGATTCACCTGGTCCGCTCCTTGCTGTCACCAGTGAACAAACTTCACTCCACGGTAGAGGCTAACCAGCTGCGGTACCAAATTCGCCACATTGGCCCGGCCGGTGCCCGGGTCGGGGGTCAGCCGCGATCGGCCAGGTCCGCACGCAGCCGGGCCTCGTCGACCTCCCAGTAGCTGTGTTCTCGTCCGTCGAGCAGCACCACCGGTAGCCGGTCGCCGAACTCCGCGCGCGCCGCGGCGTCCCCGGCCGCCGCGGCGGCGTCGACGTCGGTGGTGCGCAGGTCAAAGCCGAGTTCGCCGGCCAGCCTGGTCAACTGCGCCTGCACCTCGACACAGACCGGGCAGCCGTCGCGGGTCAGCAACTGCACCTGGGGACGGGTCATGGGTTCAGTGTGGCAGGGGTTTGGTGGTGCGGATCGACTACCCAACGGTGCCTGCGGTGGCTACGTTTTCGCTTATGCCCGAAGCACTGGCCAGTATCGGCCTCCAGCCCGCGAATGAGCGCACGCCATGAATCCCAGTGCGGTGTCGATCACGAACCTGCTGTACCGCTATGCCGAGCTGCTGGACGCCGGCGACTTGGATTCGACCGCGGCGTTGTTCGCCCACGCCCGGATCAAGCTCGACCCCGAGGGAACCGCCGTAGTCGACAGCGCCGGGCTACTGGCGGTGTGGCGCGGGCTCATCAGAATCCACCCCGACGGCACACCGCGCACCAAGCACGTCATCACCAATCCGATCCTGGACATCGACGAGGCGGCGGGAACCGCGACGTGCCGGTCGTATTACACGGTGCTGCAGCAGACCGAGGCCGTGTCCCTGCAGGTGGTCGCGGCCGGCCGCTACCACGACGAGTTCGAGCGGGTCGCCGACGTCTGGCGGTTCAGCTTCCGGGACTACTCGATGTTCGACCTGAAAGGTGATCTGCGCGATCACTTGGGGGTCATCGCCGGTGCGGCCGGATAGGGTTGATGGCGGCCGGATGACCGGTCTCGGACGCACAGCGGAAGGAGTCGGGTGATGGCTCTACCGGGCCCGTCCGACGGGGATTCCGCAGGCACCGCCGATCTGGAGTCGCTGGCAGTCGAAGCCGGCGAGCTTGACGCCGACACGCCCGCACCGGTCGATCTGACCGCCGCCGCGTTCTTCGACGTCGACAACACCTTGGTCCATGGCTCCTCGATGGTGCATTTCGGTCGCGGGCTGGCCGCCCGCAACTACTTCACCTACCGCGATGTCGTCGGGTTCGTTTACGCCCAGGCGAAGTTCCAGCTCACCGGCCGGGAGAACAGCGACGACGTCGCTGCCGGCCGGCGCAAAGCACTGGCGTTCATCGAGGGCCGGTCGGTGTCCGAGCTGGTCGATCTGGGCGAGGAGATCTACGACGAGATCATCGCGGACAAGATCTGGCCGGGCACCCGCGAGCTGACCCAGATGCATCTCGACGCCGGACAGCAAGTGTGGCTGGTCACCGCCACCCCCTCTGATCTGGCCCAGACCATCGCCCGCCGGCTCGGGTTGACAGGCGCCCTGGGCACCGTCGCTGAGTCGGTCGACGGGGTGTTCACCGGCCGACTGGTCGGCGAGATTCTGCACGGACCCGGTAAGGCACACGCGGTGCGGTCACTGGCCATCCGGGAGGGGCTGAATCTGCGACGCTGCGCCGCCTACTCCGACAGCTTCAATGACGTGCCGATGCTGTCGCTGGTCGGCACTGCGGTGGCGATCAACCCGGATGCCGCGCTGCGGGAGGTGGCGCGCGCGCGGGGCTGGGAGATCCGCGACTTCCGCACCGCACGGCGGGCGGCACGCATCGGCGTGCCGTCGGCGCTGGCGTTGGGGGCAGCGGGCGGGGCCCTGGCGGCGGCCGTGGCGCACCGGAACGAGCGCGCGTAGCCTGCGGAGCGCACGAGAACCGGGCGCCCGCATCAGACACCGTGGCGCACCGGAACGAGCGCGCGCAGCCTGCGCGCTGATAAGCTTCCGCCGCCGAGCACTACGGCGGGCGGAGGGCTAAACCGGCATGTCAGTACACACTGAGTCGCAGGGAATCATCGGTACCCACTATCGGTTCCCGGACTACTTCGAAGTCGGCCGAGAAAAGATCCGAGAGTTCGCCCGTTCGGTGAAAGACGAGCACCCGGCCCATTTCGACGAAGCCGTTGCCACCGAAGCCGGGCACCCCGGTCTGGTCGCGTCGCTGACGTTCCTGGCGGTCGCCGGCCGGCAGGTCCAGTTGGAGATCTTCGACAAGTTCGACATCCCGATCAATATCGCGCGGGTGCTGCACCGCGACCAGAAGTTCACCTTCCACCGGCCGATTGTCGCCGGCGACCGGCTATACTTCGACACCTACCTGGACTCGGTGATCGAGTCACACGGCACGGTGGTCAGCGAGGTCCGCAGTGAGGTCACCGACGCCGACGGCAAGCCCGTCGTGACCAGCGTCGTCACCATGCTCGGCGAGTCGATCAATCAAGACGCGGACACCGAGGCGGCGACGATCGCCGCCATCGAGGCGATGCGGAACCGCAAGTAGCGGCATCCCCG
Source organism: Mycobacterium sp. (assembly GCA_039922455.1). Taxonomy (GTDB): domain Bacteria; phylum Actinomycetota; class Actinomycetes; order Mycobacteriales; family Mycobacteriaceae; genus Mycobacterium. Next base: position 11,169 of record JBDTEP010000239.1, on the reverse strand, counting down.
CCCTACCGGCGAGCGTGCGCGATTCCGATGAAACCATCGGCATGTCGGTGGGACTCCCCCACCAGCCGGCGGTACCCCCAGCCCGCTCGCGGTATGGGGTCAGCCCAAGAACGTGTTGCGGCGGCCGGCCAGTAGCCGGTACAGCGTCTGCTGAATCGTCTCGCGTACCTGATCAGTCAAATCGAAGGTGACCATCGGATCCTCGGCTGCGCCCGCTTCGTAGTCGGTGGTGGCGATCGGCTCGCCAAAGGCGATGTGCCACTTCGACGGCAGTGGCACCAGTCCGGCGGGCCCGGCCAGCGGGAACAGCGGAGTGATCGGGAAGTAGGGCACGCTGAGCAACCGGGCCAACAGCTTGACATCGGCGATCATCGGGTAGATCTCCTCGGAGCCGATGATCGAGCACGGCACGATCGGCGCCTTGGACTGCAGCGCCGCCGACACGAAGCCGCCGCGGCCGAACCGCTGCAGCTTGTAGCGGTCCTTGTACCGCTTGCCCAGGCCCTTGTAGCCCTCCGGGAACACCGCGGTCAACTCGCCGGCCGCCAGCAGTCGGTTGGCGTCGACGGTGCAGGCCATGGTGTGGCCGGCCTTGCGGGCAGCCGGACCGATCACCGGCATGTCGAACACCAGGTCGGCACCGAGCATCCGCAGGTCCCGATGGTTGGGATGGTGGTCGTGCACCGCCACCGACAGCATCAGCGCGTCCATCGGCAGCACCCCGGCATGGTTGGCGACCAGCAGCGCGGGCCCGTCGATCGGCAGGTTCTCGATGCCGCTGACTTCGGCCCGGAACCACTCGTTGAAGAAGAACCGCAGCAGCGGCAGCGCGACGGCTTCGTTGAAGTGTGGGTCGAACCCGAACTCGTCGACCTGGTAATCACCGGTGATCCGTTCCCGCAAGAACGCGGCAACCGCCGCGACCCGGCGGGCGAACTCGCCCGGGGTCGGCTCGGCAGCACCGGCTCCCCCCGAGGCAGCGCGACGCTCATCGATCTCGCGGACGACCGCGGTGATCTGCTCGGCCGCGGCCCGTTCGGCCGGGCGGCCAAGCGTCGTCGACGGGTGCCGACGCGTGGAGCTCGAATGTTTGCGCAGCGGTATCACTTTGGCCCCAAAGTCCTTAGCCATGGCGTTAACCTCCCCGCACCCTGCTGATGTTGATGTCGCCCAGGAGTTGCGCCACGCTCACCGCCCGCCGCTCCACCGAACGCACCCAGTCGGGGTCGATGATCGGATTCAACCCTCGACCCCGAACATAATCGTCGAATGCCTCGGCGGTGGTCCACTTCGCGCTGTAGCCGAGGTCCGTTCGCATTCTAGTCGTATCCATCACCCGGCCAAAGCTGAGATAGTCGAGCTGTTCGCGGTTGATCTCGGTGTATTTGTTGGCCCGGCGCAGTGAATCCATGACCCACAGCCCGAGTCCCGGCAGCGGCATCGGAATCCGGCCCGACCGGCGGATCGCCTGCGACATCATGATGATGCCGTCGGCGCCGACGTTGAAGGTGCCGGCTTTGCCGGCCATGGTGGCCCGTTCCAGAGCGCCCAGCGCGTCCTGCTCATGCAGCAGCTGCAGCCGTGCGTCCCGGCCCAGCACCATCGGCACCAGCGGGCCGCCCAGATAGCGCGACAGGGCGGTGTCCATGGCCGGACCGATCATGTTGGCCATCCGCAGAATGGTGACGGCAACGTCGGGCCTGCGCCGACCCAACCCACGCAGGTAACCCTCGATATCGACGCTGTCGCGGGGGAACCCATGGGTGGGCGTCCGGTGATTGGTGCTGTCCTCGGTGAACAGCACCGGGTCCTGCGAGCAGGACCCGTACACCTCAGAGGTCGACTTGAGCACCACCCGGCGCACCAAAGGCGCCTTCTGGCAGGCGGCGAACAACTGCATGGCGCCCATCACGTTGAGCTCCTTGAGCGCCGCCCCGCCGCCGGACCGCGGCACATAGGACGCCGCGGCCGCGTGCACCACGGTGTCTACCTCGCTGTTGCGAATCACCTTGGCGATGAACGGATTACGAATATCGGCGCGGACGAACTCCGCGCGCCCCATCCGACGCAGCATGTCCTTGCTCGGCATCACTGCGTCCACCGCAATGACCCGGCTGATCAAGGGGTTCTGCGTGAGCCTGGCGGTCAAGTAAGCGCCCAGAAAACGGCACACGCCGGTGACCAACACAACCTTGGGGTAGTGCCGGACATCGCTTCGCGTGCTGTCGCCCGGAGGGCCGGCCTCATCCACCTCGCCAGCCTAACGGCCGAGCCGCAAAAGCAGTACCGGCGATCGGCTCGCCCCGTCCGAGAATCCAGACGGGGCGCAGCGGGCTACTTACCGAGTTTTCTGCGCTGGACCCGGGTCCGGCGAAGCAGCTTGCGATGCTTCTTCTTCGACATGCGCTTGCGCCGCTTCTTGATGACTGAACCCATGAACTCCGCTATCTGCTTCTGCCCGAGCCGCTGCCGAGTGGCGCCGCTGAACTGATCTGGTCTACCCGGTCACTTTACCCGGAGGTGGGTGCTAGGCAGAAAACCGGCACCTGGCAGGACCGCCAAGGCAGCCGACCCCGGGCGTCGCCGTACGGCAACGCCCGGGGGTGCTCACTGTCGACCGGCGATCAGCCTGCGTCGAAGAAGGAGGTCTCCAATAGGTCGTGCACCGCCTTGGCGTGCACCCGGAAAGACCGCCCCACCCGTACCGCCGGCAGTTCCCCGTTGTGCACCAATCGGTACACCGTCATCTTGCTGACACGCATCAGCGCGGCCACCTCGGCCACGGTCAGAAATTGTGTCCGACTCGACTCGGTAGAACCGGCATCTCTTGCCGCTCTGCCACTAGCCGAATCTCGTGCCGAAGGCCCGTTCGCAGACGTCATCGTTACCCATTTCAATCAGGCACGTGCATTCTCAGCGGCTTCCCCACCGCTGCGCCCACACGCACAGACATAGAGGAGGATAGCGGGACGAATGGGGTTCCTGCGACTAGTGAGGGTCAATATGTGAAAAATAAGTGAACTACTCTGATGTAATTCGTAGCAGCTCAGAGCGGGTTTTTGCGGCTTGCACGGCCCGATCGACTGAGGTCCGCAGGCCGCCGGCCTCCAATTCGCGCAGTGCGGCCGCGGTAGTGCCCCCGGGGGAAGTCACCATCGCTCGCAGGCGCGCCGGGACGGTGTCAATGGCCGCATTGGCCGTCCCCTCGGTCTCGCCGCGCTCGTCCACCAACATCTGCGCCGATCCGGCCATGGTCTGCACAGCCAATTCGGTGGCCGTCTGCCGGCTCAACCCGGCCGCAACCCCGGCGTCCACCAGCGCCTCCACCATCAAAAAGAAGTAGGCGGGTCCCGAGCCCGACACCGCGGTCACCGCGTCCAGTTGATCTTCGGCAACGATCGCTCCCGTGCCGACGTTCGCGAACAGCGCGGCAACCTCATTGACCTGCTCGCTGCGGGGGAACCTGCCCTTAGCCAGCGCGCTGGCCCCGGCGCCGACCTTGACCGGGGTGTTGGGCATCACCCGGACCACGGCGGTGCCCGCCGGCAGCTTGGACTCCAGGTACCCGGTGGTGATGCCGGCGACAATGGTCACCAGCACCTGCTCGGCGCTGTCGCCGGAGGACGCGGTCACGTTCTTGGCAAACGCAGCGACCACCGAGTCCACATCCTGCGGCTTAACCGCAACGATCACGATGGGGGCGTTCTCTACCGCATCGACAACAGAAGTGACCAGCACCGAATACTTCTCAGACAGCTGCCGGGCCCGGTCGGCGAACCGCTCGGCCACCACCAAGTCCTTGACCGGGTGTCCCGCCGCCAGCAAACCAGCCAGCAAGGCCTCACCCATGTTGCCGCCACCGATAATCGCGATTCTCGACATGGCGACAGCATGGCAGATGCGGGCGACCGCAAGCACGGCGCCAGCCGGGCGCCGCGGGTCACCCGCCGGACTACCGCGGGGGAACCATCGCCAGCTGGCGGGACTGCACCACGATCCGGCCCTCGCAGTCGACGACGGTGTGGTCCTCGTCGAACCAGTCCTGACCGATCTGCACGCAGCTGCACAGCACCCGCAGCCAGCCGTCCGCGGGCAGGCCGCGCAGATAGGCGGTGAGTTGCACAGTGGGCGCCCAGCCGGTGCGTTCCACCGCGAAGCTCACCGGCGCCGAGATATCCCCGCACAGCAGCGCGAACAGCGCGTCCGGGGCGGCGTCGCGCGGTCGCACCCACAGTTGAATCAGCGGTGGGCTGCCGTCGGCGCTGGGCTGCAGCGTCGACACCAGCGGACGCACGTCGCAGCCAGCCGCCATGTTCACCAGCCCGACAAACGGGTGGCCGGGACCGATCGGGGCGATGCCGTCGGGCGGTTCGGGTGGCATCAGGGCCGGCACCGGATTGGCCGACAGTAGCGGCGGGGCATTGTGCTCGGGCTCGCCGAGGGTGACGACGGCGTGCACGGCGGTGCGGTCGCCCTGGGTGAGTTCCACGTCGACCACGCTGATCCGGCGCCCCCGCTTGCGGGCCTGGGTCACCAACCGCATCGGCCCGGGTTCGGGCGCCCACAGGAAGTTGGCGGACACCGCAACCGGCTGCAATGCGCCGGATTGGCCAACGTCGCAGGCGGTTCGGGCGGCGTTGGCACACAGTGCCAGCATCGCCCCGCCGTGCACCTTCGGGCCGATCGTCCAGTGCCGGTTGAGCTCACCGGCGAAGGTCACGACATCCTCGGGACCCCGGCGGCCCCGGCCCTCCTCGATCCGGGTGAGTCGCATGGCTTCGGCGAACAAAGACTGGCCCATCGGTGCCCCTTCAGTGTCGGTCAACGCAGCAGGTGCGTCCGGGCGAACTGCAGCGACTCGGTCAGCAGCACCTCACGCTCGTGTGGCGAGCGCGCCTGTGAAGTGCTCACCTCCAGCACCACGTGACCGGCGAAGTCACCGGCGGCAAGCAACTGGCACACCTCGGCTGTGGGCTGGTCGCCGCGCCCGGGCACCAGGTGCTCATCGGCCGGTAGCCCGGTGCCGTCGCACAGATGCAGGTGCGTCAAGCCCGAACCCATCCGCCGGGCCATCTCCAACGCGTCAGTGCCGGCGGTCGAGGTGTGCGACAGGTCCAGGGTGTAATGCGTGTGGTCGCCGTCGAGCGGATCGTGCGACGGTGCGAACGCCGAGATTCCCGCTCCGGGGCCGCCGCCGCGGCGGCGCATCCGCTCGCGGGACTGATCGGCGCCGAAGAATCGGTCGGCCCGGAACGGGAACATGTTCTCCACCGCTACCGCCACATCGCTGGCGGCCTCCAACTCGGCGACTTGATCACTGAAGCCGTCGGCGTAGCGCCGCTGCCAACGGAACGGCGGATGCACCACGACGGTCTGCGCATCGAGCTGTTCGGCGGCCCGGACGCTGCGTTCCAGCTTGCGGATCGGGTTGGCGCCCCACACCCGTTGCGAGATCAGTAGACACGGTGCGTGCACCGACAGCACCGGTACCCGGTACTTGCGCGACAGCCGCCGCACTGCGGCGATGTCCTGGCTGACCGACTCCCCCCACACCATCAACTCGACGCCGTCGTAACCGAGCTGAGCCGCGTATTCGAAGGCGACCTCGGCCCGCATGGGGTAAACCGAAGCCGTCGACAATCCGACCTTGATCGCTGGGCGCACGGACTAATAGTGAACGGTTAATTGCCGTGCAACGCCAGCGGCCCCAACGTGACCAGCAATCCGACGGCGACCGCGATCAACGTACTGACGATATCGGCAGTTTTACGGACGGCCTGCACAGCGGCCACCAGGCCGACCGTGACCAGGCCCGTGAGCACCAGTGCCACGATGCTGTTCCACCGCCACAGCTGGTCGAAGGCGATGAACAGTCCGCCGCCGAACGCCACCGCCAGTATCGACTGCAGCACCACCAGCGCCCCGCCGACTATTCCGGGCGGGCCGACGTAGTCGTCCGGCGAGCCGAATTCGGAGACGTGGTCGGGGTCGGCATCATCGGCCAGGTCGGCGACATCCCCGCCAAAGCCCTCGTCCACGACCGGCCGAACCGGCCGCCCGGAGGTGCTGGCCCCGGCCGCATCGAGGTAGGAGCGCACGTAGGCGGAGTCCTCGACCGGCGGGGCGGCGGCGCGGACATCGGTGCCCATCACGTCGACTTCGATGTCGGTATAGGTGTCGACCGGGTCCGGACGCATCCGCTCGGCGCCGGAGCCCTTCGATTTGGTCTCCGCCGGCCGGCCGTTCTCGGCAGCCGGCGCATCGGACCGGCGCATCGGCCGCGGGTATGAACTTTGCTGCAGACCATCGCCGCGCGGCGACGGCGGCGGGGATTTGGGCCAGCGCGGCTCGATTGGGCGCGCTCCGGTGGCCGGCTGGCTGTCCCGCTCGGCGGGGCGCGGGCCGCTAGGCGGTCGGTTCTCCTCGATGAGCAGGCCGTCGCTCACCTCGCTGCCGGTCCTGCTGGACCTGCCGAAACTGCCGGAGCTGCCCGGCTGCGGGGCCGGGGCGGCCTGCTCGGGAGGATGTTCGTCGTCGCGGATGATCGGGATTTCGCCGGTCAGTTCGGCGACCGTGACGGCGTCGGCATTACCGCGCCTGCGCCGACGGCGCCCGGTGACCGGCGGAGAGCCGATATTGCCGTTCTTGGCGAGCAGTTCGGCAACCGAGATCGGCCGCGTCTCGACGTCGCGGGGATCAGGACCGGGTCCCGTCATCGGCGGTCTCCTTTCGCCCCGCGGGCCGCTGCCATGCCCATCGATGAGGATTCGAGCAAGGTCGCGTCGTCGGCTTGACTGTCGAGCCGCCGCAGGATCAGACCCTCCCGCAACGCCCACGGGCAAATCTCCACCGTTTCGATCGACAGCGCTCGCATACTCGCCTCCGCCACCAGGGCACCCGCCACGATCTGCGGTGCCCGCTCGGCACTCACCCCTTCCAACTCGGCACGATCAGCCGTGGTCATCCTAGAGATGAATGATATGAGCTGCCTAAGGCCAGTGGCGGTCAATGTGCGCCGCACCCGCGGTCCGGCGGCCGACGGCGCCGCGCCGGTGAGCCGGGCCAGCGAACGAAACGTCTTGGAACTCGCCACCGCGAGATCGGGCTGGCCGGCATCGAGCACGGCCGCAGCGGCACCCGCCAACTCGGTGTCCAGCCAGTCCCGCAGCATCGTCACCCGGCGCCGGCCGGGCGGGTCTTCGGACAACCATTCCCGGGTCAGCCGGCCCGCACCCAGTGGCAGTGACAACGCCACCTCTGGCTCCTCGTCGACCCCGTTGGTCAGCTCCAGTGAACCTCCGCCGATGTCGAGGTTCGTGATCCGCCCGGCGCTCCAGCCGAACCAGCGCCGCACCGCCAGGAACGTCAGCCGGGACTCGTCCTCCCCCGCCAACACCTGCAAATCGACGCCGGTCTCCGAGCGCACCCGGGACAGCACGTCCTCGGAGTTGGACGCGTCGCGCACCGCCGAGGTGGCGAAGGCCATCAACTCCGCACAGCCCGAACTCGCTGCGATCATGGCGAATTCACCGACCGTCGACACCAATCTGTCGGCGCCGCGCCGGGTGATCTTGCCTGAGCCATCGGTGGCCTCTGCCAGCCGTAGCGTGGCCTTGGTTGAGCTCATCGGGGTCGGGTGACCGCCCCGGAGGGCATCGACCACGAGAAGATGGACGGTGTTACTACCGACGTCGAGCACGCCTAATCGCACACACCCAACTTAACGGGGCCAGGCACCGGCAACGCGAATTTCTGGTCTAGCGTGGAGTTTTGTGACCCCAGCGCAACCCGGCCCCCGTCCCAGTGAGGTCGGTTTGGACTTCGCCCGCGAATGGGTGGAGTTCTATGACCCGGACAACCCCGAACACCTGATTGCTGCCGATCTGACCTGGCTGTTGTCACGCTGGACGTGCGTTTTCGGCACCGCGGCCTGCCAGGGTATCGTCGCCGGCCGCCCCGACGACGGGTGCTGTTCGCACGGCGCGTTCCTGTCCGACGACGATGATCGCGCCAAGCTCGATGACGCCGTCGCGCAGCTGACCGACGCCGATTGGCAGCTGCGCGACAAGGGTTTGGGCAAAAAGGGCTACCTGGAACTCGACGAGAACGACGGCGAAGAGCAATTGCGCACCCGCACCGTTAAGGGCGCCTGCATCTTCTTGAACCGGCCCGGGTTCGCCGGTGGTGCGGGCTGCGCGCTGCACATCAAAGCGGTCCGGCTGGGGGTAGAGCCCCTGACCATGAAGCCCGACGTGTGCTGGCAACTGCCGATCCGGCGCAGTCAGGAATGGGTGACCCGCCCCGACGAAACCCAGATCCTCAAGACCACGATCACCGAGTTCGACCGACGCGGCTGGGGTCCCGGCGGTGAGGATTTGCACTGGTACTGCACCAGCGATCCGGCGGCCCACGTCGGCACCAGGCAGGTGTGGCGAAGCCTGGCACCTGAACTCACCGAGTTGCTGGGCGCCAAGGCCTACGCCGAGCTGGCGACCATCTGCGAGCGGCGCAACGACCTCGGCCTGGTGGCCGTACACCCCGCCACCGAGGTTGCCCAGCACAAGTCGAGCGGGTAGCAGCACGCACCCCTGTGGCGACCAGTTCGGAGTGTTGTCTACTTCGATGGTCAACCGTCCATGACCTGGATAAACGCTGGTCGGGCCTGCCAAGGGTGCGCGGGGTCACGTCACAATGATTTTTGAGAGGCGGTCGCGGTCGGTATGATCAGCACTGGCCGCCGCGTAGCGCAGCACCGTCGGGTGCTCACTGATATTGAGGAGCTCACCCCGCGCGGGCATGATCCTGTATTACGTACGCCCGCTGGAGATTCATGATCAGGACCAGGATGCACACCGTGAATACGGAGCTCGACCGTAACGGACACCCGCCGCCGGTCGTTCTTAGGCCTCCCGTGGTGCTCGAAGCTCGCCGACTCAACAAACAATTCGGTGTGGGCGATACGGCCACGCCGGTATTGCGGAACATCGATCTCCAGATAACCCGCGGCGAATTCGTTGCGTTGGTCGGCCCCTCCGGCTCCGGCAAGTCGACCCTACTGAGCATCCTCGGCCTACTGGATATGCCGACCTCCGGCGATGTCTTCATCAACGGCCACAGCGTCTCGCAGTTGTCACGTCGGCAGTTGGCCACCGTGCGGTGCCAGACACTCGGTTACGTCTTCCAGGCATTCAACCTTCTGGCGGGTTTGTCGGTTGTGGAGAACGTGATGCTGCCGGGCCTGCTGGCCGGCAGGTCCGGTCGGGCCCAACACGGCCACGCGATGAGCCTGCTCGACCAAGTCGGTCTGGCCGCCAAATCCAAACGGGTTCCGTCGGAATTGTCCGGCGGCGAACAGCAACGGGTGGCCGTTGCGCGGGCGCTCTTCATGAAGCCCGACGTCATTCTCGCCGACGAACCGACCGGCAATCTGGACACCAATAACGGCCAGCGCGTTATCGACGCCCTGTATAACCTCAATGCAGCTGGCCAGACAATTGTTCTGGTGACCCATGACCGGAAAATTGCCGACGATGCCCCGCGCCTGGTCTCACTGCTCGACGGTGAAATCGAGACGGACAGCGGAATGGCTCACTTGCCCAACAATGTGACATGGCTCGCGGAACATTAGCCGCGACTTTCGGCCTCCTTCGGATCATCAATTTCCGGGCCGTTCGTAAGCACGCATTCCGGGCCGCACTGGCCGCCTTCTCGCTGGGCGGCGGCGTAGCCGTCGTGGTGGCCGTCATGATCGAGGTCACCAGCGTCTCCAAGGCCGTCGACGACGTCGGTTACCAGATCGCCGGACCCGCGCCACTGCGCGTGGTCGGTGCCGCCACCCGGGGCGGCATCAGCCCCACCGTCATCGAAGACGCCCGGTCGGTGCCAGGGGTGGCGGCCGTGGTGCCGGTCATCCGTGGCGTGACGATGATCCGCGACAACGACAAGGAGACTTTCGGCCTAGCCCTTGGCGCGGACTGCTCGGCGCAGTGGATCGTCGACCCGAAGGTCTGCCAGACCGGCCAGCAGGAACCGCCGCCCGCGATCTCGCGTTCACTGGGCGACTCCCTGGACTCGTCGGCAACTCTGGTCACCGACGTCGGGCAACTGTCACTGGACAAGTTCCAGCGGGTGGCAGACCTGGACAACGTCAACAACGGCTTGGTCGCGGTGCTACCGCTGAGCATGGCGAAGGTGCAGTTTGCCCGCGGCGACCGGGTGGACATGATCTACGTGACCCTGGCCCGCGGCGCCGACTCCACCCAGGTCCAGCAGCGGTTGAAGACCACGCTGGGTCCCACCTTCAACGTGCAGCCCCGCAGCGAGCCGGCGCGAGGTTACAACGTCAACGACGTCCTGCTGCCGCTGCTGGGGATCTTCGCCCTGATCTCGATCGGCGTCGGGGTCATCCTGATCGCCCAGATCACCAGGCTGTCAGTCGAGGAACGCCGCCGCGAGATCGCGATCGCCTCCGCACTGGGGGCATCGCCGACATCGATCATGACCGGATTCCTCAGCGAGGCCGCCCTGTTGGGGGCGATGGGATCGACGATGGGCGTGCTGACCGGCATCGTGATCTCAAAGCCCATCGTGGCCAGCGCCAGCGAGCTGGCCGAACGATTCGTCGGCGTCACCGTCCCGGTCGTCCTCAAACCGGCGATCCTGGTGGTCGGAGTCCTGGCCGGCCTCGTGCTGGCGGTTCTGGCAGCGGTGGGCCCTGCGCTGTCGGCGTCCAACACCCCGATCGCGGCCGAGTTGTCCGGGCGGGCCGCCCAGGAACAGACCACCCAGCGCAAGATCTGGTTCAAGGCGCTGCTGCTGCTGGCGATCGGGCTGGCTGGGGTGCTTTCGGCACGGTTGGCGACGCTGTCCGGCGCCCTGACATCTTGGCAGGCCATCGTCGCCGACATCGGCGCCGTCGTCGCGATCATCGGGCTGCTACTGGCCACGGCGTATCTGAGCGCGCAGACCGTCACCAGCCTGCGACCCGGTTCGAACAAGTCGTACGGGGCGACTTTCACCATCGCCCTCAACGCGCTGCGCTCTGACCGGTCGCGCACTGCGGCGATCTCGGGTGCCATCGCCGTGCCGGTCGTGGTCGCCATCCTGCTGTCCGGGTTCCTCGTCGCGATTCACATCGGTGCCACCAGGGTCGCCGAATCGCAGGCCGAC
>JBDTEP010000238.1:0-4562 GCA_039922455.1 Mycobacterium sp. | reverse complement strand
AACCCGGAAGCTAAGCCTGTCAGCGCCGATGATACTGCCCTTTCGGGTGGAAAAGTAGGACACCGCCGAACACAACTAGTAAGTCCTGTGCCCCCCAAAATTCGTTTTGGGGGGCACAGGCATTTCTCGTGAACATCCCATAGGGATTTTGCAGATGCGACCGTGGCACGATGCCGGCGAAGGCCGCCGTATCCTCTCCGGTAGCACTGATTCGACCGGAAGGCGCGAAGTGGCCGAACACGACAGAGGTGGCAACGCGCCGCGTGGTAGCGGCGCCGGGGACGGCGGGCGCGACAGGCCCAGGAGGGCCGGTGGCGGATCAGCCCGCGGAACCGGCGATCAGCGCCGGACACCCAGGGGCCCGGGGCCGGACCGGGATCGTCGACCTCAACCCCGGCGTGACCACGACGGTGGGTCTCGGCCACCGCGACCGTCCGGCGACGATTCCGCTCAGCGATATGACGACCCACCCCTGCCCGCCGGTATCGAACCCAGACAGCTTGCGCCGGAGGTACGCCGGGAACTGAGCACGCTCAACAAGGTCACCGCCGACGCCGTCGCCTGTCACCTGGTAGCCGCCGGGAACATGCTTGACGACGATCCGGCGGCCGCACTGCTGCACGCGCGGGCGGCGCGGTCCCGGTCGACACGGATCACCGCGATTCGGGAGGCGGTCGGAATCGCTGCGTACCAGTGTGGCGACTGGCCGCAGGCGCTCGGCGAACTACGCGCGGCACGCCGAATGGGCAGCAAATCCGCGCTGCTGCCGCTGATCGCCGACTGTGAGCGCGGCATGGGCCGCCCGCAGCGGGCGATCGACCTTGCAGCCACCCCGGAGGCCGCTGAACTCGACGGCGACGAGGCCGACGAATTGCGCATCGTGGTCGCCGGCGCCCGCGCCGATCTGGGCCAGCTGGAACAGGCGCTGACGGTGCTCTCGGGCGCGCCGGCCGACCCGGACCGGACCGGTTCAACGGTGGCCCGGCTGCACTACGCGCATGCCGAGACCCTGGTGGCGCTCGGGCGCGGCGATGAAGCATTGGAGTGGTTTCTGCGGGCCGCGGCTGCCGACACCGACGGCGTCACCGACGTCGAGGATCGGATCGCCGAACTGGGCGACACCGGGACGCTGGCCGACGCATATGACTGCCTGCTGCTGGACCTGGACGGCACGGTGTTCCGCGGTGCCGAACCCACCGAAGGCGCCGTGGAAACCCTGGCGCAGGTACAGAGCCGTGCGCTGTTCATCACCAACAATTCGTCGCGCGGCGCGGCGGAGGTCGCAGCACATCTGAGTGAGCTGGGCTTTACCGCCGAGGCCGCCGACGTCGTCACCAGTGCCCAGATCGCGGCGGACCTGCTGGCCGGTCAACTTTCTGCCGGATCACGGGTTCTGGTGGTGGGCACTGAATCGTTGGCCGCCGAGATCACGGCCGTCGGGCTGGAACCGGTGCGGCTGGCCTCCGACGATCCGGCTGCGGTGGTTCAGGGTCTGTCCACCGAGACGGCGTGGGCGGATCTGGCGGAGGCAGCGCTGGCGCTTCGGGCCGGCGCGGTGTGGATGGCGACCAACGTCGACAAGACGCTGCCCTCCGAGCGCGGGCTGCTGCCCGGAAACGGTTCGATGGTGGCCGCCCTGCGCACCGCGACCGACGCCGAACCCCAGGTGGCCGGCAAGCCGGGGCCGGCGTTGTTCACCGACGCGCTGACCCGCGGCGAGTTCTACGCCCCACTGGTGGTCGGTGACCGGCTCGACACCGACATCGCCGCCGCCAACGCCGCGGAGCTGCCCAGCCTGATGGTGCTCACCGGCGTCAACTCGGCACGTGACGCCGTCGGCGCCCTCGCCGCGCACCGACCGATCTACATCGGCCACGATCTGCGGGCGTTGCACCTCGGTGCCGCGGTGCTGGCGATCGGCCCGCAACCGCAGTGGCAGGTGAGCGTGACGAGCGGCAGCGTCACGGTTGGCGCGGCGCAGCCTGACGCCGACGATGGTGATGGACTGTCGATCGTGCGGGCCCTCGCCGCGGCGGTGTGGGATGGCGAGTTGGCCGGCCGGCCGTTCACCGTGGAGTCCGCCGACGACACCGCCGGGGAGGCCCTGCAACGCTGGTCCCTGCTTGGCACGTGGCCCTGATGGGCATCGGCTAGCGTTAGTGGCACCCATGAACAGTGAGATAGACGAGGTCCGGGCCCGCATCGCGGCGCTGCTGGCCGAGCTGCCCGCGGAGGGTGAGCTGGCCGAGTTGCCGGCGCACAGCGATCTCAACGCCTTGGCGCAGCGGCTCGAAGAGGCCCACGAGGTGTTGGTGCGGGCGCTGGAGTCGGTGGAGAAGGGCTGAGTGCACGCATGTCTCGGCGCGTTCGCGTTGACGCCGAACTGGTCCGGCGGGGACTGGCTCGGTCCCGTCAGCAGGCCGCCGAATTGATCGGTGCCGGCAAGGTCACCATCGACGGCATCCCGGCGGTCAAGGCGGCTACCGCGGTGGCGCTCACTGCCGCCCTGGCGGTAGCCCCGGACGGCGAACGCGGTTGGGTCTCCCGCGGGGCGCACAAGCTGATCGGCGCGTTGGACACCTTCGGGATCGCCGCGGCCGACCGGCAGTGCCTGGATGCGGGGGCCTCGACCGGCGGGTTCACCGAGGTGCTGCTCGACCGGGGCGCCAGTCGGGTGGTGGCCGTCGACGTCGGCTACGGGCAGCTGGCCTGGTCGCTGCGCACCGATCCGCGGGTAGTCGTCGTGGAACGCACCAACGTCCGCGGCTTGACGCTCGACGTCGTGGGCGGGCCCGCCAGCCTGATCGTCGCCGACCTGTCGTTCATCTCGCTGGCCACCGTGTTGCCCGCGTTGGCTGGCTGCGCGTCACCCGACGCCGATATCGTTCCGATGGTGAAGCCGCAGTTCGAGGTGGGACGACAACAGGTGGGTGCCGGCGGGGTGGTCTCCGATCCGGGCCTGCGTGCCGACGCGGTGCTATCGGTGGCGCATCGCGCCGGGCAACTCGGGTGGGGCGCCGTCGCGGTTACGGCCAGCCCTCTGCCCGGACCGTCCGGCAACGTTGAATATTTTCTGCATCTGCGCGCCGCCGCCGCACCGCTGACCGGCGATGCGTTACAGGCAGCCGTCCACGATGCCGTGGCGAGGGGACCCCAGTGAATAGCGGGAACCAACAGCGCACCGTACTGCTGGTGGTGCACTCCGGGCGCGAAGAGGCGGCCGACACCGCTCGCCGGGTCGGGAAGGTCCTCGACGACCACGGCATCGCGCTGCGGGTGCTGACATCGGAGGCAGTCGATAAGGCCGCGCTGGACGCGGCACCTGACGACGGGCGCGAACTCGGCGTCGAGGTGGACCTGGTGGACTCGGACAACCGGGCCGCCCAGGATTGCGAGCTGGTGCTGGTACTCGGTGGCGACGGCACTTTCCTGCGGGCGGCCGAACTGGCCCGCAACGCCGACATCCCGGTGCTGGGTGTCAACCTGGGCCGGATCGGATTCCTGGCCGAGGCCGAAGCCGACAATATCGATCGGGTCCTCGACCACATCATCGCCCGCGACTATCGGGTGGAGGACCGGATGACGCTCGACGTCGTGGTGCGCGCCGACGGGCGGGTCATCGACAGCGGCTGGGCGCTCAACGAGGCCAGCCTGGAGACGGGCGCACGGCTGGGCGTGCTGGGCGTGGTCGTCGAAGTGGATGGCAGGCCGGTGTCGACGTTCGGCTGCGACGGCGTGCTGGTGTCGACGCCGACCGGCTCCACCGCGTATGCGTTCTCCGCGGGCGGGCCGGTGCTCTGGCCGGACCTGGACGCCATCCTGGTGGTGCCCAACAATGCGCACGCCTTGTTCGCCCGGCCGATGGTGACCAGTCCCGACTCGACCATCGCGATCGAAGTCGAGGGCGGCGGACACAACGCGATGGTGTTCTGCGACGGCCGCCGCAAGATGCTGGTGCCGGCCGGCGGGCGGCTCGAGGTGCAACGCGGCGTCACCCCGGTGAAATGGGCGCGGCTGAGCCGATCACCGTTCACCGACCGCCTGGTGCGCAAGTTCCGGCTGCCGGTCACCGGCTGGCGCGGGCAATAATGGTGCGACAGGTGTCTCCGGGTGCATCCGCGTGCTGACCGAGATCCGCATTGAGTCGCTGGGCGCGATCAGCGCGGCAACCGCCGAATTCGACCGCGGGCTGACCGTGCTGACCGGGGAGACCGGCACCGGCAAGACGATGGTCGTGACCGGGCTGCACTTGCTCGGCGGCGCCCGGGCCGACGCCAACCGGGTTCGCTCCGGTGCGGCCCGTGCGGTGGTGGAGGGCCGGTTCTGCACCACCGATCTCGCGAAGGCCCTGACCGCGCAGATTGACGAGGTCCTGGAGACCTCCGGCGCCGACCGGGACGAGGACGGCAGCGTGATCGCGGCCCGCTCGGTCAGTCGCGACGGGCCGTCGCGCGCTTACCTGGGCGGTCGCGGGGTGCCCGCCAAATCATTGAGCGGCTTCACCAGCGGGCTGCTGACCCTGCACGGCCAGAACGACCAGCTGCGGTTGATGCGCTCGGATG
>JBDTEP010000237.1:0-21521 GCA_039922455.1 Mycobacterium sp. | reverse complement strand
GACTACACCGAGGAGTTCGACCCGTCGAAGTACGGCATGGCCGACAGCTACGACGAGCAGGGCAACTACATCTTCCCCGAGGGCTTCGACGCCGAGACCAACGAGTGGATCGACGGTTTCGACAAGCAGCGCACCGAATGGGAGGCCCGCTACGCCGAGGCCGAGCGCCGGCACAAGATGCACACCGCGCAGATCGAGAAGTTCGCCGAGGCTGCCCGCGCGGAGTCCTCGCACTCCAGCGGCTCGAACGGGTCGCACCGCGATGACGCGCCGGCCGGCGGTTCGCTGGCCAGCGACGAGCAACTCGCCGCGCTGCGGGAGAAGCTCGCCGGTAACAGCGCCTAGCCGCGCTGGGTCGCGATGCTGCGTATCGGCCTGACCGGCGGTATCGGCGCCGGTAAGTCGACGGTTGCCGCCACATTCGCAGAATGTGGCGGCATCGTCGTCGATGGCGACATCATCGCCCGTGAGGTCGTCGAACCCGGCACCGAGGGATTGGCGGCTCTAGTCGAAGCGTTCGGGGAGCGGATCCTGCTGCCCGACGGCGCGTTGAACCGGCCGGCGCTGGCTGCGGTTGCGTTCGGCGACGACGAGAAACGTGCCACGCTGAACGGCATCGTGCACCCGCTGGTGGGGCGCCGACGGACCGAACTCATCGACGAGGCCATCCGGGCCGACCCGAACCCGATCATCGTCGAAGACATCCCGCTGCTGGTCGAATCGCAGCTGGCACCGCTGTTCCCGCTGGTCGTCGTCGTACACGCGGAGATCGAGACGCGCCTGCAGCGTCTCGTCGAGCACCGCGGCATGCCTGAGGCCGACGTACGGGCCCGGATCGCCGCCCAGGTGACCGAGGAGCAGCGGCGGGCGGTTGCCGACGTCTGGTTGGACAACTCCGGTACCGCAGCCGAACTCGCCGAGCAGGCGCGGCAGTTGTGGCACCAGCGCATCGTGCCGTTTGCCGACAACCTGCAGGCCCGCCAGCCGGCGGACACCCCCAAGCAGGTGGTCTCGGCCGATCCGTCCTGGCCCAATCAGGCGCAGCGCATCCTGGCCCGGCTGCGGACCGCCTGCGGGCACCGCGCTGTGCGCGTCGACCACATTGGTTTCACCGCGGTGGCCGGGGCCGCCGCCCGAGATGCCATCGACGTCATCGACGTCCAGATCACGGTGGAATCTATCGCGGTGGCTGATGAACTCGCCGAATCCCTGTTCGGCGCGGGCTATCCGCGCATCGAGGCGATCACCGCCGATATAGCCGAGCCGGACGCCCGCAGTACCGTCGCCGCATACGACCACAATGACGATCCGGCATTGTGGCAGAAGCGGTTTCACGCCTCAGCGGACCCGGGACGGCCCACCGGCGTCCATATCCGGGTTGATGGCCGGCCCAATCAGCAGTTCGCCCTGCTATTCCCCGCCTGGCTGGCGGCCAACCCGACCGAACGCTTCGATGACGGCGCCTACCGACGGGCGTGGGCATGGGCCGATGACACCGGGTGGCGCCCGTAAGACCGGTCAGGCCATGCTGCTGATCAAGGCACCGCACAGCATCGCGCCATTGCGCGGGTCACTGCTGTCGGCCCAGGTGGTGATGAACCGGTCGCTCTTGACCGCGACGACGTCGTCCACGTGGATCTCGCAGTGCACGTTCGCCGAGGACGGCCAGCGCAGCCGGATCACCATGCCCGCCTTGCTCGGGTCGGACAGCACCGCGTTGGCCTGGAACGGTGCGCCGAACCCGTCCAGGTCGCCGCTGGCGGTCTGGGTGTCATTGAGCATGAAGGTGACGACGCTACCGGTAGTCCAGGCGTCCACCCGGGCGATGTAGGTGACGTTGTGCATCTCCTCGGCGGCTGCCGCCGGTGCCGGGATCAACTGACCGCACCCGAGCAGGGCTGCGGCGGTCGCGGAGGCGACGCCTATTCGCAGTTTGGCGTTCATCTTGACGAGATTACCCGGCCCAAGAGAGTTGCATCCCGTTGTCGGCCAGCCAGCGCTGCAGGTCGTAGCCGTGCTGGGCCAGGCCGTCGACGGCGGCGACAGCCCGCAGCACCGCCCGCTCGGCGGCGTCCTGACTCAGCAGGCCCTCTCGCACGGCGGCCATCAGCTCGTCGGCGTCGGTGAGCTCGACGCCGGCCCCGGTGCGCACCACCAGATCCAGATAGTGGTCCTGGGAGTGCCATAGCGACGGTCCCGCGGTGTAGTCACCGACGTCGAGGTAGAAATCCTGGTCGCGTTCATGGCCCGGGTTGAAGTGGAAGACGGTCACGCGCAACCCCAGCGCGGGCAGCAGCCACGACTCGAGGTAGTGGAACTGGGCTCGGCCCGGGGTGGGGCGGGCCAGGTACAGGCCCCATGGCCGCATTGTGTAGACGTCGACAGCGCGCACCACCCCTTTCGGGTCGGTGTTGGTGTACCCGACCAGGTCGAAGGTCTCCTGCTTGGGTGGATGCACCGTTGGCCGCCTCTCCTGTCAGATACCCGGCTTACCCTGGGTCCGTGGCTTTCGCAACGGAACACCCTGTCGTCGCGCATTCGGAATACCGACCGGTGGGCGAGGCCGTCGACGGCTTGGTGCGTGTCGGTGGCCGTTTCGACGTGGTCAGCGAGTTCGAACCGGCCGGTGATCAGCCGACCGCCATCACCGAACTGGAACGTCGCATCACCGCGGGGGAGAAGGACGTGGTGCTGCTCGGTGCCACCGGAACCGGCAAGTCGGCAACCGCGGCCTGGCTGATCGAGCGGCTGCAGCGGCCCGCCCTGGTAATGGCGCCGAATAAGACGCTGGCCGCGCAGCTCGCCAATGAGTTGCGAGAAATGTTGCCGCACAACGCGGTCGAATATTTCGTCTCGTACTACGACTACTACCAGCCGGAAGCGTACATCGCCCAGACCGACACCTATATCGAGAAGGACAGCTCCATCAACGACGACGTGGAGCGGCTGCGTCACTCGGCGACCTCCAGCCTGTTGTCCCGGCGGGACGTGGTAGTGGTGGCATCGGTGTCCTGCATCTACGGCCTGGGCACCCCGCAGTCCTACCTGGATCGCTCCGTCGAGCTGCAGGTCGGCGCGGAGGTGCCGCGCGACGCCCTGCTGCGGCTGCTGGTCGATGTCCAATACACCCGCAACGATATGGCGTTCACCCGCGGCTCGTTCCGGGTGCGTGGCGACACCGTCGAGATCATCCCGTCCTATGAGGAGCTGGCCGTCCGCATCGAGTACTTCGGCGACGAGGTCGAGGCGCTGTATTACCTGCATCCGCTTACCGGGGATGTGGTCCGTAAGGTCGACTCGCTGCGTATCTTCCCGGCCACCCACTATGTGGCCGGCCCGGAACGGATGACGCAGGCCATCTCCACCATCGAGGAGGAGCTGGCCGCCCGGCTGGCCGATTTGGAGCGCCACGGCAAGCTGCTGGAGGCCCAGCGGCTGCGGATGCGCACCAACTACGACATCGAGATGATGCGCCAGGTCGGGTTTTGTTCGGGCATCGAGAACTACTCCCGGCACATCGACGCCCGGCCGGCCGGTTCGGCGCCGGCCACCCTGATCGACTACTTCCCGGAGGACTTCCTGCTCATCGTTGATGAGTCGCATGTCACCGTGCCGCAGATCGGCGCCATGTATGAGGGCGACATGTCGCGCAAGCGCAACCTGGTCGAGTTCGGGTTCCGGCTGCCGTCGGCCTGTGATAACCGGCCACTGACCTGGGAGGAGTTCGCCGACCGGATTGGGCAGACGGTCTATATGTCGGCCACCCCGGGGCCCTATGAGCTCAGCCAGGCCGGCGGCGAGTTCGTCGAGCAGGTGATCCGCCCCACCGGACTGGTGGATCCGAAGGTGGTGGTGAAGCCGACGAAGGGCCAGATCGACGACCTGATCGGGGAGATCCGGCAGCGTGCCGCCGCCGACGAGCGGGTGCTGGTGACCACGCTGACCAAGAAGATGGCCGAAGACCTCACCGACTACTTGCTGGAGATGGGTATCCGGGTGCGCTATCTGCACTCCGACATCGACACGCTGCGCCGGGTGGAGCTACTGCGGCAGCTGCGGCTCGGCGACTATGACGTCCTGATCGGGATAAACCTGCTGCGGGAGGGCCTGGACCTACCGGAGGTGTCGTTGGTGTCGATTCTCGACGCTGACAAGGAGGGTTTCCTGCGGTCGTCGCGCAGCCTGATCCAGACCATCGGCCGGGCCGCCCGCAACGTCTCCGGCGAGGTGCACATGTACGCCGACAAGATCACCGCCTCGATGGCCGAAGCCATCGACGAGACCGACCGCCGACGGGCCAAGCAGGTCGCCTACAACCAGGAGAGAGGCATCGACCCGCAGCCGCTGCGCAAGAAGATCGCCGACATCCTCGACCAGGTGTACCGGGAGGCGGCTGATACCGAAGACGCAGTGGACAACCCCATTCCCATCGCCGGGTCGGGACGCAATGCCTCGCGTGGGCGGCGAGCTCAGGGTGAACCGGGTCGGGCGGGCCAATCCGTCAGCGCCGGGTTGTTCGAGGGCCGCGACACGGCCGGCATGCCGCGCGCCGAATTGGCAGTTCTGATCAAGGATCTCACCGACCAGATGATGAACGCGGCGCGTGATCTGCAATTCGAACTCGCGGCCCGGATCCGTGACGAGATCACCGACCTCAAGAAGGAATTGCGGGGTATGGATGCGGCCGGGATCAAGTGACGGGCCGGCGAGCGAATCCGCTTTCGCGTGTCGTGGTGGTCCGTGATTGACTTCAAGCGGTGGTGGATCTGACTGAAGCGGTAAGCACTGACTCCGCTGTGAACCCAGGCAGCTGGCGTGAGCTGCTCGGCCGGCGGTACCTGGGCACCTCGGCCGTGCTGGCCGGGGGCGTGGCCCTGTACGCGACCAACGAATTCCTGACGATCAGCCTGCTGCCCAGCACGGTCAAAGACATTGGCGGCGAGCGGTTTTACGCCTGGGTGACCACGTTGTACCTGGTCGGGTCGGTGATCGCCGCCGCTGCGGCCAACTCGGTGCTGGTGCGGATCGGATCCCGGTCGGCCTACCTGCTGGGTCTGCTGTCGTTCGGTGCCGGTGCGGTGGTGTGCGCGGTGGCACCGCATATGGAGATTCTGCTGGTCGGCCGCACCCTGCAGGGCATGGGCGGTGGCCTGCTGGCCGGGTTGGGTTATGCGCTGATCAATGCGGTCCTGCCCAGCTGGCTGTGGACCCGGGCATCAGGGTTGGTGTCGGCGATGTGGGGCATCGGTACCTTGGTCGGGCCGGCGGCCGGCGGCGTGTTCGCCCAGGTCGGCATCTGGCGGTGGGCGTTCGCCATCATGGCCGTCCTGGCCGCGGTGATGGGCGTGGCCGTGAGCGTGGTGCTGCGTGCCGGCCGCGGCACCCACCACGGCGAACCGATGAAGATCCCGGTGCGGTCGTTGGTGCTACTCGGTGGCGCCGCGCTGGTGGTGAGCAGTGCGCAGCTGCCGCGCAGCCTTGTCGGTGCGGCCGCTCTGCTGATCGCGGGCGGAATCCTGCTGGCGGTGTTCTTGGTGGTGGACCGGCGCGCGTCGTCGGCGGTCCTGCCGCCCAGCGCGTTCCACCCGGGCCGGCAGAAGTGGATCTACCTGACGCTGGGGCTGCTGATGGCCACCACGAAGGCCAACCTGTACATCCCGCTGCTCGGTCAGCGGCTGGCCCACCTGCCGCCGGTGATGGCCGGCTTCCTCGGCGCCGCCCTGTCTACCGGCTGGACGTTCAGCGAGATCGCCAGCGCCTCGGTGAGCAAAGCGCGGGTGATCATCGGTCTGGTGATCAGCGCGCCGTTGGTGATGGCGGCGGGTTTGGCGGTGGTCGCCTTCGCCCGGATGAGCCACTACAACCCGACCGCGGTCGGCGCGATTTGGGCGCTGGCGCTGCTGGTCGTCGGCGTCGGTGTCGGCGCCGGCTGGCCGCACTTGTCGGCGTGGGCCATGAGCTGCGTCGATGATCCTGCCGAGGGCGGTACGGCCGCCGCAGCGATCAACACCGTCCAGTTGATCGGCGGGGCGTTCGGTGCGGGCCTCGCCGGCCTGGTGGTCAATACCGCGATGAGCGCCGGTGTCCCGGCGACCCGCTGGCTGTTCGCCATCTTCGCCGCACTCGCCGCGGTGGGTTCCCTGCTCGCCTATCGGGCCAGCCGGGGTTCCGGCACGGTGGACGGGGTCGCCGCCTAAGCGGTTTCGATCGGGTTCAAGCGGCGGTCCCAGCTTCGCCTCTTCTCCGTCGAGCCTCGCTGAACCGCCGGGTTCACCGGGTGGACTTGATCACCTGGGAAAAGGTGAACTGCCAGCGTTCGACGACGTGGAAGCCCAGCCCGTGCAGCACCCGGCCGTCGGGTGTGCGGGCGAATCGTGAACCCGGGGGCAGCAGCACCGCGGCCTGGTGGGCCGGCAGGGTGCGGTCGTGATCGGTGATCGTCCAGATTGTCGGGCACCGGTCGAGCTGATCGGTCAGCGCCCAGGCCGCGAGGTGCCCGTCCCACAACCTCCCCAGGCGCTGCCGGTGCGGTCCCCGGCCGGGGTCGGTCAGCTTCGCGAACGCCGCGGGGCGCCCGGCTGGCAGGGCCCTGATCGGGCCGGGCAACCACTTAGTGGTGTTGTCGATCAGCAGGCAGTCCCCGGCCCGGGCGTGCGTGGCGATCACATCGGCCACCGCGCTGTAGTCCCAGCCTTCTTTCGTGTACCGATCACGCTGATTGACAACGTAATTGGGCGCCGCGACGATCACAAGCAACGCCACGCCGCCGATGACGGCGCGGCGTGAGCCGGCGATCGTGGTAACGGCGACGGCCAGCGCGATCGCCATCGCGGGAGCCGTGCTGACCAGATACCGCGGGTAGTAAACGGGTTTCACCAGTGCCGAATAGGCCACGGTGGTCAGGGTCGGGATGAGCATCCAGGCGGCGCAGAGGATCACCAGCCGGCGCGTGCCCTCGGTCGATCCCGGGCGGGCGCCGGCCCAAACGGCGACGGCGGCAGCCGCGATCACCAGCCAGGCCAGGATCGCGAACGGGACGCTCTTGTCGAAGTATTGCTGCTGCGCGATCTCGATGACGGTGTGCCGGTCCAGCGGCCGAATCCAGGCGACCTGCCGGATCTGCTGCTGGCTGAACACCAGGTACGGGGCCAGCACCGCCAGCGCGATGCCGACGGCAATCGCCCACCGCCGCTTCGCCGAGGTTTGGCGGCCCGACTGCCGCAGGACCACCGCGTGCACCGCCACCATGAGCCCCGTGAAGATGTTCAGCAGCGTCGAAGCCACGACCGCCACGCCGTAGCCCACCCAGAGCGCAGCGGTGTTGCGGCGTGCCGCCGCGACACACAGCACGGTGAGCCAGACCGCGGCCATCGCCGAGAACGCATACGGACGCGCTTCGACTCCGGCCCACGTCACCCGCGGAAGTGCGGCATACAGCGCACCTGCGCACACCGACAATTGCCGGCCGGCGAACTGGCCGGACACCACGACCACACCGGCGGCGCCGGCGCCGACCGCCAGGCAACTCGGCAGCCGCGCCCAGAATTCGGTGGCGGGGAAGATCGTGAACCAGCCGTGCATGAACAGGTAATACAGGCCGTGGACCGCATCGATGTGGGTCAACAGGCGCCACAGTTCGGGCAGCGAACGATCCGTCGACGCCGAGATCGTGGCCGCCTCGTCGAACCACAACGACGGCCGACTCGCCCCGATCCCGCTGAGGACCGTCGCTGCGACCGCGATCACGACCGCATCCGGCGGGCGCCGCGGCCGACGGACCGGGCCCGCTGCCCTGCTCGCCGGTTCCCGGGTCAATACCAGGCTCAACGGCGTGCGCTATCGCTACAGAGGAACGTGATGAGATCCCACGCTACCGTTCGGCCGCGCTATGTCGGGTACGTCACTGCGGCCGGGAAAAGGAGATTCAGGCCGCCGAACCTGCCGGGGTGTGGCGAACACGTGACGCCAATTGCCCCCATCAGGGCTGCGGACGGGTTAATGTCGCCATGGCTTACATGCGAATATGGCATCAAATCTGCGGGAGGGTTACGGATGAGCGGCTACAAGACCGTCGTGGTGGGTACGGACGGCTCGGATTCTTCGTTACGTGCCGTAGACCGTGCCGGCCACCTGGCGTCCGGTGCGGGGGCAAGGCTTGTCATCGCCACCGCCTACCTGCCGCATGCGGACGACCCTCGGGCGGCCGACGCTCTCAAGGACGAGGGTTACCTGGCATCCGGCAGTGCGCCCATCTACGCGATCCTCAAGGAGGCCAAGGAGCGGGCTGTCGCCGCCGGGGCCAACGAGGTGCAGGAGCAGGCCATCGTCGGCGCCCCCGTCGACGCGCTGGTGGAGCTGGCGGAGTCCGTCAAAGCCGACCTGCTGGTAGTCGGCAACGTGGGGCTGAGCACGATCGCCGGGCGGCTGCTCGGGTCGGTGCCGGCCAATGTGTCGCGGCGCTCCAAGATTGACGTGCTGATCGTGCACACCACCGGCTGACCAGGGAAATTCACCAGCCGCGGGCGCGCCATTCGTCAAGATGCGGGCGCTCGGTCCCGATCTTCGTGTCGTCGCCGTGTCCGGGGTAGACGACGGTGTCGTCGTCGAACCGGTCGAACACCTTCGTGGTCACGTCGTGCAACAGCGATTCGAAGTCGCCGGGCTGCCAGGTCTTACCGATCCCGCCCGGGAACAGGCAGTCCCCGGTGAACAACTGCGTCGCGCCGCCGGTGGCCGCGCCGCCCAGCGCCAACGCCACCGAGCCGGGGGTGTGACCTTGCAGGTGGATGACATCGAAAGTCAGCTCCCCGACGGTCACGGTGTCGCCGTCGGCCAGGATGAGGTCCGGGGCCACCGGCAGCGCCTCAGCGTCCAGGGCGTGTGCGGCCGTCGGCGCTCCGGTCGCCTCGGCGACCTCGACCAGGGCCTGCCAGTGGTCGAAGTGCTGGTGGCTGGTGACGATCAGCGACACCGCCGGCGCCTGGTCGCGCACCAGCGCCACCAGGCTTTCGCCGTCGTTGGCCGCGTCGATCAGCAGCGACTTGCCGGTGTTCGTGCACGTCACCAGGTAGACGTTGTTGTCCATCGGGCCTACCGAAGTCTTGATGATCGAGGCGCCGGGCAGTGTGCGCCGGGCCGCGGCTCCGGGTTCGACGTGACCGGTGTAGACGTCGTCAACCGAGATCTTGGGGGTCATGCCCGCAACGGTACTGGCCGCGAGCCAACCGTCGGTACCGGCACATAGCATGGGACGCGTGGTTGACCGGCTGATCGTCAAGGGTGCGCGTGAACACAACCTGCGCAGTGTGGACCTGGACCTGCCGCGGGACGCGTTGATCGTCTTCACCGGGTTGTCCGGGTCGGGCAAGTCCTCGCTGGCCTTCGACACGATCTTCGCCGAGGGCCAGCGCCGCTACGTCGAATCGCTGTCGGCGTACGCCCGCCAGTTCCTCGGTCAGATGGACAAACCCGACGTCGACTTCATCGAGGGCCTGTCACCCGCGGTGTCCATCGACCAGAAGGCCACCAACCGCAACCCTCGCTCGACGGTCGGCACCATCACCGAGGTGTATGACTACCTGCGGCTGCTGTATGCGCGGGCCGGCACGGCGCACTGTCCGGTCTGTGGTGAGCGGATCGCCCGCCAGACCCCGCAGCAGATCGTCGACCAGGTGCTGGCCATGGAGGAGGGCATCCGCTTTCAAGTGTTGGCGCCGGTGGTGCGCACCCGCAAGGGTGAGTTCGTCGACCTGTTCGAGAAGCTGAACTCCCAGGGCTACAGCCGGGTTCGGGTCGACGGTGTGGTGCATTCGCTCACCGATCCGCCCAAGCTCAAGAAGCAGGAGAAGCACGACATTGAAGTGGTCGTCGACCGGCTGACGGTCAAGGAGTCGGCCAAGCAGCGGCTGACCGACTCGGTGGAGACGGCGCTGGGTCTGGCCGACGGCATCGTGGTGTTGGAATTCGTCGACCGCGAAGAAAATGACCCGCACGGCGCTTCCAGGGAGCAGCGGTTCTCCGAGAAGCTGGCCTGCCCCAACGGGCACGCATTGGCCGTCGATGACCTGGAACCGCGGTCGTTCTCGTTCAACTCGCCCTACGGGGCCTGCCCGGACTGCGCCGGGCTGGGCATCCGCAAGGAGGTCGACGCCGACCTGGTGGTGCCCGACCCGGACCGCACGCTGGCCGAGGGTGCGGTGGTGCCGTGGTCGTTGGGCCCCACCAGTGAGTACTTCACCAGAATGATGGCGAGTCTGGGTGAATCCATGGGCTTCGACGTCGACACCCCGTGGCGCAGGCTGCCGGCCAAGGCCCGCAAGGCCATCCTGGAGGGTTCCGACGAGCAGGTGCATGTGCGCTACCGCAACCGCTACGGCCGAACCCGCTCCTATTACGCCGAGTTCGAAGGTGTGATGGCGTTCTTGCAGCGCAAGATGGAGCAGACCGAGTCCAAGCAGATGAAGGAGCGCTACGCGGGATTCATGCGTGACGTGCCGTGCCCGGAGTGTGCCGGTAGCCGGCTGAAGCCGGAGATCCTGGCGGTGACGCTGGCCGCGGGCGACTACGGCAGTAAATCCATTGCGCAGGTGTGTGATCTGTCGATCGCGGAATGCTCGAACTTCCTCAATGCGCTCACCCTGGGCCAGCGTGAGCAGGCCATCGCCGGCCAGGTGCTCAAGGAAATTCAGTCGCGGCTGAGCTTCCTGCTCGACGTCGGGCTGGAGTACCTGAGCCTGTCCCGGGCGGCCGGAACACTCTCCGGTGGTGAGGCGCAACGTATCCGGCTGGCCACCCAGATCGGCTCGGGCCTGGTCGGGGTGCTCTACGTGCTCGACGAGCCGTCGATCGGGCTGCATCAGCGCGACAACCGGCGGCTGATCGAAACGCTGGTGCGGCTCCGCGATCTGGGCAACACCCTGATCGTCGTCGAACACGATCTGGACACCATCGCGCATGCCGACTGGATCGTCGACATCGGCCCGGCGGCTGGGGAGCACGGCGGGCGGATCGTGCACAGCGGGACCTATGCCGAATTGCTGGCCAATACCGACTCGATCACCGGTGCCTACCTCTCTGGCTCGAAAAGTATTGCGGTGCCGGATGTTCGCCGCCAGGTTGACCGCCATCGCCAGCTCGGGGTGGTTGGCGCCCGTGAGCACAATCTGGCCGGTGTCGACGTGGCGTTCCCGCTCGGGGTGCTCACCGCGGTGACCGGGGTCTCCGGCTCGGGCAAGTCGACGCTGGTCAACGACATCCTGGCCTCGGTGCTGGCCAACAAGCTCAACGGCGCCCGCCAGGTGCCCGGCCGGCACACCCGGATCACCGGGCTCGATCACCTGGACAAGCTGGTGCGGGTTGATCAGTCACCGATCGGGCGCACCCCGCGGTCCAACCCGGCCACCTATACCGGGGTGTTCGACAAGATCCGTACCTTGTTCGCCGCCACCACCGAGGCCAAGGTGCGCGGCTATCAGCCCGGCCGGTTCTCGTTCAACGTCAAGGGTGGCCGCTGTGAGGCGTGCACCGGCGACGGCACCATCAAGATCGAGATGAATTTCCTGCCCGACGTCTACGTGCCCTGCGAGGTCTGCCACGGCGCCCGGTACAACCGGGAGACCCTGGAGGTGCACTACAAAGGCAAGACCATCGCCGAGGTGCTCGACATGTCCATCGAGGAAGCGGCGGAGTTCTTCGAGCCGATCACCAGCATCCACCGCTACCTGCGCACCTTGGTTGACGTCGGGCTCGGGTATGTGCGGCTGGGACAGCCGGCGCCGACGCTGTCCGGCGGAGAGGCGCAGCGGGTGAAATTAGCATCCGAATTGCAGAAGCGATCCACCGGGCGGACGATCTACATCCTCGACGAGCCCACCACGGGACTGCATTTCGAGGACATCGCCAAACTTCTGGGCGTCATCAATGGTCTTGTCGACAAAGGCAATACGGTGATCGTCATCGAGCACAACCTGGACGTGATCAAGACCGCGGACTGGATCATCGACATGGGTCCGGAGGGCGGGGCCGGCGGTGGGATGGTGGTGGCTGCCGGCACGCCGGAGGATGTCATTGCCGTCCCGGAGAGCTACACCGGCAAGTTCCTCGCCGAAATTCTCGGTGCGCCGGCCAAACCCGGCAAGCGTCGGCGCAAGGCCAGCGCTTAGCAGATCAGCGCGGTGCCGTCTTCGCCAGCCGCGACGGGAACCGCGGCCGGACCCTTACCCCGTCCAGCCAGTCGGTGAGGTCTCGAGCGCGCCGCGCCAAGGTGTTTCGCGCTTCGTGGCCGGGGTCCTCGAGCAGTTGCAACTGAACCTCGCCGCGGGCGTCCTGATACCAGCCCCCCACGACCCGGCCACTCCACCACGCCGTGGGGCCGGCGTTGCCGTTGTTGTCGAAGAGCTGGCCGCGGTGCTCGCCGAGGTACCAGTCCCGGTGGTACCAGCCCATGGTGGTGACGTCGAGCCCGGGAAGTAGCGCACCCCAGGGCGCGGCCTCGGGTTCCGGCTCCAGGTCGTCGGGCAGCGCATATCCGGGTATGCCATGCAGATCGACATCTACCGCGCCGATGGTGCTCAGCGCTTTGCGAACCGCGGTCTTGGTGGTTCCGAACCACCAGGTGATGTCGTCGGCGCTGGCCGGGCCGAACGCCCGCAGCCAGGTGCGAATCAGGTGCGCCTGCGCCGACTCGATGGTCATCTTCTCGCCCGGCTCGCCGAGCCAGTCCACCGATTTCGCCCACCGCGGCCGAGACGAGGTCCACGTTGTGTCGTTGGGACCCCGAACGATCTGGCCTTCGGCACCGAGCACGGTCAGCGCGCGCGGTGCCAGGGGAGTCTGGCCACCATAGGACTTGCCGGGCGCCGGATCGTAGGTTCCGGCCAGTTCCGGTAGGGCCGTGCGCAGCTCGGTGCTGCTGGCCGGGCCGTGTTCGACCAGGTGCCGCAGCACCGCCGCGTGAGCTCGGGTAAGCCAGCGCTCGCCGTCGTCGGCGACCCCGGCTTTGCCGACATCGGCGATCAGGCGGCGTCGCTCGTTGTCGGCTACCCGGTCACTGGCCGCCGCTTGCACGGCAGGCAGATCGGCGGAGTCGAACACCCAGAGGGTGCGGCGCATCGCCAGGTGCTTGACCAGCGAACGCTTTTCGTACAGCGTGCATTCCAGGTCGGCCACGGCGAACTTTGACGATCGCGCCCACAGAGACAGATACGGGGTGGCAGGATCGCTGGCGTGCAGTCCGATCAGCGTGGATGCGATCCGGGTTATCGGCTCGGTAGCGGTTTCGGGGATCAGAAAGTGTCTGCGCGCCAAACGGTTCCGTCGCTCGGCGATGGTGAAGGTTCGCACCGGTCAGCGCTTGTCGTCTCGCATCGATGCGCGGATCTGCTCCAGTCGGTCCGCGGCGGCCCGCTGCCGGTCCTCGTATTGTTTCTCGACGTCGCGGCCCTGCGGGGTCTCGGCATCGAGTTCCTGCGCGCCGATGGAAGTTTGAAACCGGTTCTCGATCTTCTCGCGCACCGATTCGTAGGTCGGCACGCCGGAGTCGTCGAAACCGGAGTCGGTCTGCGGGTCGGTCGGATCGTCACCCATCTTCGACACGTTACCGGCCCGCCGGGTGGACGTGGTGGCTCAGGGCGGGGCCGGCACCGGCGACTTGGGGCGACGCGACCGGGAACGGAATCGCTCGCACCCCGGGCGTATTCAGCCGGGCCGCCAGCCAGGGCAGCGCGTTGGCGAAGGCCTGCCCGGCGAACGGCCAATCGTGCCGGCCCGGTTCGGTGACGACGGCGCAGTCGATACCGTTGGCCTGGCCCAGCGCACACAGCGACGTCGCGGCGGCGAGTTGACCGCCGGCGTCCGGTGCCGCGGCACTGCCGTTGACCGCAAACCATCCCGAAACCCCGGAGTAGCGGCCGTGTTTGGCGATCACCGTGGACGGGTCGAACGCCGCCCACGCATCGGCGCTGCCACCGAACAGCCGGGCGATGGTCTGGGTCCGGGTCCCCGAGTTCGGGCCGAGATCGCCGGCGATGTCGACGAAGGTACTGAACTTCTCGGGATGCATGGTGGCCAGTTCGACCGCGCAGG
Organism: Mycobacterium sp.; assembly: GCA_039922455.1. Classification (GTDB taxonomy): domain Bacteria; phylum Actinomycetota; class Actinomycetes; order Mycobacteriales; family Mycobacteriaceae; genus Mycobacterium. Next base: position 7,439 of record JBDTEP010000237.1, on the reverse strand, counting down.
TACCGCCCATGGACCAGCCGGCAACACCCCAGTGCGACGGTTCGGCACTGACGCCGAAGTGCGAGATCACATAGGGCACCACATCCTCGGTCAGATGGTCGGCAGAGTTGCCGCGCGGGCCGTTGACACATTCGGTGTCGTTGTTGAACGAGCCGCCCGAGTCGACGAACACCAACACCGGCGCGTTGCCGCCGTGCGCGGCCGCGAATTCGTCGGCGGACTTGATTGCACCGCCGGCACGCAGCCAGTCTGCGGGGGTGTTGAATTCACCGCCGATCATCATCACCGCCGGCAGCACCGGCGGTGGGCTCTGGGCGAACCACGCCGGAGGCAAATACACCAGTTCGCCGCGGTGCTTGAAATGCGAGGCATCGGCGGGAATCGTCACCGGCACTACGCGCCCCCGGTCAGGCAGTGCACCCACCGCGGCTATCGCGTTCACCCCCGCCAGGTCGCTCTGGTCGGGCAGCGGGCCGGCGGTCAGTTGACCCCAGGCGCTCTGCACAGTCGGGAAATAGCCGACCCAGCCGTTGAGCGCCAACCCGGCGCTGAGCAGACACAGCGGCACCGCCAGCATGGATACCCCGCGGCGCCACCAGGGCGCAACCCGCCAGCCCAGGACCAGGATCGCCGCGGCGGCTCCGGCCAGCGCGATCCAGAGCCACAGCGTGGCCGGTGCCGGATCGCCGGACAGGCCGTCGGCGGCGACAAACCAGTAGGCGCACGCCGCCGCCGCCACGCCCAGCCCGCCGATCAGCGGGAGCCGCAGCAGCCAGCGGCGGGCCGGCCCGCCCACCGCCAGGATCAGCACCAGCGCGGCCACCGCCTGCACGGTCACCGGGACCCAGCCGTGCATCAGCGACGTGTGTTGGCCGCTGAGGAGAATCACCTCTCCATCATGGGCCCCGAATGCGCGATCAGCGAGGCTTCGCCAGGGGGAACGGCAGCGTGTCCCGGATGCTGTGGCCGGTGATGAGCATGACGACCCGGTCGACGCCCATTCCCAGGCCGCCGGTGGGAGGCATCGCGTACTCCATGGCCTGCAGGAAGTCCTCGTCAAGTTCCATGGCCTCCGGGTCGCCGCCGGCTGCCAGCAGTGACTGCTGGTGCAGCCTGCGGCGCTGTTCCACCGGGTCGGTGAGCTCGCTGTAGGCGGTGCCCAACTCCACACCCCAGGCCACCAGATCCCAACGCTCGGCCACCCCCGGCTTGCTGCGGTGCGGCCGGGTCAGCGGCGACACCGAGGTGGGGAACTCGGTGTAGAACGTGGGCCGCTCGGTGCGGGACTCGACCAGGTGCTCGTAGAGTTCGAGCACCACCGCGCCGGCATCCCACTGCCGCAGGAAGTGGACGCCGACGCCGTTGCACAACCGGCGCAGGGTGGCCAGATCGGTGTCGGCGTCGATCTGCTCGCCGAGTGCCTCCGACACCGCGTCGTACACGGTGCGCACCGGCCAATCGCCGGAGATGTCCACCTGTTCCAGCCGGTCGTCGACGCCCGGTCGCAGCACCACCGGCGCGCCGTTGGCGGCCACCGCCGCGTTCTGGATCAGCTCGCGAGCACCGTCGATCCAGGCGAGGTAGTCGCCGTGGGCCTGATAGGCCTCCAGCAGGGTGAACTCCGGGTTGTGGCTGTAGTCGACGCCTTCGTTGCGAAATGCCCGACCCAGCTCGAACACCCGCTCGACCCCGCCCACGCACAGTCGTTTCAGGTACAGCTCCGGGGCGATCCGCAGGTACAGGTCGAGGTCGTAGGCGTTGATGTGGGTGACGAACGGTCGGGCGTTCGCCCCGCCGTGCAACTGTTGCAAGATCGGCGTCTCGACCTCCAGGAATCCCTTGGCGAATAACGTGTCCCGGATCGAGCGCAGCACATTGCTGCGCGCGGTGATCAGCTCTCGCGCGTCGGAGTTGATCGCCAGGTCCACATAGCGGGACCGCACCCGCGCTTCGGGGTCGGTCAGGCCCTTCCACTTGTCGGGTAGCGGGCGCAGGCACTTGCCGATCAGCCGCCACTGTTGCACAAGCAGTGACGTCGTCCCGTTTCTGCTGTGACCCATCCGGCCGGTCGCCTCGATCAGGTCGCCGAGGTCGATCGCCGAGCTGAAGTCCGCGGCGCGGGCGGGGTCGGCTTCGGCTTCGGCGAGGACGGAATTGTCCAACAGCAGTTGCACTTCACCCGACCAGTCGCGCAACTGGGCGAACAGCACGCCGCCGTAGTCGCGAATCCGTAGCACCCGTCCGGCCACCGAGACGGTCTCCTCAGTGCCGCCCTCCAGTGCTTGAGCGACGGTGTGGGTGGGTGGGGTGCCCACCGGGTAGGCGTCGACCCCGCTGTCCTGCAACGACTTCAGCTTGGCCAGCCGTACTCGGACCTGGTCGGGAAGCCGGGGGAGCGCTTCGGTGGGCTCGGTGAGCCCGGCGACGACGTCGGGTGCGGTGCCGTCGCTGTGCAACCGCCCGGTGGCGGCGACCGCCGCGGGTACCGACGAGTGATGTCCGGTGTGCTGTTCGCCGCGCCGCGAGAACGGCAGCACCAGAAACCCTTCGGCGATCACCGAAGCGATACCGACCCGAGGGATCAGCCGGGTGTCCTCGTAGCAGGCATAGCGCGGCACCCACTCCGGCTGGTATTTCATGTTCGACCGGTACAGCGTCTCCAATTGCCACCAGCGTGAGAAGAACATCAGCAGCCTGCGCCACAGCCGCAGCACCGGGCCGGCGCCCAGCAGGGCGCCCTGTTCGAACGCGGCCCGGAACATTGCGAAGTTCAGCGAGATGCGGCTGACGCCGACGGTGGCGGCGTGCAGGGCCAGTTCGCTGACCATCAACTCGATGGTGCCGTTGGGGGATTGTGGTGAGCGGCGCATCAGATCCAGCGAGACGCCGCTGTGGCCCCACGGCACCAGTGACAGCATCGCCACCGCTTCGTCGTCGCGCATCGCCTCGACCAGCAGGCAGTCGACGTCGGCCGGATCGCCCAGCCGGCCCAGCGCCATCGAGAAGCCGCGCTCGGATTCGGTGTCGCGCCAGGCGTCGGCGCGTTCGAGCACCCGCGCCATCTCGTCGGCGCCGATCTCGCCGTGCCGGCGCATCCGCACCGTCAGGCCCGACCGGCGGGCCCGGGTCACCGCTTGGCGCACACCGCGCATGTCCGGGCCGGACAGCTTGAATTCCGACGGCCGCAGGATCGCCTCGTCGCCGAGTTCCAGGGCACTGAGGCCGGCGTCCCGGAAGGCCTGCGCGCCCTGCAAACTGGCGCCCATGACGCCGGGCGCCCAGCCGTAGACCTTGCACTCACGCAGCCAGACCTTGATGGCCGCCGGCCACGCCGTCGGGTCGCCCACCGGGTCGCCGCTGACCAGGCAGACGCCCACCTCGACGCGGTAGGTGATGGCGGCACGCCCGTTGGGGGCGAACACCACCGACTTGTCGCGACGGGTGGCGAAGTAGCCCAGCGAGTCGTTCTGCCCGTACTGCTCGAGCAGCCCGCGGATCGCCGACTCGTCCTGGCCGGTGAGTGCGTTATCGGAGCGCTGGGACAAAAATAGGACGATCGCCGCGGCGGCCAAGGCCAGTGCCCCGAGCAGCCCGCACAGCGCCGTAAGGCCGACGTCCGGCCTGCCGACGAAGAAATCCGGTTCGAGCAACGCGAAGCCGACGACCCGGTTCACCACATAGGGCAGCCGCCACGGCCGCGCGACGGTCCCGGGGAACAGCTCGATGAGTCCCCAGCACAGCAGGATCGCCACCGTCCAGCCGGCGACCAATGTCGCGGCCGACTTGAGCAGCGCGCCGCGGCGCACTTTGGCCCAGAACTCGCCGCGGGCCAGCAGTAGTACCACGATCGCGGCGGCGTGTAGCGCCAGGCCGGTAGCGCCGCTGACGACCTGCAACCGGTCGGCGGTGCCCGACACCAGCCGGCTGAGGTTCCAGCCGCCGGCGACCAGCAGGTTGGCGAGCAGCAGCCACCAGGCGATGCGCTTGCGTGCGCTCAGCGCCGCCGCCAACAGTGCCAGCACGAACGCCCAGGCCAGACTGGTGTCGGGGAAGTTGAACAGGTACTTGTCGATGAACTCCCGCGGCACCCGGATGACCCACCGGATCACCGGTGACAGGCTTGCCAGCAGCGACAACGTGGCGGCGGTGCCGACGGCCCAGGCCGCGGCCGCCGGTACCCAGTGCAACCTGGAGGTGGAGCGGCTGCGCTGGCGCGGCAGAATCACGGTCATAGCCCGCGAGGATAGGCAGTCGAACCTGGCAATTGCCGTGAGGCCCACCGCAGGGCCCGGCCGCCCGGCCAGAGCAGGGCTAGAGCAGGGCTAGATAGCTGCTAGACTCTGTGTCGCGACCGTCCCGGTGTAAGTCAGGACAGCAAGTGGAGTTCCCCTCCCACCACTAGCCGAGGAGCAATCCTCAGGCCCAGTGGTCCGGTCGCAGGCGGTGTAAACCGCCTGCTCTGCGTCACGCGCAGGTGGCCTGATGGTAGTCGGGCTGCGATCGGTCGGTATTGGGCCCTGCTTCGTGCAGGGCTTTTTTGCTGGTGGGTGGGGTCAGCGCCGCTGCGTCCGGATGAGCACTGCGGCGGCCGCGACCGAAAGACTACCCAGGGAGGTCCCATCAGCACTGAGATCCGCGTCAACGAGCGCATTCGCGTACCTGAGGTCCGTTTGATCGGTCCGGGCGGGGAACAGGTAGGCATCGTGCGCATCGAAGATGCGCTCCGCGTCGCTGCGGATGCCGATCTGGACCTGGTCGAGGTTGCCCCGGCCGCCAAGCCCCCGGTCTGCAAGATCATGGACTACGGCAAGTACAAGTACGAGACGGCCCAGAAGGAACGTGAGTCTCGCAAGAACCAGCAGCAGACCGTCGTCAAGGAACAGAAGCTGCGCCCCAAGATCGACGACCACGACTACGCGACGAAGAAGGGCCACGTGGTCCGCTTCCTCGAAGCTGGGGCGAAGGTCAAGGTGACGATCATGTTCCGCGGTCGTGAGCAGTCCAGGCCGGAGTTGGGTTACCGACTGCTGCAGCGGCTCGGTGCCGACGTCGCCGACCACGGGTACGTCGAGACCTCCGCCAAGCAGGACGGCCGCAATATGACGATGGTGCTGGCACCGCACCGTGGCGCGAAAACCCGTGCCAAGGCGGCAGAGCAGGCCGGCGCAGGCCCGATTTCCACCGCACAGCCCCCGCATGGCACACCGGCCCCGGATGCCGCAGTGGCCCCCGATGCCGTACCGGCGCCGGATGCCGCGGCGAACGCGGTGGATTCAGCCGAGCAGCAAACCGAGAACTGACCCGATACCAGAACTGAGGAAACATGCCCAAGGCGAAAACCCACAGTGGCGCTTCAAAGCGATTCCGTCGCACCGGAACCGGCAAGATCATGCGGCAGAAAGCAAATGCTCGCCACCTGCTTGAGCACAAGTCGAGCACCCGCATGCGCCGGCTGGCCGGGCGCACCGAGGTGGCACCGGCCGACACCAAGCGCGTCAACGCGATGCTGAACGGCTAGACAAGCCACTCCCGAGCACTACAAATCCTTTACGTCCCAACGAGAGTAGGAACACCCCCATGGCACGCGTGAAGCGGGCAGTCAATGCCCAGAAGAAGCGTCGCACCGTACTGAAGGCCTCGAAGGGCTACCGCGGCCAGCGGTCGCGGCTGTACCGCAAGGCCAAAGAGCAGCAGCTGCACTCACTGACCTACGCCTACCGTGACCGGCGCGCCCGCAAGGGTGACTTCCGCAAGCTGTGGATCACGCGGATCAACGCGGCGGCCCGCGCCAATGGCGTCACCTACAACCGGCTGATCCAGGGTCTCAAGGCCGCCGGTATCGAGGTGGACCGTAAGAACCTCGCCGAGATCGCCGTCAGCGACGCGGCCGCTTTCACCGCGCTGGTCGAGGTCGCCCGGGCCGCACTGCCCGAGGACGTCAACGCGCCCTCCGGCGAGGCTGCCTGACCAACTGTCGGAAGATGCTGACCGAACGCTCGGCCCGCGTGGTCGCGGCGGTCAAGCTGCACCGGCACGTCGCCCGGTGGCGCGAGCAGCGCTTCCTGGCTGAGGGCCCCAACCTGGTCGAGTCCGCGATCCGTCGCGGTCTGGTGGTCGAGGTCTTTGCCACCGAGTTGGCGGCGCAGCGCCATGACGGGCTGCTGGCGGCAGTGCAGGCGCCGGTTCACCTGGTCACCGATCGGGCGGCAAAAGCGTTGTCGGACACCGTCACGCCGGCCGGGCTGGTCGCGGTGTGCGCGTTGGTGCAGCCGGATCTGCACGGGTTGCTGGCGCAGGCACCGCAACTGGTGGCCGTCGCGGTGGGGATCGGCGAGCCGGGTAACGCCGGCACGCTCATCCGCATCGCCGACGCCACCGGTGCCGGTGTGGTGGTGCTGACCGGCAACAGTGTCGATCCCTACAACGGCAAGTGTCTGCGCGCCTCGGCGGGGAGCATCTTCAACGTGCCTGTGGTGGTGGCCGCCGACACCGACGCCGTGCTCACGGCGTTGGGGGAGGCGGGGCTGCAGGTGCTGGCGACGGCACCGGACGGCGAACTGTGTCTCGACGACGCCGACCCGGTGCTGGTGACGCCCACCGCCTGGCTGTTCGGGCCGGAAGCCCAGGGCCTGCCGCAGGCCGCAGTCGCCGCCGCCGATCACCGGGTGCGGATTCCGATGTCCGGCAGCGCAGAGAGCCTGAATGTGGCTGCGGCAGCAGCGATCTGTCTGTACCAGAGTGCGCGGGCGCAGCGCTCCGGTAGCGGGGACTAGGCGGCTTTGGGTCGCGGCCGCGGCGGGCGCCGCCCGGCCAGCGAGAAGGTGCTGTGCACCAGTGAACCGGCCCGCTCGATCAAGCTCATTCGCCGTGAAACCGGCGGAACGTAGTGCATTCCGTTGCCGCGCCGGCTTTTCGGCGGCGCGGAGAACCATGGCGCTTCTTCCAGCGGGGTGTCGATGGGGAGCTTGCCCTGCTCGCGCCGGTAGCCGGCTAACGCACGCGGATGTAGCCGGATCTCCTCGGGCACAATGCTGAACGCAAGCTGACTGAACTTGCCCATCAGCCGGAACAGCACCTCGTCGCCCTCTGACCAGCGCAAGCCGGCCTTCTCCCGCACCACCGGCTCGAACAGCCCGGCGGCGACCCAGCGTTGAGCGGCCAGCATCGGTTGGAACAGTTGGTCCCACATCGGGGTGGGCATCATGACGAACCACGGCTTGGGAATGCGCATGTATAAGATGTCGCGCGCGGCCTGGGTCAGCTCCAGATCGTCATTGCAGACCCGGTCCCAGTACTCACAGAACTCTTCCCAGGACTTCGGCACCGGACGCATGCTCATGCCGTACATCTGATACCACTGCACGTGCTCATCGAAGAGCTGGTGCTTTTCGGCCTCGGTCAGCCCGCCGCAGAAGTATTCGCCCAACTTGATGATCATC
>JBDTEP010000236.1:0-19607 GCA_039922455.1 Mycobacterium sp. | reverse complement strand
GCGGGCAACCGCGGGAGCAGAACCTGCTGTGCCAGCGTGGTGAGCGCTTCGTCGATCTCGTCCTGGTCGTAGGCGTAGACGTTGACGTAATCGGGGCCCTGCAGGTCACGCAGCGGCCCGGTCTTCGGATCGATGATCGTGATCTGTGCCTGCTGCGGACTGAATCGCGCCATCACGGCCTCGCCGATCGCGACCAGGGTGGCGCTCTTACCGCACATCGCGCGGCCCAGGATCATCATCCCGGGGTGTTCGGCCAGGTCCAGTGGCACCGGCAGCAGGTCATGCTGCTCGCCGATCACGAACGCGATCGAAGGCGCGGACTGGGCCGGCGGCCGCTGGGCGACGTCGTAGGCCAAGATCTCGGGCAATGCCACAGCCGGCGGAAGCCGCTTGAGGGTGGCGTGCTTGGCGACGCCGGCCACCTCGGCCACCCGGGTACCCAGTTCGCGGGTCCCGATCCGGGTGCCGTCGGGGCCGGATAGCTCCGGCAGCCCGATGAGCATCTCGTGCAGGGACTCGGTGAGTCCGAAGCCCGGCCGGTTGAAGGTACGTTTCGCGGCATCGCGGGCGTCGAGGGAGGCGGTGCCCATCTCGTTCTCACCCGGGTTTTGCAGCCGCAGCTGAATGCGTACGTCGGAGTTCTGCAGCAATGTTTGACGCTGGCCGTGAATCCAGCCCGAGGCGCTGGTCATCAGGTGGACTCCGTATTCCGGTCCGACGCTGCTGAGCGCGATGATCCGGTCGCCGAGGACGGTATCGACGCTGTAGAGGTCGGAGAAATCATCGATGACCAGGAACACGTCGCCGTAGCGGTCGCCTGGATCGGTGCCACCGAGTGCGTCACCGCCGGATCCGAAGCGCCGCTCACGGAACTCGTTGATGTCGATCTTGTCCCGCCGGAAGGTGTCCTGGCGGGAGCTGATCAGCGAGGCCATCGTCGCCACGGTGCGTTCCACGCCCTCACGGTCGGTGGGTGAGACGATGTCGGCCACATGCGGCAGCGTCTCCGCATAGGCCAACGTGGCGCCTCCGACGCAGAAGAACGTCAGCCGCGCCGGGGCGTACATCAGCGCCGCCGAGCACATCAGTGTCATTAGCGCCGTCGTTTTGCCACGGCTCTTGGCCCCGACCACCATGACGTTGCTGCGCAACACGTCGACGGAGTGCACCAGCTGCTGGGCGTCCTCCGGGATGTCCTCGATCGACAATGGCCAGACCAGACCGGTATTGCGGCCGTAGTCGACATCCCACGGCTTACCCCGATACAGCTGCACCAGAGCGTCGACCGCCTCGGAGACCTCCAGCGGGGCCAGCCACGGAAGGTGGGGTGTCTTGCGGTCTGCCGCGATCAGCGATTCCCGCAGCACGTCGACGATCTTCTTCTTCTTGAAGCCGTCGGCGTGCAGCAGGAATTCGTCGGGTTCGGCGTCGGTGGCCGACATGTCCTGCAGTGCTTGGGCGTCCGCCTCGTCCAACGGCTGGTACTTCCACGTGTAGAGGCGCGGTTTGGTCAGGGTCATGTCGAGGGTCTTGGTCGTGGTTTTGCGTTTGGGCACGACGTAGGGCGCTGACAGGTAGAAGCAGCGGAACGGGTCCAGGTCGCGCGGCCCGACTTTGAGCAGCGCGAAACCGTTCTCCTTCGACGGCAGGTGGTAGGCCGCGTCCGAGCCGATCACCTCGCGACTGTCGTCACCGGATTCAGCGCGCAGCGCGACCCGGAACGCGATGTTGGACTTGACTTTCTGTAGCGAGGAGAGGTCCAGGCGCTGGCCGCCGAGCATGAAGAAGACGTTGGCACCACGGCCTTCCTGGCCGATGTGGATGATCAGGTCGACCCATCGTCCGTGGTTCTGGAACAACTCCAGGTACTCGTCGATCACCACCAGCAGGATCGGGACCGGTTCCAGATCCCTTCCGGCCAGCCGGATCTCCTCGTAGTCGTTGGCGTCGCGGGCACCGACCGAGTTGAACAGCCGGTAACGCCGGGCGATCTCGCCGTCGATTGCTCGCCGCATCCGCTCGGCGAGGTGCCGCTCGTCCTTGCCGAGGTTCGATAGCGCCGCCGACACGTGCGGAATGCCGAGGATGTCCTGGGCGGCAGACTCGAACTTCATGTCGACGAAAATCACGTTGAAGGTCTCCGGCGAGTGGGTCAAGGCGATGCCGTACACCAGTGACAGGAAGAACTCCGACTTACCCGAACCACTGGTGCCGACCACCACCGAGTGAAAGCCGAAGCCCCCGAAGTCCTTTGCGCGGAGCACGATGTTCTGCAACTCGCCGTTGGGTTTAGCTCCAACCGGGATCTCGGCCCACCGCTCGTCGCCGCGACTGCGCCGATCGGCCCACAGCCGGTCGACGTTCAGCTCGCGTGCGTCGTCGATTCCCAGCGCGCGCAGCAGTTCGAGGGCGCCGCTGCCCGCGTCGGTGACGTCCACGCTGGCCGTGGGCGACCAGCGCGCCATCGCCCGCGCGTAGCGGTAGGCGCGCGGCGTCGACAGTTGGTCGGCGTGCGCGAAGAACTTCCCACCGGCACGAAGCATCGGCGACAACGCCGTGGCACCGCTGCCGTCCTTGCGGTGCGCCGGAGCCGGGTCGTCGGCCTGAACGTGCCGAACGTGCTGGTCGGTGACCTCGAAGATCTCGTCACGCGCGAATCCGACACCTGTCCCGAGCCGGGAGGCCACCCGCAGCACCGTGATGCCTTCCTTGCCGACCCGGCCAACCACGCTCTCCCACGCTTCGGGACTGCCGGTGTTGTCGTCGACGATCACCCAATGCGGGCCCAGATCGTGGGCGTCGCCGCCGGTCTCCAGGGCCGACCCCATGGTCGTCGGGCTGGGCTGCGAGGGCGCGCGCCATGCTCCGCGCTTGCCCTTCATGTGCAGATCGGCGCCGAGTGTCGACTCCAGCTCGGTGGGGGTGGTGAACACCAGCCGGCGCCACCCGCAGGCGTCGAACAGTTCGTCGTGCTGGTTGTGCGGCAACCAGACCATCCACGACCACAATTCGGGGTGCCGGGTGACCACCATCAGCTTCAGGTCGAGCGGATTGTGGAACACCGCTAGTGCGCTGAGCACCGACCGCAACAGGGAGCGAACCCGATCGAGGTCTTCGTCGACGAAGCTGAACCCGGGGCGCGAACGCAGGTTGACCACCTTGGCGATATCGCGGATCTTGCGCTGTTCCAGGATGAAGTCGCGCAGCGCCTGCCCGGTGACCGGCTCCAGCTCCTCGTCCACCGGGATCTCCGGCCACTGCACCGACAGCACCGAGTCCGGCGCATGCTGCACCCCGACACCGAGGCGAACATCCAGGAAATCCGGGTCGGAGCGCCGACGCTCCCACATCTGCGGTCCGCCGATGATCGCGCCGAGCCCCTGTGGGCTGGCGTGCACTAATTCCTGGGCTCTGCGCTGGGCGCAGACCGCCTTCTGGATCTCATCGCGTTCGCCGTCCAGCGAACGCAGGTAGCTGCGCCGGTTCTTCTCCTGCTCACCCCAGCTGATCTTGCGGGCACGACCGAAGCGTCCGGAGAACATCAGCATGCCTAGACCGGCGAAGCCCATCATCGGGAACATGCCCGACCCCAGGCTGCGCACCCCGGAGACATAAAGCATCACGATCGTGCCGACCAGCGCCACCAACAATGCGGGCAGGCCGATCATCACCCACAGGTTGCGTGGCTCGCGCTCGGGCAGGGCATCCGGCGCCCGCGGGGCGACCCGCACCGGCTTGGGTTCGGGAACCTGAAGTCGTGCAGGGACGAATGCGCGCTTGGACATCGGCTAGTGCCCTCCCGGGATGCCCGGCTGATTGTTGGGCGCCACCGGCAGCACCGCCCCGCTGATCGCCACGGTGTCACGGGCCAGCAGTGCGGCATGCCGGGACAGTGCCGGGCCGGATGCGAAGGTGCGCAGCAGCGGCCAGGGTGCCTGCTGTGCCGAACCCGGGTTCAGACCTAGGCCGCGCAGGGTCTCTTCCTCGGGGGCGATGCCGAAACGGACACCGTTGGGGGAGACCCAGAACATGGTCTCGCGGGAATCAGAGTCGAGCAATTGACTGGTCGATGTGACGAAGTTGGTCGCCCCGGGCAGCACCAGCACCTGGTTGGCTACCACCGACCCGGGGGCACGATCGTCACGCACCAGCCGCACGATGCGGTTGTCCATCCCCGGTGACACCGGCAGCCCGCGCCCGTTGAACAGCGTGATCCGGGCCTGGCGGTCGCTTGCGGCCTTTTCCCAACCGACGCACGTCGTCGGGTCGGCGGCGCTGTCGACGAACTTCAACCGGCTGTTGGGGTAGTACTCGACCGGCAGGTTGCCCACTTCGGGGATGTTGACCAGCTTGTCCGGGCTGACCACCAGCGGCGCCACCGATCCGAACGAGTTGGCGCTGCGGATCAGATCGGCCACGAAGCTGGTGATCTTCTGCACCCCGTCGGGCAGCAGCACGTAGAACTGCGAGCCGCCGCCGGCGGTCCGTGTCTCCAGCACGGCACCGACCTGCGAGCCGGGCACCCACTGCGACGGTGTGCCCGCCAGTGGGATCGCCGGAACCCGTAGCGGCTCGGTGCTCGGTAACGCGTCGAAAAGCGCCCGTGACATCTCTACCGGGACAGTCGTTCCCGGGTCGATACCCAGGCTCAGCGTGATCGCCCGATCCGCCGGATCCACCTGGGAACGCTTGCCGCCCCAGATGACATAAGTGGCGCCCTGGAAGCGGGTCAGCACCGCGGCGTCCGCGGCCAACGGCGTCGCGCGTCCGGTCCGGGTCAGCGATCCCGCGATTGCGGTCACCACCGGCGGCTCGGCCCGGCGCGGCGACCCCGCGGTGTCACAGACCGCCCACGCCGACGGCGCACCCGTGCTGACGATCAGTGATGCCGGCGCACCGGGAATGCCGATCAGCGGACCGGTCGGGTATTTCGCGATCTCTGCGGGCTTGACCCAGGTGGGCAGCTCCGCGGCCCCGATCGCGAGCCGCGCGGAGGTCATGTTCAGTGCCGGATACAGCCGCCCGTTGATACGCGCGTAGATCGCGCCCGAGTCGCGGTCGCCGACGATCGCCGACGTCCGCACGATCCCGGCCGGGCGCAGCACGTTGAGCAGCAGCATCCAGCCCATGCCGATGAAGATCAGCACGATGGACAGCACGATCGCGGCGGTCTGCTTGCGGTCGTCGTGCTTCATCCGCACCGAGAACTTGGTGGTGGCAGCGCGCAGTCGACGGTTGTAGAACAGATGGCCAGAGTTCTGGTCCCGGCTCGACAGACTCAGCGGCATGCCCTGCTACTCCTTTGCGCACGCTCAGCGGTGCTGCGGTGCCCGCGCTTTGACCCGCGGGCGACAACCGCACCGCGACGACAATACTGTCGTTAGCCAGCGGGAACCAGTCACTTGTCGGTGACGCGATGACGCGATGACGCGTACCTTTTGCGCTATGCCGCACGAGATGGGTGTTTTCGCCGATGTGGCGCGGGCGCGCGAATTGCAATTGGCGCAGCGGTTGGCGGCGTCGGTGAAGGTCGATCAGGATTTCCAGGCGGTGCTGCTGGGTGCTGTCCAGTGCAACCTGCAGTCGCGCCAGCGTCTTGATGCTCTCGAGTCCGAGATCAGGCAGACCGCCGCCACTTGGCCGGCCCTGGACACCCCGGCCGGCGCCCGCCAGTTCCAGGCGTACCTGACCGGCAAAACCCGGGAGATCCACAAGGTCGTCGCTGATGCCGCCGCGGACAGTTCGCAGCGGGCGGCGCAAGTTCAGACACTGACCGGGCGCTACTCGCTTGGTGGTGCGAAACAGGGCGGGGGGCCGGGCGATCCGCTGCCCGGCGGCCAGGGCCCGGTGAACAAGTACGAGCAGGCGCTGCGGGACGCGGGCCTTCTCGACGGCCCCAGCCCGGGCGGCTTTTACAAGCATTGGCTGGAAAACGCTGAGCGCCGGGGAATTCCGCCGGAGGAGATCGTCAAAATTGCCCGAGAGCAGCACATCACCCCCGACAGCTTCACGGTGCTGGAGAAGATGGAAGAGGTCAAAGACCCTGACGGCAAGTCGTTCTTTCTCATCCCCAAAGGCACCAGCGCCGCCAACATGCGCAAGGCGACGCTGATGACTTACGTCCTCAACGCGGGCACCGACTACGGTGCCGCGCCCGGAACGAAGGATTTCAAGGAGACGCCGTATTCGTCCGCCGAAGTGCAGCGGATTGCCGACCGGCAAAATGCGAACGACGGCAGCTATGCCAACGCCTGGGCGATGAACCATACCGGGGGGCGGTTTGTCACCGCGCCCAACGGGATGTTGATGGGCCTCGGCGGTAGCTGGGTCGCGGACCAGTTCAGTCAGCAAGGCGGCACCACCTATGGCGACATCTTCATGGTCAACATTGACCACTCCGCCGATCCGGCCCAGCAACTCCGCCAAATCGTGGGGTCGGGGCATTCCTGGTACGACGTCGGAGCCCAGCCGGCCGATAGCCAGTGGGACCTGGACCGGGTGCTGCATCATGAGGAGCGGCATTCCCAGCAGTGGGCCAGATTGGGCACCGAGCGCATGAGCGTCGCGTACCTGGCGGAAGCAGCGCGGGTGAAGGTCTTCGGCGGGACCAACTGGTTCGAAAAGGATGCCGGCCTGCACGACGGTGGCTACGAATGATCCGCCGCGTCGGTGTGCTGCTCGCGCTGGTTTCCGCGTTGTTGACCGGCTGTCGTACCGACAACAGCTGGCATCCCAGCGCGCCGTTCGCGCCGTCGCTGCGGCCGGCGTTCGGCGCTCGGGTCACTGACGGACAGTTGCGGATCTGGACCGGATCGCCCTGCGTGGGAATCCGGTTCGCCCTCACGTTTGATCCGAGCCACACCGAACTGCTGCTGACTTCGGTTACCGAGCAGGGGGCAGAGGTCGAGTATCTGACACTGGGCGGGCCTTACCCGCCCGGCTGGGCGCTCGCCGGGCCGCTGCCGGCGGGTTTCGACTGGCGTAGTGAGGCGTCGATGCGCATCTCTATCTACGGTGGTTCCTACAATTTCGGCGGCTGGGGGTCGCGCACCGATCTGGCCACGGTCATTGGGGAATCCGGGCAGCAGCCCGCGGACACCTACTGGTTTCAGGACGTCGGCTGGCTCAACCCTGCTGAGGTGGTCGCGCAGGACGCCAAGACATTCCTGGCCACCTGCACCCACGACCCCGCCAAGAAGTACTGATGGTATGGCAGTCATCCCTCAGAAGGAACTTCGCAACAACGTGGCCGACGTGCTGCGCCGCGCGGAGTCGGGGGAACAGATCACCGTCACCGTCGCCGGCCGGCCGGTCGCCCAACTCGGGCCGACCCCTGGCCGCCAGTGGATCTGCGGTCCGGCGTTGCGCGAGGTCTGGACCAGCGCCGCCCCGCGAACTCTCGAGGTCGCCCTAGAAGACTTTGCCAGCGACGTCACCGACCCGTTCGCCTAACCGATGCGGGTACTTCTCGACACTTCAGTGCTGATCGCCGCCGACCCGCCGCCCGAAGTCGAAGCGGCGATCAGTGTGGCGTCGGTGTTCTAGTCGCCAGAGACGACCAGGAACGTGTCCGACGCATCGCACGGCTGGGCTCGATTGAGGCCGCCTTCGATCCCCTGCCGGTGAACGTTCAGGTCGCGCGTGAGTGGGGCCGACTATCCGCCGCGGTGCGCCAGCGCGGCGGCCAACCGCGTCATCGCGCGGTGGACCTGGAGATCGCCGCCACCGCCAACGTCACTGGCGTGCCCCTGCTCACCCACAACACCGGTGATTTCCACATCATCGACGACCTGGTCGATGTGCGGGCACCGGCTGACCTGACCTGACCGGGATCTTCGGCGGTGACAACTGGTTCGAGATTGATGCAGGCCTGCACGACGGAGATACCAGTGATGCGTCGCCTTGGCGCACTGCCCACGTTGATCGTCCCGCTGCTGGCCGGATGCCCCAACAAAGCCCGTGGGCCCCGTTGCTGCCGCCCGCCTTCGGGGCTCGCATAACCGATGGGAAGCTGCAGATCTGGAGCCGCCCGACTCGGTTACGGGACTTGGCTGAATTGTCGGCGGTCTGCGAAGGGCTTATTTTTAGGGTATGCCCCAGAATCTTGGTGATTTCGCTGAGGCGGCGCGGGCGCAGGAACGGCAGTTGGCGCAGCGGTTAGCGGAGTCGGTCGAGTTCGACCGGTCCTTCGAGGTGATCCTGCGCGGCGCCCACCGGTACAACGTGCAGTCGCGGCAGCGTCTGGATGCCATCGAGGCCGAGATCAAGCAGGCGTCCACTACCTGGCCGGCTCTGGACACCCCGCCCGGCGCCCGCCAGTTCCAGGCGTATCTGACCGGCAAAACCCGGCAGATCCACAAGATCGTCGCCGCCGGCGCCGCAGACAGTTCGCAGCGGGCGGCGCAAGTGCAGGCATTGACCGGGCGTTACACCATTAGTGAAGACCTGCCGTCGGGGGCGGGGAGAAATCCCAAAGATAACGTTGGCCAGGTAGGCCGGGCCGAAACAGAAATGCTCGGATTTGGACCAGGCAACAGACTTCCACAAAAACCGCCGGTCAAACCAGACTCACCAACCCCGCCACCGCCGCCTCCGAAAATACCGACGCCCGAAGATCCGCTTTCGGGGCTGCCGGTGGAACTCGGTGGCATGCCGCCCGACAGGGGTCCGCAAGTCCCGCCGGTGAAATTTGGGCCGTCTTGGATACCTCCGGAAGTTGCCGAAGCCGGAACCCAATGGATCAATACGCATGTTCCAAATAAGACTCCGGCGGAGTGGATGCAGGCACTGTCCGAGACATCAGGGTCGGCCTACGTACGGGGTCGACAAGCGCAGTTGATCCGAGTATTACAAATGGCGCAGGCAGGTCAGTGCACCGTAGGTGACGCGGCCAGGAGTCTTTCTGCAATCGGCTTGGATGGTTTGAGTATCGCAGGAGCGGTACCGCTCGCAGAAGCTCCACCCATTGCGATTATTGCCGCTGCTGGAGGGCTGGCCGACGGCGTACTGAATATCGGGGATCTGCTTCAATGTTTAGGTGGAGCGTAGTATGCGGAAACCTAATCAGGAGACTCTTGTTTCATGCCGGACTATGAATGCCAGGTGATGAATGTTTCGGGATTTATTTCAGGTAGTGCTGCCGCTATTGATAGTGGCCGGGGCATTGTCGCGGCTCGATGAAAATCCCCGCCGCGTAGTGTTCTTCGGAGTTGCCCTTGTCGTCTTTGGTCTACTGGGCGTGCCGTTCTTTATAGTCGGCCTACCCTCGACGGGCGAGCGGGTCTTCTTCGATCTGCTCCGCATACTGTCATGTTTACTGGGAGGCGCCTATTTGCTTGTGCGAGTGCGCTCCTCGCGGCGGCGCCAAGGGGGCCGGTGAATCGACTCAGGAGGGGCGGGCACGGTTTTTCGTCCGGTGCTGCCGGGCCGTCGGCGGTCGGGTCGATGTGCGCGTCGCTCGAGTAGGACCACTACGGGAGCGAGGTATCGGGGACACGCCCTACACATTCTGTCCGTACAGTTCCAGGGCGTCCAGTCGAAATCAGCAGCGCCGAGAGGAATCTGCGCAGATAGGCGACCATCAGCACTACGACACCGCCGCCGATGAAGCTCCGCAGGGTAACTTGTCCGATCAGCAGCTGGGCGGGCCCGTCACTTTGACGGGTCATCCCTTTCCACGATGCGTTTCATCGGCGTAAAAGCCGGCTGAATCGAATTTTTCGCGGCCGACTTGGTCACCGGCACATTCGGCGGGGCCGTGGTCCGGCCTTTGACAGGCTGGCCATTGGATACCCCGGGGGCAGCGATCCGCTTCTCGCCCGCCTTGCCGTCTTTGCCGCCAGCGCCCGCCCCGCCCGGCATCATCGGCATCATCCCGCCGCCACCCGCCCCGCCCGCGGTAGGGCTGCCGCCCCCGGGACCGGCCGAGCCGGTACTGGCCATCGAGCTGGCGGGAGTCGTCGGCGTCGACGTTCCCGGCACCGGGGGCGGGCCGAGGTTGCTGGCCGGGGTGGTGCCCATCCCCAGTCCGCCGCCGCCGCTTCCGCCGGAGCCGAAGTCACTGCCGCCCAAGCCGGGGTCGGGGCTGATGTCCGAGGCAAGGGTGGCGCCGCCGAGCCCGGCCTTCCCCAGGGACTGCGCCGCGCTCATCAGCGGCGACAATGCACCCTGCCCGGCCTGCATCAGCCCCTGCGGCAGTTTGCCCACCGAGCCGAGGACGCCGCTGAGTGCGCTGGTGACGCCTTGCATCGCGCCGGTGACGCCCTGCATCGCGCCGCCCATCGCGTCCTGCTGGGCCATCTCGCCGGTGCCCTGTGCGGCGACGTCCTGGAACTGCGACACCGCGTCGCTCTCGTTGGCGGCGAACTTCTGCGCCGCGTCTGCGGCGTGGCCGGTGCGATCGGCGTGGTCTTCGGCGATTTGGGTGTTGGTCGCGGGCAAGTCCGCGTTGCTCACGGCACCGAACGCCGCGGCGGTCATGTCGACCGGAGTTGCACCGCCCGTATGGACTGGACCCGGTGGGATCGGCTGCGGCGGTAGCCCCAGCAAAATATTCAGGTAGTCCTGCGGGTTGACTGTGATCGGATCTGTCATGGCATTTCACCTCCATGCCGTACCGCGACCGTCTGGTTCCAGGCCAGGTGGTAGCGGGCGGTCTCTTCGATTCCGTCGATCAGGGCGTCGATGGCCGCCAACAGCATCCAGTCAGCGACATCCCTGGGGGCGTGCTCGGGATAGGCCGACAGTACCCGCGTCGCGGTATCGGTGACCACCTGCCGGAACAGGTCGATCTCGTTGTCAGCGACCCCGGATCTGCGGGCCACAGCGCGTGCGACGGTCTGCACGATGCGCGGCAGCCTCGAACTAGCCCCTTGAATGGGGCTGGTGGGTGCACCATGGGTGCTGGTGCTGGTGCTGGTGCTGGTGCTGGTAGTTGAACTGGCGACGTTGCCGGTGCTTGTGGGCGGGTTGCTGACGGTGCCGCCGCCGCCGCCGGTGCCGGTGCCGGCGGCTGTTCCACCCCCGGCTGGGCTGCCGGTACCGCCTGTTGTGCCGACTCCGCTGGGTGACCCGGTGCCGCCTGCTCCCCCGTCGCCGCCCTGGCCGTCAGTTGGTGTCCAGCCGGTGTCGCCGCCTTTACGCGGCACCTTGTTTACGTCGCCAGGGGTGACGTGCCGCACCGGCGGTGTGCCGAAGTCCGCGCCGTGTTCCTGGGGCCACTTCTGGGCGTCTTCACCGACATCCATATCGTTGAGCATTGACTGGGTCGCCGTAGCGATCGCACTATTGGCATTAATCCCAACGCCCATCGCTAGAGCGTTAGCTACGTCGATCACCTCGTTGATGTCCGGCAATTCTGATTCCACGGAGCCTTGCCGCGAGAGTATGTCATTGATCTCTTTGTTGCCTTGACCGGAAATTTCAGTGAGGCGGTCACGAAGATTATTAACGGCGCAGACAACTCTGCTATTGGCAAGACTCGTAGCGTTACAGTCGTCGCGATTTTTTTTCAGCCGCTTTATGCCCGTCCGCACCGTCCGCAGCGTGTCAATCATGTCATCGGCGGTGTGGCCGCCGTTGTTCATTGCGAAGAACGTGAGGAGATTGTTAACCTCGCTGGATTCCTGATCTTCGACAGCGGTATGGCCAGACCAGAAGGTGATTCCCCCCGTTGGTTGGGAAGGCGGCCCGGGCCACCACGCGCCCACCAGCCAGGCGGACCATACCCCAGGCGGTAAATCAACCACCGAACAAATCCTGCATCACACGATCTTTGGCGTTAGTGTCGTCCATCGCTGATTGGTATTGCTCTGTGGTTGCAGTTAGACCCATCGCCAATTGAGTTTGGTAAGCAGTAGCTAAAGCGCGCGCCGCGTCGCGGTATTTGGAATCGAGGACCGGCGATGCGGCCGCCGTTTCAAGTATCACGGCCCCGTTAGTCAGAGAGACGCGGGCAATCGCGACATCTCCGTCGGGGGCGCTGGTCGCGATATGCATCGCGCCACCTGCAAGCTTGTATCGGTCACACAACTGCGTCTCCGCCGCGGCCTTCTGCGCGGCTGTATATGCAGGCGTTGCGGATCCCGCCGACTTGTTGAGCGCCGCAACCGACACAATCAAAGCGGCTACCGCTAGCAAGGCAGTTAGCGCGGTGAGTGCTACAACCGGCCGACGGTGCGGTTGAACTGGCGGTGGTATAGGCCAGGGTGGTGTCATGGTCACGTTGCGGATCGTATCCCCGGATGCCGCTTTCGCGTTTGCACCCTGTTATCTAGGTGGAAGGCGGTCAGCTTGGCCGCGGCAGTGTCTGCCTCAACGCTGCCTGTGCTTTGGCACTCCCGGCGACACCTGATCCCGTCGAGCGTGTCCGCGGCTGAGGCGAGCGGCTCTCACTCACCGCACAAGTCCTGCATTGCGTAGATCTTGGTGTTCGTGTCATCCATCGCCACCTTGTATTGATCGATCTGGTGGCGAGGAGTGTGCCCCTCGGTTTGTCAGCGTCCACGCTGATGGCCGCACCCTTGATGCAGCCAGTTTGACGAGCATGCCGCGGTCACCGTGATGATCGACCACAACACCCGCCCGGCGGACGGCCTGATGAAGCGGAGGCCGTTCATCGTCCCACCGAGGCTGTCAGGACATGGTCTGCGGGATTGATGAGTCGCTGTGTCTGCTCAATAAACGGATCGTGGGTGAACGGCAAGTGTCGATCAACAAATTGTGGCGCCGTACCGGACGAGCGACTAAGCCTCACCGAGCCAGCGGCTTGTAGAACACCAGCCCGTTGCCCTTGTTGTCATAAACCACCGCGCGGCGTTCGTGGGCGTCGTCATACGGGCCCTTCACGATGCCGCCGCCGCTGGCTTCGATGGCCTCCGCGGCGGCGTCGACATCGTCGGTCTTGATGCCGACCACGACCTGGCCGTGGATAGGATGATCCACCGCGGTCGCCAACGCCAGCGTCACGGATCCGCCGTCCAGGGCGGCGAAGTGTGCGCCGTCGCGGAACTTCAATGGCATGCCGAGGGTTTCGCTGTAGAACTTGATTGATTCGTCCAGGTTGTCGGTGGACAAGACGATCATCCGAATGTCGTGGTCGCTCACTGCTGCCTCCTGTCGGTCCAATTTCGTTCCAGACTAATCCCGCGATACCGGCGGCGGATGAGCAAACGTCTGGTGGAGCGCTACCGTGCGGCGGGCCTGTCGCCGGTCGTCATCGCCGGGCCAGGGCACAGCACTATGGTGGAGAAGCCCGCCGACTTCCTCAGCGCGGTAAAGGCGTTCACCGACGGTGCCGTGGCACACTAGGCGCGCCAGGTCTGCCCGGCAACCCGGTAGAAGTTGCCGCCGAGCACCGCGGCCACGTCGGCGTCGGCCCAGCCGCGCGCCGAAAGGTGCCCGCGTAGTTGCAGCCAGATCTCCGGTGGCATCCATTGGATCGGGCCCCAGCGGGTGTAGCTGTCGTCGAACAACTGCGGGTTGGCGGCCATCTCGTCGTTGAATTCGGTGTGGTCGAACGAGTAGTCGGTGCTGACCCCGACGTGCTCGATCCCCACCAGCTCGACCGCGTACTCCAGATGGCGCGTCATCGAAGCCAGCGTTGGTGTGTTGGGGCCCAGGAAGATTCCCACCCCGGTGATGCCGACGACACCGCCGGTGGCGGCGCACGCCCGGGCCTGATCGTCGGTGATGTTGCGCGGGTGATCCCAGACCGCCCGCATGCAGGAGTGGCTGTAGATCATCGGGCCGGTCGACACTTCGCAGATGTCCAAGCCGGTGCGGGCGCTGCAGTGCGAGCCGTCGGGAACCATGCCGACGGCGTTCATCTCGGTAACGATCGCGCGGCCCCACCCGGTGAGCCCGCCGTCGGTGGCGTCTAGGCAACCGCTGCCGGCGCGGTTGACGTGGTTGTAGGTGGGCAACAGCGTGCGCACCCCGTGCTCGGCCAGGACGGGCAGGTTCTCGAGGTTGTCGTCGAGCGGGTTGGAGTCCTCCAGGTCGAACACCACCGCGATGCCGCCCGCGCCGGTGATCGCGTCGACGTCAGCCAGGCCGGCCGCCACAGTCAGGCCCGGGTGGGCGTCGATCGCGCGACGATAATGCGCCAGCAGGGCCATGGTGTCGGCGAAACGCTGCGGTGAATAGCCCGCGTTCACCGACAGCACGGCGCCGCCGGTTCGCTGGTAGCGGGTCAGCGGCGCCACGTCGGTGCCGTCGCGCAGCGGCAGGCAGGTGTGCTGATCCCAGAGCAGGGTGCTCATAGTCATCGATCCTGCCCCGCGCGCCGCACTAATCTGGCCAGATGGCTATCGACGTGCGATCCGCGCACAAACCCGACATCAAACCGCTCGCCGCGACGCTGGGGCGGGCGTTCTACGACGATCCGGTGTCGATGTGGATGCTGCCCGACGATGCCACCCGCGCCGCGCAGCTGACGGCGTTCTTCGCCACGTCCACTCGGCATCACCACCTGGGTGGTGGCGGGGTGGAGGTGGCCTGCGACGGCTCGACCGTCGGAGCGGCGGCACTGTGGGATCCGCCGGGCCGCTGGAAACAGTCGACGTGGACGCAGCTGCGAATGCTGCCGACGCTGGTCCGGGCGTTCGGCTTCCGTATTTCACAAGGGCGGACGATCTCGGATCTGTTGGAGGCCAACCACCCCGAGGAGCCGCACTGGTATCTGGCGGTGATCGGCAGCGATCCCTCGGTGCGTGGGCGGGGGTTCGGCCAGGCCGTCATGCAGCCCCGGCTGGATCTCTGCGACGCCGAATACTGCCCGGCGTACCTGGAGTCCAGCAAGCTTGAAAACGTGCCGTACTACGAGCGTTTCGGCTTCCAGGTGATCGGGGAGATCACGTTGCCCGGTGGTGGGCCGACGCTGTGGCGGATGCGGCGCGACCCGCGGTAAACCGATGGACCAGCGACGGTTAGTCACCAACGGAGGCACCGAGTCGTTCGGCGGCCGCAATGTAATCCCGCGCGAACTCGAACACGACGTCACGCGCGGGCTGCACCTTGTTCATGAGTCCAACACCCTGGCCGACGAAATAGGTGGCCAGGGCTTGCGCCCCGGGGTGTCCGGCAGCGGCGAGCTTGTCGACGCGGCGAAGTGCGGGTTCGGCCAGCATGGACTGCAGCGGCAGCGGCAGCGTTGCGTGCCCGCTGTCGTTGGGCCGCCATGCGTCAGTCCAATCGGATACCAGCTGTCGAGCCGGCTTCCCGGTGCGGCCCGTGGAGCGGATCGTGTCCCGTGAAGTGGCCGCGAGCATCTTCTGCACGGTATGCGGGGCTGTTTCGGCTTCGTCGGTGGTGAGCCACACCGAACCGGTCCATGCTCCGGCCGCGCCCATGGCCACGCACGCTGCCATCTGTCGACCGGTGACGATCCCGCCGGCAGCGAGGACGGGCACGGCATTGTCGATGGCGTCGATGACTTCAGGAACCAGTACCAACGTGGAGACTTCGCCGCAGTGGCCACCTGCCTCGGTGCCCTGGGCGACGATCAGGTCGACTCCGTGGGCTAGCTGCTTGATGGCGTGTTCCTTGGCGCCGACAAGGGCCGCGACCGGGATGCCGTTGTCTTTTCCGGACTTGATCATGTAGTCCGGTGGCACGCCGAGCGCATTGGCCATCAGCCTGATGGGATGGGTGACGGCAACTTCTAGCAGTTGCTCGCCAGTGCTACCGGCGAGCAAGGCTGTTCCCAGCCGGGGGGTGTTCTCGGGCTCGATGCCATGCTCGGCCAACAGTTCTGCGATGAAATTCTGGTAGTCATCCGGGATCCGGTCGGACAGTTGGCGGCCGGATAGATTCTCACCCTTGCCTTCGAATCTGGCGGGCACGATGATGTCGATGCCGTAGGGCTTGCCCTTCACCTGCTCATCGATCCAACTCAACTCCTGATCCAATTGCTCAGGGGTGTATGCGGCGCCGCCGAGCACGCCGAAGCCGCCAGCGTTCGTCACGGCGGCCACAACGTCGCGGCAGTGGCTGAAGGCAAAGAGCGGGAAGTCGATGCCATATTGTTCGCAAATGGGGGTCTGCACGGTTTCACCGCTCCTTCGTTGAACAGGGCCGCTAAATGCATCCTGGGCCCGCGTGGTCAGGTAACTGCCAGGACGCTATCGCTCCGGGTATCAGCCCACCAGTGCGTCGAGGTCGAGCATCTGGGGCAGGTCGGCGTCTCCCAGGTCGGGAGCAGCAAAGGTGTGGTCGGCCAACAAGGCCTGCACCCCGGAGAACTCGGCGCTTCCCGGCAGCGGCAGCGGCGCGTCGTTCGGTGCGATGACGCCCGCTCCGGTCAGGTATCCGACCGCTCTGCCCAAGTCCGTGGCCACGTCGGCCACCACCCCACCGACGGATTTGAGCACCCACTGGGCGCCCTGGGCCAGCTCGCTGATCAGGAAGATGTCTTGGTCGACGAGCGTCTGCAGGTAGTTGAGGATGGGAGGGAGGAAGTAACTCTCGAGGAAGAAGCCGGCACCGCCGGCCAGCGCACGAAGGCCCAACATGAGCTCGATGCCGATGTTCGGGTAGCCGAAGTTGTTGATCGAATCGGTGAGGGACTGCTTGAGATCGACCGGGAAGACGAAGCTGTTCAGAATGCTCGGGTCGCTCTGCATCGGGACGCCGTCGAAGTCCGACCGCATCGGGATCCCGAAGGCCTGCAGGATCGTCGGGGTGATGTCGGTAATGGAGTAGTTCAGGTTCTGGCCGCCGGCCTGCGCATCATTGCCGGCCAGCGACAACATGACGAAACTCGATGTCTCGTTGGGTGACTGGAAGCCGTGGCCGAGGCTGAAACCGGGCAGGGTCAGCGTCTGCTGGTGGCCGTGGTCGGTGACCGCGATGATCGTCCAGCGGTCGCCGGTGGCCGCCTCGGCCTGGGCTACCGCCTCCAGGATCTGCTTGAGGTTGGCCCCGACGTTGATGACGGCGTGCATGTATTCGTCCGACCCACCGCTATACGAGTGTCCGGCGTGGTCGACCTGCGACTGGTAAGAGAACATGAAAGTCGAGATGTCCGGGTTATCCGTGGTGCTCAGGATCTTGGCGATGGTCGCGTCGGTGGCCAGCGCGTCCATCTCCGCTGAGGTGGAGCCACCGGTAATGGCGATGACGTTGTCGGCCGGATAGCCACCGGTGGAGGCCATCTCGGTGAAGAGGCCCCGGCCGGAGATGACCGTGGTGTCGATCTCCGGCTTGTTGTGCTCGATCAGGTTGAACACCGACGGCCAGGTCGTGTACGGCTCGGGCCGGTACACGTTGCTGACCACCCCATGCTTGTCGTCCCACACCCCGGTGAGGATCGTCGACCACGATGGAGTGGACATCGTCTGGTGACCGACGATGCTCGTGGCGCCGGTGACGCCTCGGTCCATCAGCATCTTGAAACCGCTGTCGTCGTTGTAGGCGTATTCCAGGATCTTGTCGAGGTTGGTGCCGTCGGTACCGAAGAGCAGCACGTGCTCGGCGGCAAGCATCCAGTCGGCGGTCCGCGCGGAAAGCCCGACTTGTGTCGCTACCACCGATCCCGTTCCGGCAACCAGACCGGCGACGGCCGCACCACACAGAAACTGCTTGACTGTTGTCACGATCGAATTTCCTCGCCGAAGTTATGCGGACCAATTGGCGGCGATGCTAGCAGTTCCCCAGCAAAATCTTAGTTTTCTCGCCGGAAGTGCCCATTCTCCCTGGATGTTACTGAGGATTCTATGGGGCGCCCGCCTTGGTGCGGTGCCGCCGGCGCTCCCGGACTAAAGCCCCGACCCCGACTACGCCCGGCAACTATGGCATTACCGGCCCCGCCGGCGCGCTGATAGCGGACTCGGTCGCCGGCGTCGCCGGTGCCGATCAGGATTACCGGGGGACGCCAGTCGCCCCGGCCGACCTTTTCGCCGGCGAAAGTGTCGCCGAACACCGACACCAGCGTGCCGTTGGGCGCCAGCACCGAGGCGCCCAGGTCCGAACACGTCACGCCGCACCGATCGGTGACGCCCGGGCCGGTGATGTCGGCCAGTCTCCCGGAACCGCCGTGTGGCGGGGCGCACCGCTCAGGGTTTGCTGCGCCAGCTGGCGGCAGCGACGGCGATCATCCGGAGTTGTTTAACCGCAACATGTTTGATTTCGCTCAGAGCCTCCGCATCCGGGGCCTCTTCGATGGCCTCGGCGTTGACGATCATGGCGTTGACGAACAGCCCCGCCAGGACGTTGAGGTCCTCAGTGCTCCACCCGCTCAACTTGGGGAAGCGTGCGAGGTCGGTGGCCAGCTCGGATGTGATCAACCGGATCTCGGTGCGGATCGCATAGCGCAGCACTGTCATCCCGCTGAAGCGTTCCCGGTTGATGAATCGCCAGTATTCGTGGCGGGCTGCCACGCTGTCGACCAGGACCTCCACCGACGACTCGATGACCCGGGTGGGGTCAAACCCGCCGGTGCGGGCGTCGCGCAGCGTCTCCCGCAGGGCCCGAAAGGACTCGTCGATGAGCACCAGGCCCAGCGCGTCCATCGACTCGAAATGGCGGTAGAAGGCGGCCGGCACAATGTTGGCCCCGCGAGTCACCTCGCGCAGACTCAGTGCGCTAAAACTGCGTTCGTCCAGCAGAGTCAGCGCCGCACCGATAATGGCGCGGCGAGTGGCTTCTTTGCGTTCCTCGCGCGACGCCCGCTCCGGTCGTTCTGGTCTGGGCGGACGCTCGGGCCGAGGCGGACGGGGTGGACGCGTGCGCACGGACCGTGAATTCGGAGTACGACTGTTCACTGATGTGAAGCGTAACACAAGCGGCGAAAAGTCCTTGACGAACCGTGAACGATTGTTCACTGTGTACGTATGTTCACTCAAACTTTGACGCGGCGAGTATTGGGCTCCAGCCTGCTCGATCTGCTCACCGGCCCCCACGGAGTCGATCGCTATACCGAACTGGTGTCGCCGACCTGGACCCGCAACGACGCCCGCGCCCGGGTGGTCGCGGTTCGGCGCGCCACCCCGCGCAGCGTGACCCTGCTGCTCGAACCCAACGACGCATTCGGCGGCTTTAAGGCCGGCCAGCACGTCAACCTGACGGTCGACATCGACGGACGCCGGCGCACCCGGTGCTACTCGCCGGCGAGCGCCGAGGGGCAGCGGCTCATCGAGCTCACCATCGGCCGGCACGAGGACGGCCTGGTCTCCGAGCACCTGTACCGCAACGCCCGGCCCGGCATGGTCGTGGGCTTGGAGAAAGCCGGCGGCGATTTCGTGCTGCCGGCGATCCGGCCCCGTCGTATCCTGCTGGTCTCCGGAGGCAGTGGGATCACCCCGGTGATGTCGATGCTGCGCACGCTGGTTGCCGAACGCTATGCCGGCCGGGTGGCATTCATCCACTATGCCCGCTCCCGCGAGGAGGCCTGCTACCGAGACGAACTCGCCGCCATGCCGCGGGTGCGGGTGCTGCACGGCTTCACCCGCACGCATGAACCCGGCGGTTCAGCGAGGCTCGACGGAGGAGAGGCGAAGCTGGGGCCGCCGCATGAACCCGGCGGTTCAGCGAGGCTCGACGGAGGAGAGGCGAAGCTGGGGCCGCCGCATGAACCCGGCGACCTGCAGGGCTATTTCGACGCCGAGCAT
>JBDTEP010000235.1:0-13403 GCA_039922455.1 Mycobacterium sp. | reverse complement strand
CGATCGATCGCGCCGACGACGTGTTCGCGCGGGATCGCCTCCACGCGACCGAAGATGTCGCCGGCATCCTGACCGTCGACGTGAATGGTGGACAGTGAACACGAACCCACCACGACCGTCGTCACGCCGTGCCGCACCGACTCCGAGAGCGACGGGCTGACCAGCACCTCGACGTCGTAGTGGGTGTGGATGTCGATCAGCCCGGGAAGCACCCACTTGCCTGCGGCGTCGATCACCTGCGGGCAGCCTGCCTCGTCGAGCGGCTCGGCGGTGACGGCGGTGATGTGCCCGTCGCGAATACCGATGTTGCGGATCGCCGACGGGGCGCCGGTGCCGTCGAACCACCGGGCGTCGCGTATCACGGTGTCAAAGCTCACGGGGAGTTCCTTTCAGCTGAAATGCTGTTCCCAGCATGGCCTGCGGGACCATCGAAGTCTTGACATCTGCGGACACTTCTTTGATAGTTACGGACATGTCCGTGGTGCGCGGCACCGCGCTGTCCGGTTATTCGGCCCTGGTCGCCGAGCTCGGCGGTGATCCGGCGGAGTTGCTTCGGGTGGCCGGGGTGCCGGCCGGGGCGGTCGGGACGCACGAGGTCTTCGTGCCGTACCGCGCGGTGATCCTGGCCGTCGAGACTGCAGCGAGTGCGACCGCCTGTCCGGATTTCGGACGACGGCTGGCGCTGCGCCAAGACATCGGGAACTTCGGGCCGCTGGGGGTGGCCGCGCGCACCGCCGCCACCATCGGCGCCGGGTTTTCGATCGTGGAGCGGTTCTTGTCCGCCTACAGCCCGGCGATCTCCGCGCGCATCACGCCGGGGGAGAACAGCACCGAGTCGTTCTACGCGTTCGAGGTCCTGATCGAGCGGTCCCCGCCGCACGTGCAGACCACCGAGTTGTCGCTCGGGGTGTCGCTGGGGATCATGCGGATGATGTTCGACGCCCCATATGCGCCGCTGTCGGTACATCTTCCGCACGAACCGCTCACCCCGGTGCGCGACTATCTGGCGTATTTCGGCTGTCGGCCCTACTTCGCCCAGCCGGTCGCGGGTTTCACGCTGCGTACCGCCGATCTGGACCGCCCGCTGCGCCGCGACGACCAGGCGCATCAGGCCATGGTGCGATACCTCAGCGGGATCACCGCCGAATCGCCGGGCATCGCCGCGTCCGTCCGCGCTATGGCCCGTCAGCTGCTGCCCACGGCCACGGTGAA
Source organism: Mycobacterium sp. (assembly GCA_039922455.1). GTDB lineage: Bacteria > Actinomycetota > Actinomycetes > Mycobacteriales > Mycobacteriaceae > Mycobacterium. The sequence goes on along the minus strand of JBDTEP010000235.1, from coordinate 12,191 downwards.
CCTGGAGCTGATTGCGGGCGAACTCGGCTTGCACCCCAAGGCGTTGCACCGGCGGCTGGCCGCCGAGGAGATCACGTTCGCCGCCCTGGTCGACGGTGTTCGCCGAGACGCCGCCCGCCGCTATCTGCGCGACACCGATATCAGCCTGTCCCACCTGACCCGCGAACTCGGGTATGCCGAGCAGAGCGTGCTCAGCCGTTCGTGCCAGCGCTGGTTCGGCTGCAGCGCGAGCAGCTATCGCAAGGCGGTTCGCGCCGAGATCCGCGCGGAGGCCGGGCCCGACGGCCGCGGCTAGGCTAGCTGCCGGCGCCCCGCTGCGCCCGGCTCCGCCGCGCTTGCGAGCGCCGATAGGCTAGCTGCCGATGTCTGCCCTCGAAGCCCTCGACGACTGGCCGGTCGGTCACGCAGCCGCCGCGGTGATCGGTCCGCACGGTGTCCTGGCCACCCACGGTGACACGGCGCGGCCGTTCTACCTGGCGTCGGTCACCAAACCGCTGGCCGCCCGGGCGGTACAGGTCGCCGTCGAGGAGGGTGCCGTCGAGCTGGACACCCCGGCCGGTCCGCCCGGCGCCACGGTGCGACATCTGCTTGCGCATGCCTCCGGGCTCTCAGCGGACTCCGACCGAATCCTGGCCAAACCCGGCACTCGGCGGGTGTACTCCAACCACGGCTTCGCGGTGCTGGCCGCGGCGGTGCAGCAGGCCTCGGGCATCGAGTTCGGCCGCTATCTGGACGAAGCGGTGTTCGAACCGCTGGGCATGACGGCTAGCCGGCTGGACGGCGGCGCCGCGGCGGCCGGTTTCGGGGCCACCTCGACTGTGGCCGATCTGGCCGCTTTCGCCGGCGACCTGTTGGTACCGGTGACGGTATCGCCGCAGTTGCATGCCGAGGCCGTCAGCGTGCAATTTCCCGGCCTGGACGGTGTGCTACCCGGCTACGGGGCGCAGCGGCCCAACGACTGGGGCCTGGGATTCGAGATTCGCGACGGCAAGTCCCCGCACTGGACGGGTGCGGGGAACTCGGCGCGAACCTATGGCCATTTCGGCCAATCAGGCACGCTGATCTGGGCTGATCCTGCGATCAAGCGGGCGTTGGTGGTGCTCACCGACCGCGACTTCGGCGACTGGGTGACGGGTCGGTGGCCGGTGCTGGCCGACGCGGTGGTGTCTGAGTACGGCCGGGGCTAGCCAACACGCGTCTCACAAGGCACAATAGACACATACGACACTAAAAAAACAGCAGCATCACTGTTCGGCACGGTTCCACCAGGTCGTTGGGGAAGACGTCCCTCGTGGAACCGAAGGAGCAACTGATGCGCGCGACGAATCAATTCGCCGACGTGACCAGCGGCGTGGTGTATATCCACGCATCGCCTGCTGCGGTGTGCCCGCATGTCGAGTGGGCGCTGACCTCGGCGTTGGGGACCCGTGCGGCCCCGGCGAAACTCAACTGGACACCCCAGCCGGCCATGCCGGCACAGCTGCGTGCCGTCATCAACTGGGTCGGGCCGGTGGGCACCGGCGGCCGACTGGCCAACGCGCTGCGGTCCTGGTCGGTGTTGCGCTTCGAGGTCACCGAAGACCCCAGCGCCGGAGTGGACGGCCAGCGGTTCAGCCACACTCCGCAGCTGGGGTTGTGGAGCGGGGCGATGAGCGCCAATGGTGACGTGATGGTCGGTGAGAATCGTCTGCGCACGATGATGGCGGCCGGCGCCGACGCGTTGGCCGCGGAGCTGGAAACGGTGCTGGGCACCGCCTGGGACGACGCGCTGGAGGCCTACCGCGGTGGCGGCGACGGCGCAGAGGTGTCCTGGCTCAGCCGCGGTGTGGGGTAACTCACAGGATAACTTAGCTCGTCAATAACTCCTTCTTAGGGTAAATTCAGTCTGCGCGCTGGCCCCCTTGTCGAGGAGAAATCATGCATGCTCTGATGTGCTCGGCTGCGATCGCGAGCGCGACGCTGGTGGCTGCTGGTCTGATCACCGCCAGTCCGGCCACACCAGAGGTCGCCACGTCAAGCGTCGCCGTGCAGTTGACCGCCGATGGGGATCTGGCCAACATTCCGCTGAACCTGCTCTACGACATCATCAACATCCCGGCCAACGCGCTGAAAGCAATCGACGCGTTCGCCTACTCGCAGTTCTTCACCGGGCCGTGGTTCGTCGCGAGCGAGACGAACATCTGGGGTACCGACCTCGGTGACCCGCCGCGTATCCAGGCACTGATCGACATGCTGATCCCGTTTCCGGCGCTCTCGAAGCCGCTCGGTGAGCAGTTGATCGGTTATCTTGAGGCTGAAGTCCCGTCCAACACCGCTTGCGACGCCGTGTTCTGCAGGCTCGACGGCTGGATGTCGCTGTTCAATGGCTACGGCCAGGTGCCGATCTCGGAGCTGCAGAACGGATACACCTTCCCGACGGACGGGCCCACTATCACCAATCCGCACGGCGCGGCCGAGGGTGCGTTGGGCATCCCCGGGACGGACATCGACTCAGATGGCTCGCACGTCTACCCGTGGGCCGGGACGACGTTCACCTTGGATGCCGGTAAGCCGTGGACGGATTTTTGGACCAGCTTGACTGCCGACCCGTCGGCGGACCCGCTGGTGCCGATGCCTAACGTCTTCCAGGTACTCATCGACTTCGCGACATCGTGGTACGTGATGCTGAACCCCTTCCTGCCGGCTGGCACTTACATCCCGGACTTCCCATGGCTGGACACGGATGCACCGCCGGCCGCCGACTTCAGCACCTCGGGTGACGGGCTGGCCGGCCAGCTCGGGGACCTGTGGACCTCGCTGGTCTCTTGAGACAGGTCAGGGCGCACGCAGAATTGACAGTGCTCCCGACGTCGCGGTGATCTCGATCGGCAACCGGCCGGCATAGTCGCCGTCGGCATAGGCGTTGATGCCCGGGCATTCCACATACACCGAGCGGGCGCGCGCGGTGGTGACCTGGTCCAGGTCGACGTGGGTGCCCTTGAACACGGTGGGGAACAGCCGGATCAGCTTGGTGCGCGACGCCGAGTGCACCATCGTGATGTCGAGCAGCCCGTCGGCGTGGTCGGCGGCCGGGCAGATCAGCATGCCGCCGCCGTAGCTGCGGGTGTTACCGAACGCCGCCATGGTCAGCGGTGTGCGGATCTCATCCGAGCCGTCGAGCACCAGCCGGAACGGCAGCAGGCGCAGCTGCGATAATTCGGCCAGCATCGCCAGGTTGTAGCGCATCCGGCCGCGCGGCCAGCTCATCCGATTGGCGCGGTCGCTGACCAAGGAATCGAAACCGGTTGCCGCGACGGTGCCGAACCACTTGGTTGTGCCGTCATCGCGGCGAATCCGGCCCAGATCAACGGTTTCGGTCCAGCCGTCGGCGATGATGTCGGCGGCGGCTGCCGGATCCGCAGTGGGCAGCCCGTATTCGCGGGCGTGGTCGTTGCCGGTGCCGGCTGCAACGATACCCAGCGGAATATCGTTGCCCGCCAATGCCTGTAGCGCCTCGGAGATGACGCCGTCACCGCCGGCAACGACCAGAGCGTCGGTGCCCTTCTGTAATGCCTCATCGAGCAGGCGGCGCGCGTGCTGCACGTCGGCACCGACGATTTCGACGACGTCGACTCCTCGGCGCTGGAATTGGATGATCGCAGCTTGTGCGGCGCGTCGTGCGTTTCCGTGGCCTGCGGCGGGGTTGGTCAACACCACCACATGGCCGATCGCGCGCCGATGCAGTGCAGTCACGGGATCAGTTTGCCGGGGTTGAGGATGCCGGCCGGATCCAGCGTGGCCTTCACCGCCCGCAGCACTTGCACGCCCAGCTCGCCCACCTCGTCGTCCATCCACGGCCGGTGATCGGCGCCGACGGCGTGGTGGTGGGTGATGGTTCCGCCGGTGCGCATAATCGCCTCGGCAGCAGCGGTTTTAGCGGCGCGCCACTGGTCGATCGGGTTGCCGCGTTGCCCGGCGACGACGGTGAAGTACAGCGACGCCCCGGTAGGGTAGACGTGCGAAATGTGGCACAGCACCAGGGCGGGGGTGCCGCTGTCGGCCAGCGCCGTGGTCAGTGCCTCGGTAACAGCGGCCTTGAGCGCGGCAATGTTGGACCAGTCGGTGGCGGTCTCCAGCGTTTCGCACAGCGCTCCGGCGGCCAGCAGCGAATCGCGCAGGTACGGCGCGGAGAATCGGCCGTGCTCCCAGGCCCGCGCCGGTTGCTCGCCCAACGAGGTGCCGCCGTGGGCGGCCAGCACCGCCCGGGTTTCGGCATGCCGGCTCTCGGTGTGCTCGACGGTTCCTTCGAACAGCGTGATCGCCAGGCAGCCACCGGTGATCTGCTGTTCGCCGATCTGCTCGGTGCTGGCCAGGTTGACACCTGTCTCGGCTTCGTCGGAGAGCCGGACGATGGTCGGGCCGGTGCCGGTCTGGGTGACTATCCGCAGCGCCGCGGCGCCGGTGGCGAAGTCCGGGAACGACCACGCCTCGTAGCGGGTGGTCGCCGGCACCGGATGCACCCGCACGCGCACTCGAGTGATGACGCCGAATGCGCCTTCCGAGCCGATCAGCAGTTGGCGCAGGTCCGGGCCGGCCGCCGAGGCCGGAGCACGGCCCAGATCCAGCACGCCGGCCGGGGTGATCGTCCGCAGCCCGCGGACCATATCGTCGAATCGGCCGTAACCGGCCGAATTCTGGCCCGACGAACGGGTGGCGGCGAATCCGCCGATGGTGGCGAACTGAAAGCTTTGCGGAAAGTGGCCCAGCGAGAAGCCGTGCTCGCCCAGAAGTCGCTCGGCGTCCGGCCCGGTGACCCCGGCGCCGAATTCTGCTTCGCCGGAGATCTCGTCGAGGTTCAGCAGCTGGTCGAACCGCCGCAGGTCCAGTGCGATGACGGCAGTGAAGTCACCGCGGATCGGGTCGAGCCCACCTACGACGCTGGTACCGCCGCCGAACGGGACCACCGCGATGCCCTGCCTGCTGCAGTAATTCAGGATTGCCGTGACCTGGTCTTCGCCGTCGGGACCGCCGGGCAGCAGCACCGCATCAGGTGCATCCTGAGTCCCGGATTTGTTGCGCCGCAGCAGGTCCGGGGTGGACTTTCCGCCGGCGCGCAATAGCCGACCGGGCTGGTCGACCCGGCAGAACTCATCGCCGACGATTGCAGCCAGCCCCTGGCGGTCGGTGCCGGCCAGCATCGACGGCCGCAACGGCACCCGGTCGGGATCGGGTTCGGCGGCGGCGGTGCCGTCAACGTCGAGGGCTGCCTTCAGCAGCTGACGGATTCCGTCGGAGAGCGGCTTGGCGGCCGCCGGGTCACCCCAGGCGTTCCACTTCATCGGGGGGAGCAGTTTGTCAGACATACGTTACAGTATTACATATGATGTCAATCAGTAATGATCGATCGCTTGATGTCGGCGACCGCATCCTGGAGGCCGCGGCCGACTGCGTGGTCGCGTTCGGCGTCGGCCGGGTCACGCTGGCCGAGATCGCCCGCCGGGCTGGTGTGAGCCGGCCGACGGTGTACCGCCGGTGGCCCGACACTCAATCGGTGCTGGCAGCATTGCTGACCGAGCAGATCACCGGCGTGCTGGCCGACGTTCCGCTGCGGGGGCAGGGGCGCGAGGCGGTGGTGAATCGGGTGGTGGCGTTGGCGCAGCGACTGCGGGCTGACGACCTGATCTCATCGGTGCTGCATGCGGCCCCCGAGTTGGCGATGGTCTACATCGCCGACCGACTGGGCACCAGCCAGCAGATACTGATCGATGCGCTCGCGAGCGACCTTCGTGTTGCACAGCGGGGCGGCAGCGTGCGCGCGGGGAATCCACGCCGGCTGGCCGCGATGGTGCTGCTGATCACCCAATCGACGATCCAGTCCGCGCAGATCGTGGCACCGATCCTGGATGCCGACGCGCTGGCTGCCGAACTGTCCTACGCGTTGAACAGGTATCTCTCGTGATGCCCGACACCACCGCGCTCAACGCTGCCCGTCGCACCGTCGAGTTGACGGCACTGGCAGACGGCGGGCGCGTCGACGTCGTCGTCATCGGCGGCGGTATCACCGGTGCCGGCATCGCCTTGGACGCCGCCACCCGCGGCTTGCGGGTGGTGCTGGTGGACAAGCACGACCTGGCGTTCGGCACCAGCCGGTGGAGCTCCAAGTTGGTGCACGGCGGGCTACGTTACCTGGCGACCGGCAACGTGGGCATCGCGCGGCGCAGTGCTGTCGAACGCGGAATCCTGATGAGCCGCAACGCACCTCACCTGGTGCGGGCAATGCCGCAGCTGGTGCCGTTGTTGGGCTCGATGCGGCTCCGCGACCGGGCACTGGTGCGTACCGGGTTTTTCGCCGGCGATGTGCTGCGCCGCCTGGCCGGCACCTCGGCGGCGGTGCTGCCCCGCTCGCGGCGGATCTCGGCCAAGCAGGTCGTCGAGCTGTCGCCGACGGTGCGCCGGGACGGCCTGGACGGCGGGCTACTGGCCTATGACGGGCAATTGATCGACGACGCCCGACTGGTCACCGCGGTGGCCCGCACCGCGGCCCAGCACGGCGCGACGATCCTCAACTACGTGGCGGCCTCGCAGGCCACCGGTGACTCGGTGCGGCTGACCGATCAGCTCTCCGGGGAATCCTTCGACGTCTATGCGCGGGCCGTCATCAACGCGACCGGGGTATGGGCCGCCGAGATCGACCCGGCGCTACGGCTGCGGCCGAGTCGCGGCACCCACCTGGTGTTCGACGCGGCGGCTTTCGGCAACCCGACCGCCGCGCTGACCGTGCCGATACCGGGGGAGCTCAACCGTTTCGTCTTCGCCATGCCCGAGCAACTGGGCCGGGTGTACCTCGGGTTGACCGACGAAGAGGCGCCCGGACCGGTTCCCGATGTGCCGCAAGCGACTTCGGCGGAGGTGTCGTTCCTGCTGGACACCGTCAACACGGCGTTGGGGACCGCACTGGGCGCCGCCGACGTTATCGGTACGTTTGCGGGTCTGCGACCGCTCATCGACACCGGGGAGGGGCGCACCGCCGACGTCTCGCGCAACCACGCCGTCATCGAATCGGCGTCCGGGGTACTCAGCGTCATCGGTGGCAAGCTGACCGAATACCGGCACATGGCCGAAGACGTGCTGGACCGCGCGGCGCGATTGCGTGGCCTGCCCGCCGCGACCTGCCGCACTCGCGACCTGCCGCTGGTCGGCGCACCGGACAACCCGGGAGCTTTCTCGCTGCCGGCGCGCGGGCTGCCCGAGTCGCTGGTGGCGCGCTATGGGGCCGAGGCGCCCAACGTCATCGCCGCCGCCACCTGCCCGGGTCCCACCGAACCGGTCGCCGACGGGATCGACGTGATCCGCGCCGAGTTCGAGTACGCGGTCAACCACGAGGGCGCGCTCACGGTCGAGGACATCGTGGATCGCCGGACCCGGATCGGGCTGGTGGCTGCAGACCGGGAGCGGGTGGTGAAGGTCGCCGAGGCCTTCCTCGCTTGACCCGGCCGACCGGCGGCCCTGCTGACTACTATCGGTAGGTACTACCCGTAGGAGTGCGCAGTGACCCAAAGCCCGACGAAGTACGGCATCCTGACCGGTGTCGATGGGTCCCCGGCAGCCGAGGCCGCTGTCGCTTGGGCGGCGCGTGAAGCGGTGAATCGACATGAACACCTGACGCTGGCGCATGTCGCCCAGCCGGTGAGTCTGGAGTGGCCGCCGCCGCTGCACGGCACCCAGAACGAGATCAGTCGGTGGCAAGACGACAACGCGCAGCAGGTTATCGAGCAGGCGCGCAGGTCGGTGGCCGCGGCGACCGGTGCGTCCCAGGCCGTGGAGGTGCGGACCCTGGCGTTGCGTTCAAACGTCGTGGCAGCGCTCGTCGATGCCTCCCGGGAGGCATCGATGATCGTGGTGGGAAGCCGCGGCGGCACATCGCTCGGCCGCCTCCTGCTGGGCTCGGTCAGCGCCGGGCTGCTGCACCATGCGTACTGTCCGGTGGTGGTCGCGCATGCCGGTGACGGTCCGCCGCCCGGCCCCGATGCGCCCGTCCTGCTCGGGGTCGACGGTTCGCCGGTCTCCGAGGCCGCCACCGCGTGGGCATTCGACGCGGCGTCACGCCGTAACGCGCCACTGCTGGTTCTGCACGCGTGGAGTGATGTCCGAACGGTCCCGCTCCTCGACCGGGCCTGGGACAGCTACGAAAGCCAAGGCGATCAGGTTCTCGCCGAGCGGTTGGCGGGTTGGCAGGAGCGTTACCCCGACGTCCACATCACCCGGCGGCTGGTCCGCGATGCCCCGGCCCGGTGGCTGCTGGAGGAATCCGAGCGCGCCCAGTTGGTGGTGGTCGGAAGCCGGGGCCGCGGCGGCTTCTCCGGAATGCTGCTCGGCTCGGTCAGTTCAGAAGTGGCGCAGACGGCGGCCGCGCCGGTCGCCGTGGTTCGCCCGCGGTAGCCGCAACGAGTTTCGACACCCGACCTCGGGCCAGAACGGAACTAGGGCGGAGGTTGCAATGAACGACAATCGGGTCCCGGTACTGATCGTCGGCGCGGGTGCCGCCGGGCTGAGCGCCGCGGCCCTACTCGCCAAGCACGGAGTCCCGTCACTGCTGGTGGAGAATCGTCGCGAGGTCTTCACCTACCCAAAGCCCGCAACCTGAGTTTCCGCAGCCTGGAGATCCTGCGTGGTTTGGGGCTCGCCGATCAGGTCCACGCGATCGCCGACGGGGTTTCGGACATGCTCGCCAAACCCGCATTGAACGCCGCCGAAGCGCGGCAGGCCTTCGACGTCGACGCGATCTTCGCCCCGTTCGCTCACCTGAGCCTCGAGCCGTCCGGGCAGTACTGTCCACAGAGCGCATTCGAGCCGATGCTGCTCGCGCACATCCGCCGGCACGGCAGCCAGGTCCGCTACGGGACCGAGCTGTGTTCGTTCGAGCAGGACGAAACCGGCGTCACCGCCGTAGTGCACGACCGGGATTCGGGTGCCCAGGACACAGTGCGCACTGACTACCTGGTTGCTGCCGACGGCGTGCACAGTCCGGTCCGGGACGCCTTGGGTGTACCGACCTCGGGCCACGGGGCACTGCCGATGTACGTCGTCTTCATCTACTTCCGGGGACCGTGGCGACAATTCGTCCCGCAGCTCGCTGCTGGCGATGCCATCCAAGTCGTGAACGATGACGTCAACGGCATATTTTTTCCGGTGCGCGACGACTTCGGCATGTTTGTGACCACCTACCTTCCCGGCCGGCGCGAGTCTGCGGAGCAATTCACCGCGGGCAGGTGCCATGAGCTCCTCCGCAAGGCAATCGGTGAGCCCAGCGATGTCGAGATCGTCAAGGCCGCGCCGTGGCAGCCCTACGAGCGAGTCGCAGACCAGTTCCGCTGCGGCAGGGTGTTTCTCGTCGGCGACTCGGCTCATGCCATGCCCCCGCTCAAGGCCGGCGGCGCCAACTGCGCCATCCAGAGCGCACACAATCTGGCCTGGAAGCTGGCGGCGGTCCTGACCGGGACGGCCGATCCACCATTGCTGGACACCTACCACGCCGAGCGGCACCTGCTGCAGCGCGAGGACAACGGTCCGGAATTGCCTGCCGACGAGGAGGCGCCAATGTTCGCCCTGCTCATCGGTCACCAATATCGCTCGGCCGCCGTCGTTTCCGACGAGCCGGCTCCGGCCGACCCGGACTCCGTGTCGGTGGTGGCGGAGTTACACGGGCAGCCCGGCACCCGGGTTCCACATGCGTGGTTGTCGCGCGGCGGACAACGGGTGTCGACGCTGGACCTACTCGGACCGGGCTTTACCGTACTGACCGGGCGTGCTGGCGCACGGTGGCAGGCCGCCGCGTCGCGGCCGTCGAACGCGCTGGGCATCCCGGTCGTCGTGCATCAGATCGCCGACACCGGTTGGCAGCATGCCACCGGTATCACCCCGGAGTGGGCGCTGCTGATCCGTCCGGATGACTTCGTCGGATGGCGCGCCGATGCACTGCCGGCCGACCCCGACCGGGAACTTCACCGGACACTGTCGGCCATCCTGGCCCGGAACTGATCAGCCGGCAACTGACCTCGCCCGCCCGCGCGGCACCCCAAAAGGAGAGGACCTGCAGCGGGATGTTCTTGTGCCGACCGCGACGGCCAGCTTCTTCTTGTGCCGTAGGTCTTGCGGGTGACCAGCGTGACCCGCGGAACGCTGGCCTCACCGAAGGTGTGCAGCAGTTTGGCACCGCGGCGCACCACCGTGCCCGACGTAGTCGAGGGTCCGGTCGTCTCCGGGTCAAGCGGGGTCCAGGTCGCTGCTGTTTCAATGCCGTGACGGCGGGCGGGTTGATCCCACCACCACCGGCGGGCGCGATCCAGATCGTTGCGAACCCGCTCTCCGTCTGCCTGGCACCCTGCGGGTAGCGACCGCCTGCTCGGCCCGGAAGAACCTTCCCTTCGTTTGCCTAGTTTCTTTAATTTTATTTCATTTTGATCTGCTGGATGGTTCGGACACCCACGTGTTAGGCCCACCCAGGGCTCCGTGCAATAACATGAAAACACTTGGTAGACAATATAATTGAGGCCATCTGACGCCGTAAACGTAACCGCTCAGTCGACCAGTTTCTCCGATGCCTTGCGCCCCGCGACGAAATCTAGTTTAATTTCAATTCGAACGACCAACTCTGTCGCTGCGTGGTAGCGACAACGGCTGCCTGACGGCTAGGGGAAGTGGCTTGTACGCTCCGAATCCTGCGACCCAGTTGACTTCGCCGTGGGCGAAGGTGGCTTCCCACATAGACCAACGCGCTGCGAACTCGGTTCTTGCTCAGGCGGCCTCATCCGATCTGCTGGGAGGGTGCGATGGGTGACATCGCGGACATTGGCAAGCCGATGCGTGCGCTCGGTGGATTTTTCGCGATGGCGCTCGACACTCTCGTCCAGATGTTCAGGGCACCGTTCGCATGGCGAGAATTCTTGTTACAGGCTTGGTTCGTTGCGCGGGTCTCACTTGTACCCACTCTGGTCCTGTCGGTCCCGTTCACGGTGCTGGCGGTATTCATGTTCAATATCTTGTTGAATGAACTTGGGGCAGCGGACTTCTCGGGCACAGGTGCGGCTCTCAGCGCGGTGCTGCAGATCGGCCCAGTCGTGACGGTGTTGGTTGTGGCGGGTGCCGGGGCAACCGCGATGTGCGCGGACCTTGGGGCGCGCACTATTCGGGAGGAACTCGATGCCTTGCGGGTGATGGGTATCGACCCGATTCAGGCGCTGGTGGTTCCGCGAGTTTTGGCGGCGACGTTGGTCGCGTTCCTGTTATCTCCCCTCGTCGTGTTGGTCGGCTTGGGGGGCGGGTTCGTGTTCTCGGTCTTCTTCCAGCATGTAACCCCCGGGGCCTTCGTAGCGGGCCTCACTTTGATCACTGGGCTCGCAGATGTCGTTGTCTGCCTGGTCAAAGCCACACTGTTCGGACTCACCGCCGGCCTGATCGCGTGTTATATGGGTATCTCTGTCGGTGGTGGTCCGGCGGGAGTCGGTAACGCGGTGAACGAAACAGTGGTGTTTTCGTTCCTGGCGCTATTTGTCATCAACACCGTGGTCACTGCCGTCGGATTCAGGGTGACGCTATGAACCGGGTCGCAACAATCAGGTCGACCGTCTTTCAGCGGAAGATCACTCGATGGGTCTCCGGCCTGGATCGTGTCGGCGACCAAATAAAATTCCACGTCAAGACGCTGATATCCATCCGCGAGGTGTTTCTTTACTACCGCGTCGAGTTGATCCGCCTCGTTGCTCAAATGAGTATGGGGGTGGGTGCCCTGGCGATGATCGGGGGCACCGTCGCGGTCATCGCAATCCTGACGTTGTCTACGGGTGCGCTGATCGCAGCGCAGGGCTTCAGCCAGCTCGGTCAAATCGGGGTCGAGGCGCTGACCGGGTTCGCATCGGCTTACTTCAACGTGCGGATTCTCGCCCCGCTGACCGCAGAATTCGCCTTGGCGGCAACGATCGGCGCCGGGGCGACGGCGCAACTCGGAGCGATGCGGATTAATGAGGAAATTGATGCACTAGAGGTCATTGGAGTGCGGACCATATCGTATCTGGCTTCTGCCAGGGTAGTGGCAGGCCTCATCGTCGTAATACCTTTTTACTGTGTAGCGGTGGTCATGACCTTCTTTGCTGCTCGCTTCGGAACAACGGTCGTTTATGGCCAATCATCTGGAGTTTACGATCACTACTTTCATA
>JBDTEP010000234.1:0-10808 GCA_039922455.1 Mycobacterium sp. | reverse complement strand
GCACTACGCGGCCGGCTGGTGGATGGATGCCCGGGAGGGTCTGGCCGACGCCGAAACCGACGCCTACCGGTTGTTCACCGACATGAAGAAGGTCGCCGCCACCCGTAACGTGCTGCTACCGGTGGGTACCGACTTCACCCCGCCGAACCGCTGGGTCACCGAGATCCACCGGGATTGGAACGCCCGCTACACCTGGCCGAAGTTCGTCTGCGCCCTGCCGAGTGAGTTCTTCGCCGCGGTTCGCGCCGAGTTGGCGGAACCGATGGCGCGCGGTAGCCGCCTGTCGCCGCAGACCCGCGACATGAACCCGATCTACACCGGCTGCCACGTCTCCTACATCGACACCAAGCAGGCCAACCGGGCCGGTGAGCGGGCGGTGTTGTCCGCCGAGCGCTTCGCGGTGTTCGCCGCCGCGCTGACCGGTGTCGACTACCCGCAGGCGGCGCTGGCCAAGGCATGGGCGCAGCTGTGTTACGGCGCCCACCACGACTCCATCACCGGGTCGGAGTCCGACCAGGTGTACCTGGACTTGCTGACCGGCTGGCGCGACGCCTGGCAGCTGGGCAGCGACGCCCGCGACAATGCTTTGGCGGTGCTGTCGGGGTTGGTGGGCAGCGCGGGCGGCGGCGAGGGCGGTGCGGACACAGTGGTGTGGAACCCGGTGGCCCGGGATCGCACCGACGTGGTCACCGTGCGGCTAGAGACCCCGTTGGCGGCCGGCGTGCGGGTGGTTGCCGTCGACGACCCGGACGGCACCGAATGCCCCGTCCACGTCGAACACGGTGGCCGGTCGGTCAGCTGGCTGGCCTGCGACGTGCCGTCGCTGGGTTGGCGGGCCTACCGGCTGATCCCCGCCGAGACCGCCCAGGGCTGGCAACCGGTGCCCGGTACCGGGATCGGTAACGAGCACCACCGGCTGACCGCCGACCCGGGTCGCGGTGGCGGGATCTCGTCGTGGCGGCACCACGACCGCGAGATGATCATTGCGGGCGGGCTCGGCAACCAGCTGGCCGTCTACGACGAATACCCCAAGCACCCGCGCTCCGGTGAGGGGCCGTGGCATCTGGTGCCCAGCGGCAATCTATTCACCTCCGCGGTCGCCACCGACGTGGCGGTGCAGGCCTATCGCGGACCGCTGGGGGAGCGGCTGGTGGTGTCGGGGCGGATCCGCACCGTGCTGGCCTACACCCAGACGCTGACGCTCTGGCACGGCCTGGACCGGGTGGACTGCTCCACCACCATCGACGAGTTCACCGGCGCCGACCACCTGCTGCGGCTGCGTTGGCCCTGCCCGGTGCCCGGCGCCCTGCCGGTCGCCGAGGTGGCCGGCGCCGTCATCGGTCGCGGCTTCGGCCTGCTGCACGAGCCCAGCGGACGGTCGGTGGACACCGCGCAATACCCCCGGACCCTCGACAACCCCGCGAACGGCTGGTTCGGCCTGTCGGCGACGGCCCGGATCAGCGTCGGCGCCGGCAGTCGGGCGCTGTCGGTGGCCGAGGTAGTCGTCCCGGATGACGGGTTGTCGGCGCCGCGGGACCTGATGGTCGCGCTGGTGCGGGCCGGTGTCACCGCCACCTGCTCGGATGCCGAGGGCCCCCGCTACGGCAATCTCGACGTCGACTCCAATCTGCCGGATGTCCGGATCACGCTGGGCGGACCGGACCGCAACACGTTCACCAAGACCGTGCTGGGCGCCGCTGATCCGGTCTACACCGCCGAGTTGGCGCGGCAGCTCGGGCGGCGCGGCCGGGCCAGGGTGTGGGTGCCCGCGGCGAAGCCGCTCACCGAGGTCTGGGTACCTGGAGCCGACCTGAGCCCCCCGCGCGCCCTGCCGGTGCTGGTGGTCGCCGCCCGTGACGATGCAGGCCTGGCGGCCGAGATCATGCTGGTGGCCGACGACCTGGCCGACGCCGAGATCGTGGTGGATCAGGATGCCGGGCTCGCTCCGCCCGAGATGGCACCGTTCGAGGCGCGCACCGTCGCACTTGTCAACCGCGGAGTGCCCAGTTTCGCCGTCGACACCGCCGGCACGTTGCACACCGCACTGATGCGGTCCTGCACCAGCTGGCCGTCGGCGGCCTGGACCGACAACCCCCGCCGCACCGCACCCGACGGCACCGCCTTCGGGCTGCAGCACTGGACGCACACCTTCGATTACGCGCTGGTGGCCGGCGACGGTGACTGGCGCCAGGCGCAGATCCCGGCGCGCAGTGCAGAGTTCGCCGACCCGTTGCGAGCGGTCCCGGCGGCCGGGGGCGCCGGCCCGCTGCCGGCCAGCGGCTCGTTGTTGCGCATCGACACCTGTGAGGCGGTGGGGCTAGGTGCGCTCAAGGCGGCTGGCAACCCGATGGCGCGCGGCAGCGCGCAGCCCGTTGACCCCAAGACCGTCACCCTCCGGCTGGTGGAAGCAGGTGGGGCCGACGCCGCCGTCACGCTGCGCAGCGACCTTGGCCCGGTGACCGTGCTGGGCCGCGCCGACCTGCTCGAACAGCCGCGCGAACACCCAGACCCGGACCGGCTGCACGGCTACGAGATCGCCACCATCACCGCCCTCCTCGACATCGAGCCGGTGAGTGCGGCCGGTGCCGGGCTGGCCCCGGAAGCCGAAGCCGCACAGCCGCTGTACGCCCGCTATTGGCTGCACAACCGGGGGCCTGCCCCGCTGGGTGGTTTGCCGGCGATCCCGGCGGTGCATCCACACCGGGTGGACGCCGAGCCCGGGACGCAGCTGAACCTGGATCTGAGCGTGGCCAGCGACAGTGTCGACGCGACGCTGTCCGGGGCGGTGACCTGGGAGTGCCCGCACGGCTGGGCGGCCACGCCGGGCCGGCATCCGGTGCGGCTGGCGCCGGGCGAGTACGTGCGCACCGCGGCGGCGGTGACGGTGCCGGCCGACGCGGCGCCGGGACTGTATCCGATCCGCGCCCGACTCGACCTCACCGGGGACGTGCCGCCGTCCTGGCGGCAGCCGGTCGAGGACGTGGCAGTGGTGCGGGTCGGCGATCCGGGTCCGGCGCGGCTGCTCTTCCTGGAAGGCCCGTCCGAGGTGACGGTGACCGCCGGGCGCTCCACCCGGCTGAGCGTCACGGTCGGCACCGATGCGCACGCCGAACTGGCAGTGGAGGCACATCTGATCAGCCCGTGGGGCACCTGGGAGTGGGCTGGGCCGGCCGCGGTGGGCGCCGTGGTGCCGGCCGGCGGCCGGGCGGCGTTGAGCTTCGACATCGCCCCGCCGGTGTGGGCGCAACCCGGTACCTGGTGGGCGCTGGTCCGGGTCGGTGGTGCGGGCGTTCTGGCCTACTCATCGGCGGTGCCGATGGCGGTGCGGGCTTCCGGCGCGGTCGGTGTCCACTGATGGCCGACACCCTCGCGCTGGACGTCGGCGGCACCAAGATCGCGGCCGGGCTGGTCGACGCCGACGGATCCTTGACCTATACCGCCACGCGGCCCACCCGGGGCGATCAGGGCGCCGAGGTGGTGTGGGCTGTGGTGGCCGAGTTGATCGACGAAGTCCTGGCGAAAGCCGGCGGCCGGGTGGGTGCGGTCGGGATCGGCTCGGCCGGCCCCGTCGACGTCAACGCCGGGACGGTCAGCCCGATCAACATCCCCGGCTGGCGCGGGTTCGATCTGCGTGACCGGGTGGCCGCCGCGGTGCCCGGGGTAGCGGTCCGGCTGGGCGGCGACGGTGTCTGCATGGCTCTCGGTGAACACCGGCACGGCGCCGGGCGCGGGACGCGATCCATGCTCGGCATGGTGGTCTCGACCGGGGTGGGCGGCGGTCTGGTGCTCGATGGCGCGCCCGTCCATGGCCGCACCGGCAATGCTGGGCACGTCGGGCACGTGGTCGTCGACCTCGACGGCATGCCGTGCCGCTGCGGCGGCCGGGGCTGTGTGGAGACCATCGCCTCCGGTCCGGCGATGGTCTGCTGGGCGCTGGCCAACGGGTGGACGCCGGCTTTGAATGGCGCCGCCGACGCCAAGGCGCTCGGCGAGGCGGCCGACGCCGGCGATCCGGTGGCGGTGCGGGCGTTCCGGCGCGGCACCGGCGCGCTGGCGGCGATGATCGCCTCGGTGGCCGCGGTGTGCGACCTGGATCTGGTGGTGATCGGCGGCGGAGTCGCCAATTCCGGTGCGCTGCTGTTCGACCCGCTGCGGGCGGAGCTGGCCGACTACGCTGGGCTGGACTTCCTGATCGGGCTGCAGGTGGTGCCCGCCGAGCTCGGCGGGCAGGCCGGTCTGGTGGGCGCGGGAGTCCTGGCCGGACTCCGTTGACTCTGCGCTCACCGCGGCAACGTGCGAGTGGCTACCCCCGTGGCCGCAGAATCAACGGGTTGGATCAACGGCGGCCGTTTGGCTGATCGCCACTCGTCACGCTATGGTGTGTCCCGATCCACCACAGACCGTCGGTCACCGAGCAATCGGTTGAAGGTCCGGGAATATCCCGGCGGCCCACGCAGGAGGACGAGGCACCGGCCCAGCCGGCACACACTGTGACGCCCCGACCGCTTCCTGCGTCGGGGCGTTCGTCATTTCCGGGTGGACACCAGAAACTTCGACCCCAGGAGGTATGCATGGCGAGGGCTGACAAGGCCGCCGCCGTCGCGGACATCGTCGAGCAGTTCAAGGGCTCGACCGCCACCGTCATCACCGAGTACCGGGGTATGACGGTTGCCAACCTGGCGGAGCTGCGGCGATCGCTCGCCGGCTCGGCCACCTACGCGGTGGCGAAGAACACGCTGGTCAAGCGGGCTGCGTCCGAGGCCGGTGTAGAGGGCCTCGACGAGCTGTTCGCCGGCCCGACGGCGATCGCGTTCGTCCGTGGCGAGCCGGTCGACGCCGCCAAGGCGATCAAGAAGTTCGCCAAGGACCACAAGGTGCTGGTCATCAAGGGCGGCTACATGGATGGTCACGCCCTGACCGTCGCCGAGGTGGAGCGCATCGCCGACCTGGAGTCGCGTGAGGTGTTGCTGGCCAAGCTGGCCGGTGCAATGAAGGGCAACCTGTCCAAGGCGGCCGGCCTGTTCGCCGCGCCGGCTTCGCAGATGGCCCGCCTGGCCGCTGCGTTGCAGGACAAGAAGCTCGCCGAGGCTCCGGCTGCCGAGGCTCCGGCGGAGACCGCCGAGGCCGCAGCTGAGACCGAGGCTCCGGCGGAGACCGCCGAGGCTCCGGCCGACGCCGAATAACCCCGACCCCAACTTCCTAACTGGAATTTAAGAAAGGACCGAAATCATGGCCAAAATTTCCTCCGACGAACTGCTTGACGTCTTCAAAGAGATGACCCTGCTGGAGCTGTCGGACTTCGTCAAGAAGTTCGAGGAGACCTTCGACGTCACCGCCGCGGCTCCGGTCGCCGTCGCCGCCGCTGGTGGCGCTCCGGCAGCTGCCGAGGCCGCCGAGGAGCAGTCCGAGTTCGACCTCATCCTGGAGTCGGCCGGCGAGAAGAAGATCGGCGTGATCAAGGTCGTGCGCGAGGTCGTGTCGGGTCTGGGCCTCAAGGAGGCCAAGGACCTGGTCGACGCCGCTCCCAAGCCGTTGCTGGAGAAGGTCTCCAAGGAGGCTGCCGACGAGGCCAAGGGCAAGCTCGAGGCTGCCGGCGCGACGGTCACCGTCAAGTAGTTCAGTATTGCCGAAAACCCCCGGAACCCATAGGGTTCCGGGGGTTTTCGGCTATTCAGTGCCGGCTGCGCACCGCGGCCAGCGACTGCGCCACCCGCTCGGGAGTGTCGCCCAGTGCCACCAGCAGAGCGGTAGCCGCCGGGCCCAGCACCGGTCCGGCCGCGGTCGCCCGGTCATTCAAGTCCCCGAAGAATCCGGCCAGCTCCAACATCACGAAGCCATGCATCACCGTCCAGAACTGCGCCGCGGTCGCCACCACCGCAGCGTCCGAGCCGTCTGAGGCCACCACGATCCGGCCCGCCTGCATCGATCGGTGTACGCCGCGCACCAGGTGCGCGAAGCTCGGGACGCGGACGTCGATCTCGGCCAGGCTCAGCGTGAGCATGTTGCGCGCCGGTGCGTTGATGCCGTGCGCGCTGGTGCTACCGAACATCAGCCGGTACAGGTGGGGCTGGTCGGTCGCGAAGCTGCGGTAGGCGATCCCGGTGGCCAACAGGTCGGCCACCGGATCATCGGTGCCCGGGATGGTCAGCGCGGCATCGAATTGGCGCAGGCCTTCGTCGGTGACCGCCTCGATCAGCCGTGGCATGCCGCCGAAATGGGTGTAGACCGCCATCGTCGAGGTCCCGGCCGCGGCGGCGATCCTGCGGGTTTGCAGCGCGTCGGGGCCGTGCTCGCCGAGCAACCCGACGGCCGCGCGCAGTAGGTCGTCACGCACGGTGCGCTCGAGCCGAGAAGTCACGGTTGTCATCGTTTCACAGTTGGCGTACCGTATGCATAACGATGAAATAACAATGTTATGGGAGCTGGGATGACCGCTGCGGAGATCGACCAATCCATCAATCCGTACCTGGAAGACGTCTTGGCGCCGGTGCGCATCGAGATGACCGCGACCGACCTGCGCGTAACCGGCCGCATCCCGGACTACCTCGACGGGCGTTACCTGCGCAACGGTCCGAACCCGGTTGCCGAGGTCAATCCGGCCACCTATCACTGGTTCACCGGCGACCCGATGGTGCATGGCGTCGCGCTCGGTGACGGCCGGGCCCGCTGGTACCGCAACCGCTGGGTCCGCACGCCCGCGGTCTGCGCCGCACTGGGCGAGCCGACATCGGCGGCGATAAGCCCGCGTGACGGCATGTTGAGTGTGGGCCCGAACACCAACGTGCTCGGCCACGCCGGCAAGACGGTGGCGCTGGTGGAGGGCGGCGTGGCCAACTACGAACTCACCGAGGAACTCGACACGGTCGGCACCTGCGATTTCGACGGCACCCTCGCGGGCGGCTACACCGCGCACCCGCACCGCGACCCGGTCACCGGCGAGTTGCACGCGGTGTCGTACTCGTTCGCTCGCGGCAACACCGTGCAGTATTCGGTGATCGACACGGGCGGGCGTGCCCGCCGCACCGTCGACATCGAGGTGACCGGGTCGCCGATGATGCACGACTTCTCGCTGACCGACAAATACGTGGTGGTCTACGACCTGCCGGTCACCTTCGATCCCGGTGCGGTGCTGCCGGCGAGAATGCCCCGCTGGCTCAAAACGCCCACCCAACGACTGCTGGGCAACCTGGTCGGTCGGGTTCGGGTGCCGAGTCCGGTCGCTGCGATGGTCAACCGCGACAGCCGGCCGCCGGCCGGGTTGCCGTACGCGTGGAATCCCGGCTACCCGGCACGCATCGGGGTGATGCCCCGCGAAGGCGAACCCCGAGTGCGGTGGTTCGACGTCGAGCCGTGCTACGTCTTCCACCCGCTCAACGCCTACTCCGACATCTCGCCGGCCGGCCAAGAACTGCTGGTCCTCGATGTGGTGCGCTACGCGAAGGTCTTCGACGCCGACCGGCGCGGGCCCGGCGACGCACCGCCCGCCCTGGACCGCTGGACCATCAACCTGGACACCGGCGCGGTGAACACCGAACTCCGCGACGACCGGCCGCAGGAATTCCCCCGAATCAACGAAACATTGCTGGGTGCCAAGCACCGGTTCGGCTACACCGTCGGGATCGACGGTGGGTTCATCGGCGACACCCAAGCTCAGATGTCCACCGTCTTGTACAAGCACGACTACGCAAGTGGCTCGACAACGACGGCCCCGCTGGACCCGCAACTGGTGTTCGGCGAGATGTCGTTCGTGCCGAGTCCCGGCGGCAGCGCCGAAGACGACGGCATTCTGATCGGGATGGGCCACCACCGCGGCGACGACGAGGGCCGGCTTTTGATCCTCGACGCTGCCACCTGTGAGCCGCTGGCGACCGTGCACCTACCGCAGCGGGTGCCGATGGGCTTCCACGGCAACTGGGCACCGGCTAACTGAGGCGGACCGCCGATGTGGGTCGCACTGGTGCGCTACAGTGGCCCAAGCCACAAGCAGGGGTGGCACGACCAGACGTTGCGGAAGGACCTCACCAATGGGTGTCGCCATCGAGGTACAGGGGCTGACCAAGTCCTTCGGTTCGGCTCGGATTTGGGAAGACGTCAGTCTGACTATTCCCGAGGGTGAGGTCAGCGTCATGCTGGGGCCCTCCGGTACCGGCAAATCTGTTTTCCTGAAGTCGCTGATCGGTCTGTTGCGCCCGGAGCGCGGCTCGATCACCATCGACGGCACCGACATCCTGCAGTGTTCGGCCAAGGAGCTCTACGAGATCCGCACGCTGTTCGGGGTGCTGTTCCAAGATGGCGCGCTGTTCGGGTCGATGAACATTTATGACAACACCGCCTTCCCGTTGCGTGAGCACACCAAGAAGTCCGAGAGCCAGATCCGTGACATCGTCATGGAGAAGCTCGAACTGGTCGGTATGCCCAACGATGGCTACAAGTTCCCCGGGGAGATCTCCGGCGGTATGCGCAAGCGTGCCGGCCTGGCCCGCGCCTTGGTTCTGGATCCGAAGATCATCCTGGTCGATGAGCCCGACTCCGGTCTGGACCCGGTCCGTACCGCCTACTTGAGTCAGTTGTTGATCGATATCAACGCCCAGATCGACGCCACCATCTTGATCGTCACGCACAACATCAACGTGGTGCGCACCGTCCCGGACAACATCGGGATGCTCTATCGCAAGAAGCTGGTGATGTTCGGTCCCCGTGAGGTGCTGCTGACCAGTGACGAGCCCGCGGTCAAGCAGTTCCTCAATGGCCGCCGGATCGGCCCGATCGGGATGTCCGAGGAGAAGGACGAGGCGACCGCGGCCGCTGAGCAGGCCGCCTTTGACGCCGGGCAGTCCGATGGCGGCACCGACGAGGTCGAGGGCGTACCGCCGCAGATCATCGCCTCGCCCGGGATGCCCGAACGTCAGGGCGTGGCCCGGCGTCAGGCCCGGGTGCGCGCGATCCTGCACACCCTGCCACCGGGCGCCCAGGCGGCCATCCGCGAAGACCTCGAGGGCACCCACAAATTCGCGGTGCACGAGTTCCCGGAAGACGACGACGCCCCCACCGCGTCGATCCCGGCCCCGTCGGGCTAAGCCCCCGCCGGGCCCGTGGGCATGCGCTGTGTCAGCTCTTGACGGACGGACCTAAACGGTCCAAGCTGGTCGGCAGCGTTTGTGTTGGGATTCCGGCGGAGGCCAATGGGCACCGATAGGGTTCCGGGGCGCTGCAGTTGAGGATTGCGTGCGCCTGCGCTATTGTTGGACGTTGCGCTGGCTTCCTCCTGCCCTCCCTTACGCGCACCCGACACCGCAGCACCAGCCTGAGTCGCGTTCGCCGGCTCATTTCAGGTTGTGACCTCGTGGTTTTGGTTGTGTGTGAGATCGGACAGAACGTCCGCCAGCCAAAACAACGGTCGATATTCGCAGCGCACGGGGTCCGGTGAGAACCGGGACCCGCTCGCCGCATTAGGTGCTGGAAGGATGCATCTTGGCAGTCTCCCGCCGGAGCAATAAAGACGCTTCAGGTACTACCACCCAAAATTCTCCCAATAGTTCCGTGCCCGGAGCTCCGGACCGGGTCTCCTTCGCCAAGCTGCGTGAACCGCTTGAGGTTCCTGGTCTGCTCGACGTGCAGACCGACTCATTCCAGTACCTGATCGGGGCACCGGAGTGGCGCGAGAAGGCGGCGAAGCGCGGCGACTCCAATGTCAGGGGCGGCCTCGAAGAGGTGCTCGAAGAGCTGTCGCCGATCGAGGACTTCTCCGGCTCGATGTCGCTGTCGTTCTCCGACCCGCGCTTCGACGAGGTCAAGGCACCCGTCGAGGAGTGCCGCGACAAGGACATGACCTACGCGGCCCCGCTGTTCGTCACCGCGGAATTCATCAACAACAACACCGGCGAGATCAAGAGCCAGACGGTGTTCATGGGTGACTTCCCGATGATGACCGAGAAGGGCACCTTCATCATCAACGGCACCGAGCGTGTCGTCGTCTCCCAGCTGGTGCGGTCGCCGGGCGTGTACTTCGACGCCAACATCGACAAGTCCACCGAGAAGACGCTGCACTCGGTCAAGGTGATCCCGGGCCGCGGCGCCTGGCTGGAGTTCGACGTCGACAAGCGCGACCTGGTCGGTGTCCGCATCGACCGCAAGCGTCGCCAGCCGGTCACCATCCTGCTCAAGGCACTGGGCTGGACGTCCGACCAAATCCGCGAGCGGTTCGGCTTCTCCGAGATCATGATGTCGACCCTGGAGAAGGACAGCGCCGCCAGCCCCGACGAGGCGCTGCTGGACATCTACCGCAAGCTGCGTCCGGGCGAGCCCCCAACCAAGGAATCCGCGCAGGCCCTGCTGGAGAACCTGTTCTTCAAGGAGAAGCGCTACGACCTGGCCCGGGTGGGGCGCTACAAGGTCAACAAGAAGCTGGGTGTGCCATCCACGCCGGGCCAGCCGTTGCCGACCACGCTGACCGAAGAGGACATCGTGGCCACCATCGAGTACCTGGTTCGGCTGCACCAAGCCGCCCAGGACGGCCAGACCACCACCATGACGGTGCCGGGCGGTGTCGAGGTGCCGGTCGAGGTCGACGACATCGACCACTTCGGCAACCGGCGGCTCCGTACGGTAGGTGAGCTGATCCAGAACCAGATCCGGGTCGGCCTGTCCCGGATGGAGCGCGTGGTCCGCGAGCGGATGACCACCCAGGACGTCGAGGCCATCACGCCGCAGACCCTGATCAACATCCGCCCGGTGGTCGCCGCCATCAAGGAGTTCTTCGGCACCAGCCAGCTCTCCCAGTTCATGGACCAGAACAACCCGCTGTCGGG
>JBDTEP010000233.1:0-18450 GCA_039922455.1 Mycobacterium sp. | reverse complement strand
CGTCGCCGCCGGCCCCGCCGGCCCCGCCGCTGCCGTAGAGGTGATCGCTGCTTCCGCCGTTTCCGCCGTTACCGCCGGCCAACGTGGCGGTGCCGGCGCCCCCGTCGCCGCCGTCGCCGCCGTTGCCCCACAACTCGCCGCCGTCGCCGCCATTACCACCGTTGGCGCCCAACCCGCCGGCGCCGCCGTCGCCGCCATTGCCGAACCCGCTGGCATGGCCGCCGTTACCACCGGCCACACCTTCGAGATTCGAAATCCAGCCATTCCCGCCGTCGCCGAACCACAACCCGCCGACGCCGCCGTCGGGATCGGCCTCGGTTCCGTCCACGCCGTTGCAGATCACGCCGCACGCGCCGTCGGTGAGCGGTGCGAACACGGGATTGATCAGATCGCCGAATTGCTGGCCGAACGGACTGTTGATCCAGTCCTGCATGCTGTCGTGTAACCACCCGGCGAACAGGTCGGTACCGGACGCCTCCGTGCCCCCGAGAACCCAGGGGGCGGGATCGAACAGGTCGAGTCCCGGCGTCGAGCCATCATCGACCGGCACCCCGAAGAGCGGATTGACCAAGTCCATCACCCAGTCGAATCCGTCGGCCCGCACGGCCGGCGCAGCGGTCAATGGCGTAAGACCCAACGCCGCCAACGCCACTAACGTCGGCCCAGCACCCCATATCCGCAGACCAGGGTTGATGCGCCGTATACTTCGACGCTGCTTGACGTTCTTGCGGTGCTGCGACATGACAGATCAACCTTCCGGTGTCCGAGTTCGGTAAACCATGCGGTCCGGGACGAGCGGCGCGAGTCGCTGGGATGGCGACGAGGCCGCCCCATACATGAACCAAACCGCAATGCTATCTAAACCGAAAAAGTCATACCATTCGACTGATGAATAACATTTTGATGGACTTAGGGTAGACAAGTCAACGCAATAATATTAACATCTGTGAAATCAAACGGCGGCGTCTTATGTTTAATTCAGTTCCAAGTCAGTAACTACCAGGGGATCGTCAAATCCAAGGCACTCAGGTGTCGGAGGCGACGGGGGTAACGCCGCCGCCGGCGGCGGTATGGCGATAACGGCGGCGACTCCTCCTTCACCGACAACAGCGGCGAAAGCGGCAGCGGCATCTTCAGCGCCAGCGGTTCGGCCGGCGGCACCGGCGGCACGGGTGCGCTCGGCACCACCAGCGGCAGCCTACGTGGTCGGCAGTCAGGGTGGTACACCCTAGTCCGACTCCGACTAACCATAGGAACCGAGCGGCCGGTTACTGCCCGAATCACCCCGAAAACTCTGTGACAAAAAGACAATCGGTGCGGCGGCTCAGATCCCGCCGCGGGCCACCAACTGCGCCGCGATCACATTGCGCTGGATCTCGTTGGTGCCCTCGCCGACGATCATCAGCGGCGCGTCCCGGAAGTAGCGTTCGACGTCGTACTCGGTGGAATAGCCGTAGCCGCCGTGGATCCGCACCGCGTTCAGGGCGATCTCCATGGCCGCCTCGGAAGCGAACAGCTTAGCCATGCCGGCTTCCATATCGCAGCGCTCGCCGCTGTCATAGCGTTCGGCGGCGTAGCGGGTGAGCTGACGGGCGGCGGTCAGTTTGGTGGCCATCTCGGCCAGATAATTGCCGATGCTCTGATGTTTCCAGATCGGCCGGCCGAAGCTCTCCCGCTGCTGCGCATAAGCCAACGCATCCTCGAGGGCGGC
Source organism: Mycobacterium sp. (assembly GCA_039922455.1). Taxonomy (GTDB): domain Bacteria; phylum Actinomycetota; class Actinomycetes; order Mycobacteriales; family Mycobacteriaceae; genus Mycobacterium. Next base: position 16,739 of record JBDTEP010000233.1, on the reverse strand, counting down.
GGTCGCCACCCCCAATGCCCGTGCCGCCACCTGAATGCGCCCGGTCTCGAGGCCCTTCATCATCTGAGCGAAACCGTTGCCGGGCGTGCCCGAAAGCACTGCCGTCGTCGGCACCCGGGCGCCGTCGAAGCTCAGTTCGCAACTCTCCACGCCCTTGTAGCCCAACTTGGGCAGATCCCGCGAGATCGCCAGGCCGGGGCTCGGGTTGTCCACCAGCAGCACCGAGATCCCGCTGTGTCGCGGGGTGGCCTTGGGATCGGTCTTGGCCAGCAGCGCGATCAGCCCGGAGTGACGAGCGTTGGAGATCCAGGTTTTGGCACCGTTGACCACCAGATCGTCGCCGAAAGGCACAGCGGTGGTCGTGATGTTCTGCAGGTCGCTGCCGCCGCCCGGTTCGGTCAGCGCCATGGTGGCCCGCAGCGCACCGGTGGCCATGGCCGGTAGGTAGCGGCGCTTCTGCTCGTTGGTCCCGAACAGCGCCAGCAGTTTGGCGACGACGGTGTGCCCGCCCATCGCCCCAGCCAGGCTCATCCAGCCGCGTGCCAACTCCTGCGTGATGAGCACGTAGCACGGCATCGACACCGGCGTCCCGCCGTATTCCTCGGGGACGGCGAGACCGTAGATGCCGAGGTGCTTCATCTGCTCGATCCAAGCCAGCGGGTAGGTGTTGGCGTGCTCGACGTCGCGGACCGTCGGCTTCACCTCCCGGTCGACGAACCGGCGCACGGTCTCGACCAGGATTGACTCTTCGTCGGTCAGTGTGATGCCCATCGGTTCACCGTATGTCAGGATTTTCAGATGACCAGCGGGCCCTACTTCGACGAACTGCGTGTCGGCCAGGCTTTCGACGCGGCCCCGGCGATGACATTGTCAGCCGGGACCGCGGCGTTGCATCAGGCGATCCTCGGCGACCGGTTGCGGCTACCGCTGGATGCCGAGCTGTCCCGGGCGGTCACCGGGGCGACAACGCCGCTGGCCCATCCCGGTCTGGTGTGCGACGTCGCGATCGGGCAGTCCACTCTGGTGACCCGGCGCGTCAAGGCCAACCTGTTCTACCGCGGCCTGGCCTTCTTCCGCTTCCCGGTGATCGGCGACACCTTGTTCACCCGGACCGAAGTCGTTGGGCTTAAACAGAACTCGGCCAAGCCCGGCCGGGAGCCCACCGGGCTGGTGGCGTTGCGGGTGACCACCGTCGATCAGCTGGACCGGCTGGTGCTCAACTTTTACCGCTGCGCGATGCTGCCGTGCAGCCCGGATTCCGCGGACATCGAAGACACCGGCCACCGCGACGATCTGTCCGTCATCGGCACCGGGCTCGCGGTGCCACCGGACGTCACCGCCGACTGGTCCGCCGAGGAGTTCCGGCGACGAGTGCCGGGGCCGCATTTCGACCAGGCCGCGGGCGGCTTGAAAGGCGCCGTGCTGAACAGCACCGGCGACGTGGTCACCTCCGCGCCGGAGCTGGCCCGTCTGACGCTCAACATCGCGACCACCCACCATGATTCACGAGTGGCGGGACAACGTTTGGTCTACGGCGGACACACCATCGGGCTGGCGCTGGCCCAGGCCTGCCGGTTGCTGCCGAACCTGGTCACGGTGCTGGGCTGGCAGTCGTGCGACCACACCGCGCCGGTCCACGAAGGCGACACCCTCTACAGCGAACTGCACGTCGAATCCGCCGAGCCCGTCGGCCAGGGCGGCGTGCTCGGGTTGCGGTCGCTGGTCTACGCGGTCAGTGACTCAACGGGTGAGCCGGACCGCCAGGTGCTGGACTGGCGATTCACCGCGCTGCAGTTCTGACCTCGCGCGCGGCGATCAATGCGGACCTACTGCGGCAGGTCGCGGAACGGGGTGTCCCGGTAGGGGTCCGGCTCTTTGGGCAGCCCGAGCACCCGCTCGCCGATGATGTTGCGCTGAATCTGGTCGGTGCCGCCACCGATTGAGGTGAAGTAGGCGTTGAGCGCCCGGAACGTCACCGCGTCACCGACGGGGTTCTCCGGTCCGCTCAACATGGCTTCGGCGCCGATGATCTCGGTCTGGACCCGGGCGGTCTCGTGCAGGATGCGTGACATCGCGATCTTGCCGAGTGCCAGCAGGGTGGCGGCCTCGGCGCGGTCGGTGCTGGTCTTGGCCCGCTGGGTATTCCACCGGTTCACCGTGGCCAGCGCTTGCGCGCGGGCGATCTGCTGACGGACGTGGGTGTCGTCGAGGCGGCCCGCATCGCGCGCCAATTCGACCAGGCCGCCGGACTTCTCGCTGCCGCGCGCGGTGCGCGCGATATCGCCCATCAGCCGACGCTCGTAGCCCAGCGCGACTTGGAGTACCGACCAACCGGCGCCCGGTTCGCCGATCCGGTTGGCGTCGGGGACCCGGGCGTTAGTGAAGAACACCTCGTTGAACTCGGATTCGCCGGTGATCTGATGGATCGGCCGGACCTCCACGCCCGGTTGGCGCATCGGCAGCATGAAGAAGGTGATCCCGTTGTGCTTGGGCACATCCGGGTCGGTGCGCGCCACCAGCAGGCCGTAGTCCGCGGTCGTCGCGAACGACGTCCACACCTTCTGCCCGTTGATCACCCAGTCCGCGTTCTGTCCAGAGCCGTCCCGTTCGGCGCGGGTGCGCAGGCCCGCCAGATCCGATCCCGCTCCGGGTTCGCTATAGAGCAGGCACCACTTACTCTCCCCGCGCAGCGCCGGGGGCAGTAGCCTGCGCTTCTGCTCTTCGGAGCCGCAGTCGTGCACGGTACAGGCGAACAGGTCCGTTCGGTCATGGCCGCTGCCCGGCGCCCCAGCGGCAGCGAATTCAGCTGCCACCAATCGGGATTGACGGTCTGTGAGACCGCGGCCGTAGCAGTGCGGCTCCCAGCCGGGTGCAGTCCATCCCGCTTCGAGAGCGGCCTGAGCGAAAGTGGCCCGGTCGGTATCGGCAGACCAGTTGCCGGCCAGCCAGTCCCGGACCTCGCCGCGCAATGCATCGTCGTTGGCGTCTGACATCTCAAGCCCCGATTTCTTGCAGGTAGCGCTCGCGGTGCCAGGACGGACTACCGAACAGCTGCGCGTCACTGCGCGCCCGGCGCAGATACCGGTGGGCGGGATGCTCCCAGGTGAACCCGATGCCACCGTGCACCTGAATGTTGGTGGCGCCCACGAAGACGAACGCGTCCGAGCAATAGGCCTGAGCCAGTGCGAGATCGGCGGTCCAGCCCGGCGAACCGCTGGCGGCGGCGACGTGGCGGGCGGCCGACACCGCGGACTCGGCCTCCAACAGCATGTCGGCGCACATGTGCTTGACGGCCTGAAAGCTGCCGATCGCCCGGCCGAACTGGTACCGGGTCTTTGCGTAGTCACGGGCCATCTCCATCGCGCGACGGGCGGCGCCGGCCTGCTCGCCGAGCAGCGCCACGGCCGAGCGGTCCAGCGCCGCCGTCACCGCGTCGACAGCTGCGCCCGGCTCGCCGACCGCCGTGGCCGGAGCGTCGGCGAGCCGGACAACGCCTAACCGGCGGGACTGATCGACCGTCGTCAACGGTTCCACGGTGACGCCCGGACCGGCGGGGTCGACGGCGAACACACCCGGTCCGGCATCGGTGGCGGCCAGTACATAGAGCAGGTCGGCCGAGCCGGCGTCGAGCACGAACCGCTTCTCGCCGGTCAGCAGCGGGACCCCAGTGCCGCGGGCCGACGTAGCGGGCTTTGCGGGCGGGCGAGTCGAGTCACCCTCGGCGAACGCGACGGCGACCCGGGTCCTCCCGGCGGCGATCGCCGGCAGCACAGCGGCACGCTGTGCCGGATCATCCACGACTGCAAGAAGATTGACCGCCAGTACCGCCGTCGATAGATACGGGCCGGCAAACAGCACCCGACCGAGCTCCTCGGCCACCACGCCCACCTCGACCGACCCGGCGCCGGCGCCGCCGTACTGCTCGGGTACCAGCAGGCCGAGCAGGCCCATCGCCGCCAACTCGCTCCAGACGCCGTCGTCGGACGCGTCCTTGGCCATCAAGTCGGCAACCGCACCGCGCAGTGCCCGCAGTTCCTCGGGATTCGCCACCCGTTCAGCCCTTCCGGGTGAAGGCGTTCCGCAGGCTCGCACATTGGCTGGCGAAGAACGACCGCGAGACCGGTGCCTTGGATAGCAGCAGGTCGAAACCATGGAACGCGCCCTCGACGGTTTCGACCTCGCACGGCACGCCGGCTTGCCGAAGGCGGTCGGCGTAGGCCAGGTCCTCGTCGTGGAACAGGTCCAGGGTGCCCACCCCGATCCAGGCCGGCGCCAACCTACTCAGATCGGTGCGCCTGGCCGGCACTGCGACCTCAGGATCCGCGCCGCCCAGATACGACGTCCAGCCGAAAAGATTGCTCCGCGAGTTCCACAACCGGTGGCCCGGATTGGCCGGTAGCTGCGCGCTGCGATCGTCCAGCATCGGATAAACCAGCAGTTGCAGCACCGGTTCGACCTCGCTGCGGTCGGCGGCCAGCTGCGCCAGGGCGGCGGCCAGCCCGCCGCCGGCGCTGGCCCCGCCGATCGCCACCCGCGCCGGATCCACTCCCGGCAGCCCGGCCAGCCGGGTCAGCCCGGCCCAGCAGTCCTCCAACGCGGCGGGGTAGGGGTTCTGGGGTGCCAACCGGTAGTCCACCGACGCGACGGTTGCACCGAGTTCGTCGCTGAACCTGCGGCAGAGCCGGTCGTCTTGGGCGGCCTGGCCCAGCACGTAACCACCGCCGTGTATCCACAGCAGCGCGGGAGTGGGATCGGTGGCACGATCCCGCGGCCGGAAGACCCTGATACTGCCGCCCGACGGCAGGGGCAGCACCTCGATGCCCCTGGGTGTGCGACGGCCCTGCATACCGATGAGCGCCTGCAGCACCGGCAGCGTCCGGGGCCCGATCCCGCCGCGCGGGAGGAATCGGGCGGCTCTGCGCAGATCTGGATGGAACCCGCTGCTTACCATCGGCTCAGTATCGCGGGTGTCGGATGCTTCCGGTCGGCAACCCACCCGATTGCCGTTGACTCCTCACCCGGCGCGGTACTCTCCCTTAATGATGGCAGCACCGCAGACCCGGGAGACCGGTTGGAACCTGACCGGCCGCCTGCGCTGGCTGAAGCGCGCTCGACCTGCCGACTACCTGCTGGCATTCAGCGTCGCTTCAGCTTCGCTGCCGGTGGTCGGCAAGCGGCTGGAGCCCCTGGGCGGGATGACCGCGATGGGGGTCTGGGGCACCCGTCACATGCCCGAGCTCCTGTCGGGCGTGGCCAAGTCGTGGCTGACTCCGGGGGCTGCCACCGTCCGCAAGCGGGACCGCGAGCAGACCCACGCCGTGAGCGACGCCGCGCTGCGCGGCATGGTGTCGGCAACTGACCTCGACATCGACTGGCCCGAACCGGAGCAGACGCCGCCGGTCTGGAAGGCGCTGCAGCACCGGCGGCACATCTACCGCTCCGGCGTGCGGTACGGCAGCGACCCCGCCCAGGTGCTCGATGTGTGGCGGCCCCGGGAACTGCCCGACGGGCCGGCGCCGGTTCTGATCTACGTTCCCGGCGGTGCCTGGGTGCATGGCAGCCGGATGCTGCAGGGCTATGCGCTGCTGTCACACCTGGCCGAGCGGGGCTGGGTGTGCTTGTCGATCGACTACCGGGTCGCGCCGCACAACCGCTGGCCGCGCCACATCATCGACGTCAAGACCGCGATCGCCTGGGCGCACGCCAATGTCGACAAGTTCGGCGGCGACCGCAATTTCGTCGCCGTGGCGGGAGCGTCGGCCGGCGGACATCTGGCCGCACTGGCCGGCCTGACGGGCAGTGCCGTCGGTGACCGGGAATTCGCCAATCGACTGCCAGCGGGCGCCGACACCTCGGTGGACGCCGTGGTCGGGCTCTACGGACGCTACGACTGGCAGGACCGGTCGACCCCGGAACGGGTCGCGTTCGTCGACTTCCTGGAGCGGGTGGTGGTCGGCAGGTCGATCCGGCGCCACCGCGACCTCTACCGGAAAGCCTCGCCGATCGCGCGGGTGCATTCTGAGGCGCCCCCGTTCCTGGTCGTGCACGGCAGCGCCGACACCGTGATCCCGGTGGTTCAGGCCCACGACTTCGCCGACCGGTTGCGGGCGGTGTCGCACTCCAAGGTCGGGTACCTGGAATTGCCGGGCGCAGGACACGGTTTCGACATGACCGACGGCACCCGCACCGGCGCGGTGAACACGGCAATCGGCTTGTTCCTCAACCAGATTCACCGCGACCGCGCCACGGTCGGCAACAAACAGGTGATCTGAACCACGCCGGTCGCAAACCCGCGGTAGGGTCGCTGCATGGGAGTGAACCGGCGGTGAAGCGACTCAGCGGGTGGGACGCGGTTCTGCTCTACAGCGAGACGTCGAACGTGCACATGCACACCCTCAAGATCGCGGTGATCGAACTGGATGCCGACCGGCAGGGGTTCGACGTCGAGGCCTTCCGCCGGGTGATCCACAGTCGGCTCTACAAGCTGGATCCGTTCCGCTACCAACTGGTAGACATCCCGGGCAAGTTCCACCACCCGATGTGGCGGGAGAACTGTGCAGTCGACCTGACCTATCACATCAGGCCGTGGACGCTGCCCGCCCCGGGTGGCCGCCGCGAACTCGACGAAGCCATCGGGGAGATCGCCAGTACGCCACTGGACCGCAGCCGCCCGCTGTGGGAGATGTACTTCATCGAGGGGCTGGCGAACAACCGGATCGCGGTGGTCGGCAAGGTCCACCATGCCCTCGCCGACGGTATCGCCTCGGCGAATCTGATGGCCCTCGGGATGGATCTGGTGGCCGGCCCTCAGATTGAACGGGACTCCTACGAAACCGATCCCGACCCGAGCGGCGGGCAACTGGTGCGCTCGGCGTTCCGCGATCATCTGCGGCAGCTGGGCAGGATACCGGCGACGATCGCCTACACCGCAGCCGGCATCGGGCGGGTCCGGCGCAGCACCCGCAAACTGTCCGCCGAGCTGACCCGGCCGTTCACCCCGCCGCCGAGCTTCCTCAACCACATGCTCACCCCGGAACGCCGGTTCGCCACCGCCACCCTCGCTCTGGCCGACATCAAGGCGACCAGCAAGGCGTTGGGGGTCACCATCAACGATCTGGTGCTGGCGATCTCGGCCGGTGCATTGCGCACCCTGTTGCTGCGTTACGACGGCAACGCGGACCATCCGCTGCTGGCGTCGGTACCGATGAGCTTCGACTTCTCCCCGGACCGGATCTCCGGCAACCGGTTCTCCGGGGTGCTGGTGGCGTTGCCCGTCGACGTCGATGACGCCCGGACGCGGGTTGAAAAGTCCCGGGAGGCAGCAAATCTCGCTAAAGAGGCCCACCAGCTGGTGGGGCCGGAACTGGTCAGTCGGTGGTCGGCGTACTTCCCGCCGGCGCCGGCGGAGTCGCTGTTCCGGTGGCTGTCGAGCCGTGACGGGCAGAACAAGGTGCTCAATCTCAACATCTCCAACGTGCCCGGCCCGCGGGAGCGCGGCAGGGTCGGCGGTGCGCTGGTCACCGAGATCTACTCGGTGGGGCCGTTGACCGCAGGCAGCGGATTGAACATCACCGTGTGGAGCTACGTGGACCAACTCAACATCTCCGTGCTGGCCGACGGCGCCACCGTCGACGATCCGCACGAGGTGACCACCGCCATGGTCGACGAGTTCATCGAAATACGCTGTGTCGCAGGACTTTCCAAGGAGTTGACGCCGGTGGAGACGGCGATGGCGCCTGCCTAGCAGCTGTCAGTCGGTCGCCACCAGCGCTTGCAGGTCCCGCCGCAGCACCTTGCCGGAGCCGCGATGACCACGGTTTCCTCGGCCAGCGCCTCGATGAAGCCGCGGTGGTTGCGGCACATCAGGGCGAGCGCCTGCTCAGCCCAGAATCGGAAGGCGACGTTCGCTGGCGAGCTTGTCCAGGGCGTCCTGCATAACGGAGCGCACGTGCGCGTCGACGACGTCGATGTCGGGGTCCTCGCCGAACTCGGCGATGATGTCGATCGGCTCGCACACCTGCATGACGATCTTGGTGGGCAGCGGCAGGTTGACCGGCAGCACCGCGGACAGTCCGAAGGGGAAACCGAACGAGATCGGCAGAATCTTGACCCGCATCAGCTTGTCCAGCCGCAGCGCCTTGGCCAACGCGGTGCCGCGGGATAGGTAGAACTGACTTTCCTGGCCGCCGATCCCCACCGTCGGCACCAGCGGCACCCCGGCGTTGATCGCGGCCCGGATGTAGCCCTTGCGGCCGCCGAAGTCGATCTTGTTCTCTTCCAGCGTGGGCCGGTATACGTCGTAGTCGCCGCCGGGGAAGACCACCACCACGCCGCCAGAGCGCAACGCCTCGTCAGCGTTTTCGTGATTGGCCGGGATGAACCCGGTCTTGCGGAAGAAGTCGGCGGTGAAGCCGGTGAAGATCACGTCGTGGCTCAGGGTGTAGACCGGCCGCTCGTAGCCGAACTTGTCGTAGAAACCGGTCGCGAACACCGGAACGTCCATCGCGAACAGGCCGCCGGAGTGGTTCGACACCACCAGCGCCCCGCCGTTCGGGAAAGACTCCAGGCCCCGCACCTCGGATCGGTGGTACCCCTTGGTCAGCGGCCGCAGCAGACCCATCACCCGTTCGGTCAGGCCCGGATCCCACTTGGTGATGGGCCTGGGCACGTCATCCGACCAGTCGTTGTCCGGTGTGTCCACCACAGCCCCTTCAAGTTAGAACGTGTTCTAGTTTCACCCATGTTACCGGCTCGCGGGGGTGGTCGATAGCATCAGCGGGATGAGCGACGAAACCAGCGCGAAGTCCGAAGTCCTGCTCGAACAGCTCGACCGGATCCTGATCATCACGATCAACCGTCCCGAGGCCAAGAACGCGGTCAACGCCGCGGTCAGCCATCAATTGGCGGCCGCCATGGACCGCCTCGACGACGACCCCGGCCTGTCGGTGGGGATCCTGATCGGTGCGGGTGGATCGTTCTGCGCCGGTATGGACCTCAAGGCGTTCGCCAAGGGCGAGAACGTCGTGGTGCCCGGCCGCGGACTTGGCTTCACCGACCGGCCCCCGGTCAAGCCGCTGATCGCCGCGGTCGAGGGCTATGCGCTGGCCGGCGGCACCGAGTTGGCGCTGGCAGCCGACCTGATAGTGGCCGCCCGCGACGCGGTGTTCGGGATCCCGGAGGTCAAGCGCGGGCTGGTGGCCGGCGGTGGCGGGCTGCTGCGGCTGCCGCGGCGCATCCCGTACGCGCTCGCGATGGAACTGGCTCTGACCGGGGAGAGCCTGTCGGCCGTGCGCGCGCACGAGTTGGGCATGGTCAACGTGCTGGCCGAGCATGAGACGGTGCGCAACGCCGCGATCATGCTGGCGGAGAAGATCACCGCCAACGGGCCGCTGGCGGTGGCCGCCACCAAGCGGATCATCACCGAATCACAGGGTTGGAGCCCGGCGGAGATGTTCGCTGAGCAGCTGAAAATTGCCCTGCCGGTGTTCACGTCCAAGGACGCCAGGGAAGGCGCCGTCGCGTTCGCCGAGAAGCGCGCGCCGCAGTGGACCGGCAGCTGAGGGTCCCTCACCATCCACGCCCGCGGTGGCACCGAGCGAGTGCGGATCGACGACGCCACCCAGGTGTGTGAGGCGCTGACCGATCGCTTCGGTATCGACCTGGCGGGTCTTGGTGATATCGAGGCGCGGATCGCGCTGGTGCTGGACAGCTGATCAGGGAGATTGCGGTGATGGACGCAGTGGCCGGCCTGATGAGCGTGTTCGCCGGGGTGACGCTGGCGTTGGCCGGTGCGGCGTCGGCCGGCCCGATGCCCGGCATGGAGCTACTCGACGACAACAGCAGCTGCACAGCCGGTTTCGTCACCCAGGGCGCCGACGGCGGCTACTACCTGCTGACCAGTGGACATTGCGACTCCCACGACGGCTCGCAATGGACCGACGTCTTCGACACTCCGCTCGGGCAAGTCACCGCCAGTGAGAACAACGGTGACGACCACGACGCCGCCATCATCCGCCTCGACCCGGCCGCCGGCGCCCCCAACAGCAGCATCGCCGGCCGTTACCCGGTCCGCGACGTGCTGAGCCTCGAGCAGATCCACGTCGGCATGACCGTATGCAAGATCGGCGCCCAGACCAATGAAACCTGCGGTCCGGTCACCGCGGTGACCGGCAACGTGATCCAAACCCGGCTGTACAGCACCATCGGCGACAGCGGCAGCCCCGGTTTCGTCGTGAACCCGGACGGGACCGCCAGTGCGATGGGGATTCTGCAGGGTGGCCCCGAAGACGACGACACCACTACCGACTTCGTGTTGGTCGAACCGGTGCTGCGGCAGTGGGGGTTGCACCTGCCGCGCTGAATCGGCCCGATTCCCGCGAACCGTCCGTCGGCGAGGTGCATGCTGGGCAAATGGGTCACTACCGCAGCAATGTCCGCGACCTGGAGTTCAACCTGTTCGAGGTCCTCGGATTGGAACAGTGCCTGGCTGGCGGCGCGTTCGGTGATCTCGACGGCGACACGGTGCGCCAGATGCTGGCGGAGGCCGCAAGGCTCGCCGAGGGGCCGGTCGCCGAGTCGTTCGCGGAGAGCGACCGCCATCCGCCGGTGTTCGACCCGGCCACCCATACCGTGACACTGCCTGAGCCGTTCAAGGATTCGCTGCGGGCGTGGCAGGCCGGCGAGTGGTTCCGGATCGGCCTGCGTGAGGAGGTCGGCGGGGTGCCGGCGCCGGCGATGGTTGCCTGGGCGATCAACGAACTGGTGCTGGGCGCCAATCCCGCCGTGTTCATATTCTTGTCCGGTCCGATCTTCGCTAACATCCTCTACGACCTGGGCAACGAACAGCAGCGGCACTGGGCGAGCATGGCGATTGAGCGGAACTGGGGCGCCACCATGGTGCTCACCGAACCGGACGCGGGTTCCGATGTCGGGGCGGGCCGGACCAAGGCGATCGAGCAGCCCGATGGCAGTTGGCACATCGACGGAGTCAAGCGGTTCATCACCAACGGCGACAGCGACGACCTGTTCGAGAACATGATGCACATGACTTTGGCCCGCCCCGAGGGCGCCGGGCCGGGAACCAAGGGGCTCAGTCTGTTTCTGGTGCCCCAGTACCTGCCGGATCCCCAGACCGGTGAGCCCGGTGAGCGCAACGGGGTGTTCGTCACCGGGCTGGAACACAAGATGGGGCTGAAGGTTTCGACCACCTGCGAACTGACCTTCGGCCAGCACGGCGTGCCGGCGAAGGGGTGGTTGGTCGGTGACACCCGCAACGGGATCGCGCAGATGTTCCACGTCATCGAATACGCGCGAATGATGGTGGGCACCAAGGCGATCGCCACGCTGTCCACCGGATACCTCAACGCACTTGAGTACGCCAAGACCCGAATTCAGGGTGCCGACCTGACCCAGATGACAGACAAGACCGCGCCGCGGGTGACCATAATCCACCACCCGGATGTGCGGCGGGCCCTGATGATGCAGAAGGTTTACGCCGAGGGGATGCGGGCGCTGTACCTCTACACCGCCGCCCACCAGAACCCGCAGGTGGCGATGCTGGTGTCGGGCGCCGACGCCGAACTGGCCGACCGGGTCAATGATCTGTTGCTCCCGATCGTCAAGGGCGTCGGCTCGGAACGGGCCTATCAGTACCTGACCGATGCGCTGCAGACGTTCGGCGGATCCGGCTTCCTGCAGGACTATCCGATCGAGCAGTACATCCGTGACGCCAAGATCGACAGTCTCTACGAGGGCACCACTGCCATTCAGGCGCAAGACTTCTTCTTCCGCAAGATCGCCCGCGACCGCGGTGTGGCGTTGGGCCATCTGGTCGCCCAGATCGAGGCGCTACTCGACAGCGCTGACGGTCACCTGGATCTGGCCGAGTCCCGCAAGCTGCTGGCTGCCGCGCTCGACGACGTGCGAGCGATGACCACCACCATGACCGGATACCTGATCGGTTCGCAACGCGACCCCCGCGAGCTCTACCGGGTGGGCCTGCAGTCGGTGCCGTTCCTGCTGTCCGTCGGTGACCTGGTGATCGGCTGGCTGTTGCTGCGACAGGCAGAGGTCGCGTGCAAGGCCTTGGACGGCAACGTCAATACCGAAGATGACGCCTTCTACCGCGGCAAGGTGACGGCGGCGAAGTTCTTCGCCAAGAACGTCTTGCCGCGGCTGGCCGACCAGCGTGGGATCACCGAGGGTGTCGACCTCGCGGTGATGGAACTGAGCGAGGACGCGTTCTGATCGTGTGGTGATGGCGGCTACTACGCTCGGAGCCGTGGACACCCACACCAGAAAGTACCGACTGCCCGATCAGGGCTTCACCGTCGTCCGGTGGGCGCACGAGCTGGCCAAGGGACGCGGCGCGGTCGCAGTAGAACCGCACATCGAAGCGATCCGCCGCGCCAACGACGCGCTGGCTTTCATCGACGTCGCGCCGTTCAAGACTGTGCCGGACGGTCCGCTGTCGGTGCTGCGCGAGCTGCTCGACCTGGAGGCCCGGGAGATCCGCTCGTGGAGCAAAGCCGGATTCGCCCGGTTCCACAAGGCGGGTGCCGCCAGGCGGGCCGACCGGATCTGCCGGGAGCAGGGCAGTGAATTCGCCGTCGACTGGGTGCTGGCGAATGCGACAACCGACGACGTGAACCTGGGCGAGCTCCGGGACCGGCTCGGCGCGCGGCTCTACACCGCCGGCGGCCGTGACGAGGACTTCTACCGGGCCGAGGTGGGGCGCTGCATCGAACACCGCCGCCGCCGGCTGAGCGGCTGACCCGTCACGGTGTGCTGAGCCGCCCGACTTGAGTGGGTCGATCTGGGGCCGGTGATGTGGCGCCGTGTGGCGTTGGCTGACGAGGTTATAGGCGAAAGCCTCACACCAGCTTCGGCGGGTGTGGGGCTTTCCCTATTGGTCGGATGTTGAGGCCGCCGACTGGCCGTCGCTCAGCTGTCCAGCGTGTAGCCCATCGGCATCAGGACGCTCTTCTGCTGGGTGAAGTGTTCGACACCCTCTTTGCCGTTCTCCCGGCCGATGCCGGAGTTCTTGTAGCCACCGAACGGGCAGCAGGGGTCGAAGGCGTACCAGTTGATCGCGTAGGTGCCGGTACGGATCTTGCTCGAGATCTCGATTCCGCGCGGGATGTCCGAGGTCCACACGCTGCCGGCCAGTCCATACACCGAGTCGTTGGCGATCGCGATCGCGTCGTCCTCGGTGTCGTAGCCGATGATGGACAGCACCGGCCCGAAGATCTCCTCCTGGGCGATGGTCATGGAATTGTCCACATCGGCGAAGACGGTGGGCTGCACGAAGTAGCCGCCGGCTAGGTCCTCGCGCCCCGTGGGGCGCGAGCCGCCGCACACCAGCCGGGCGCCTTCCTCGATGCCCTTGGCGATGTAGCCCTCGACCCGGTCGCGCTGCTTGGCGCTGATCAGCGCGCCGATCTGGGCGGCCGGGTCATCTGGCAGACCGACCGGCAGCGCGCTGACGAAGTTCGTGATCGCGTCCACGATCTCGTCGTAGCGGGACCGCGGCGCCAGGATGCGGGTCTGGGCCACGCAGGCCTGTCCGGTGTTCATGATCCCGGAGAACACCAGCATCGGGACCGCCGACGCCAAGTCGACATCCTCGAGCACGATGGCAGCCGATTTTCCGCCGAGCTCCAGCGTGCACGGCTTGAGCAGCTCCGCAGCCCGCTTGCCGATCTCCTTGCCGACGGCCGAGCTGCCGGTGAAGGAGAAAATATCCACATCCGGGTTCGAGGTCAGCGCCTGGCCGGTCTCCACGCCGCCCGGCACAATCGACAGCACTCCCGCCGGCAGGCCCGCGTCGGCGAACGCCTCGGCCAACGCATTGGCGCTCAACGGTGTCTCGGCGGCCGGCTTGAGTACCACCGAACAACCCGCCAGCAACGCCGGCCCCAGCTTGTTGACCGCCAGGAACAGCGGCACGTTCCAGGCCACGATCGCCCCGACCACGCCCAGCGGTTCCCGGCGCACGATCGTCTGCCCATAGGCGCCGGTGCGGACCTCTTCCCAACTGACCTCGTTGACCGCGGGGCCGGCGAAGAAGTTCAGCGCCCCGATCGAGCTCATCCAGTGCATGGTCTCCACGCCCATCGGCGGCTGCCCGGTCTCGGCGGCCAGCAGTCCGGTGAACAGCTCCTTGCGCTCCTCCATCAGCTTGACCGCGGCGGCGATGACGGCAGCGCGCTCGGCCGGCGGGGTTGACGGCCACGGCCCGGAGTCGAACGCCTGTCGGGCCGCCGCGACTGCGCTATCGACGTCGGCCTTGGCTGCCATCGGCACCTTGCCGACGTACTCGCCGGTGGCCGGACTTCGGACCTCGATCACCTCATCGGTGGACGGGGCGGTCCACTTGCCGCCGATGAAAAGCTTGTCGTATTCGGTCACGGTGCTCACGGTCATGGCGCACACCCTACCTAGCGCGCGGGTGAATTAGAACACGTTGCAGTCAATGTGTTGGTCGGGTTGCAGGACCAAGACCAGGTTGCTCACCAGGAACTCGCGAATGGCCGGCACGGATGTCATCCACCACGCCCATCGCGGGTGATAGCGCGGGAATGCCGCGACGAGCGCGCCGGTGTGGCGGGCCCAGTCCAGCCCGTCGGCCGCCGATACCGCGAACAGCGACGATCCGTAGTTGTTCTTCGGTGGATGGCCGTGTTTGCGGGTGTAGCGCGCGGCGGCCCGCGCCCCGCCCAGATAGTGGGTCAGACCCATCTCGTGCCCGCCGAACGGACCGAGCCACACCGTGTAGGACAGCACGGCCAGCCCGCCCGGCCTGGTGACCCGCAGCATCTCGTTGCCGAGCTGCCAGGGGCGCGGTACGTGTTCGGCGACGTTAGAGGAGAGGCAGATGTCCACGCTGGCATCGGCGAACGGCAACGCCGTCCCGGAAGCGCGCACGAAGGTCGCCGCCGAGTTCGCGGGCCGGGGTTCCGCCGCGTGTATCTCGGTCGGATCGGGCTCGACGCCGACATAACGCAGGCCGGCGTCGGCGAAGGCGGTGGCGAAGTATCCCGGTCCGCCGCCGACGTCGAGCAGGGTCTTTCCGGTCGGATCGTCGCCGTGCGTCGCCCGCCACAGATCCGTGACCAGGGCGGCGGTGTCGTCGGCCAGCGCGCCGTAGAAGCGGGCCGGATCGGTCTGCTCGTAGCGGAACTGGGTCAACAGGCGCACCGAGCGGGCCAGCGTCGCGCGTCGCGCGATCAGGTCGGTGGCGGCCACCGGGCCAAGCCTAAGCGCAGCCGCCTTTCACGCTGGTGGCGAAGGTGAGTCAGCGGACTACCCTGTATTCCTGTGTCCGCCGTCCGCTCCGTCCTGCTGCTGTGCTGGCGTGACACCGGACATCCGCAGGGTGGCGGCAGCGAGACTTACCTGCAGCGCATCGGCGCGGAGTTGGCCGCCGGCGGGGTCGCGGTCACCCTGCGCACCGCCCGCTACCCGGGCGCCCCGCGGTACGAGGTCGTCGACGGGGTGCGAATCAGTCGGCGCGGCGGTCCCTACACCGTGTACCTGTGGGCGCTGGCGGTAATGGCGGCGGCCCGCATCGGTATCGGACCACTGCGGGAGGTGCGGCCCGACGCGGTGATCGACACCCAGAACGGGCTGCCGTTCCTGGCCCGACTGATCTACGGGCGGCGGGTCGCGATGCTGGTGCACCACTGTCACCGCGAGCAATGGCCGGTGGCCGGGCCGGCGCTGAGCCGGATCGGCTGGCTGGTGGAGTCACGGTTGTCGCCGTGGCTGAACCGGCGCAACCAGTACCTGACGGTGTCGCTGCCGTCGGCGCGCGATCTGATCGAGCTGGGGGTGGGCGCCGAACGGATCGCGGTGGTGCGCAACGGCTTCGATAAGGCGCCGCTGCCGACGCTGACCAGCCCGCGCGCCGAGACGCCGCGGGTGGTGGTGCTGTCCCGGTTGGTGCCGCACAAGCAGATCGAGGACGCCCTGGATGCCGTCGCGGCACTGCGTGCCCGGGTGCCGGGCCTGCACCTCGATGTCATCGGCGGCGGCTGGTGGGGCGACCGGCTGATGGCACACGCCGCGGCGCTGGGGATCACCGAGGCGGTCACGTTCCATGGCCACGTCGATGAGCTCACCAAACATCAACTGGTGCAACAGGCGTGGGTGCATGTTCTGCCGTCTCGCAAGGAGGGCTGGGGTCTGGCCGTTATCGAGGCCGGCCAGCACGGGGTGCCCACTATCGGCTACCGGGCTTCGGGCGGGCTGTCCGACTCGATTGTCGACGGGGTGACCGGGCTGCTGGTCGACGACCGCGACGAGCTGGTCGAACAGCTCTATCGGCTGTTGGTGGACGCGGTGTCGCGCGAGCAACTCGGCGCCAAGGCCCAGGACCGCAGCGGTGAATTCTCCTGGCGGCAAAGCGCTGACGGGCTGCGCGAGGTGCTGGAGGCGGTTCGCGAACGGCGCTACGTCAGTGGCGTGGTCTGAGAAAGTTTTCGGCGCCTCTGTTGAGGTGTACACATGCCGCCAGCCCCCGAAAAGATTGTTGCTGCGACCGAATCACATTATGTCACAACCAGTTTCAGTTACCCGACGGGGGAGCTAGTTGGTTGTCGGTGGTGGTTGCGGCTGGAATGGTTGGTACCACCACCATTGAGCGCGCTCACCGGTAGGTCCGGGGCAGGGTGCGACGGTGGGCGGGGGTTGCTTCGGTGGCCGGGCCAGCGATTCGGCGCTTAATGGTCGGCCGGCGC
>JBDTEP010000232.1:0-3173 GCA_039922455.1 Mycobacterium sp. | reverse complement strand
GCGTTGGGCGGTGACGTAGCGGGCGTGGCTTTGGGCGCGGGTGTGGCGGCGTTGGGGCATCATCGCGGTGCGGTCGAGGCGGTGGCCGGTGCAGTGGTCGCCGATGCCGGGTTGGACGATGTCTGCGGTCGGGGTGCACAGTTGGGGGAACAGCAGTGCGCTGCCGGGGGTGGTGATGTAGGTCTGCCCGGTCGGGGCGGTCCAGATCACGGTGCCGTCGGGAAGTTGTTGGTCTTGCCAGCCCCAGAAGGTTTTCAGCAGATGATCTTTGCGGCACAGACATTTCAGGTTCGAGGCGTGGGTGGGGCCGCCGTCGGCGTAGGCGATGGTGTGGTCGAGATCGCAGTTGATGGCCGGTTCGTCGCAGCCGGGGAAACGGCAGGTCAGGTCCCGGCAGCGCACGAAGTCGGCCAACGCCTGGGAGGGGGCGTAGCCGGTTTCGGGTCCGGTCTGCACCGGAAGTGTCAGTGGGTGCAGCCGAGCGGCCTCGGCCAGCTCGGCGAGCAACTCCGGTGGGATGAGGTCCTCGGCGCCCAGCAGCACACCGGGGGTCTGGCCGGTGCCGTCCAGGCTGGCTTGCTCGGCGAGGACATGGATGACGACCGGCTTGGGTACCGCCGCGGCCGCGACGCAGTCGGGGCGCCCGCACCGGCACCCCAGCCGGTCAGCCCCGGCGGCCAGGGCGCCGAACGCGTCGGCGCGACGCTGATCGCGGGTGCGGGGGTCGTCGGCGCAGACGGTGGCGGCCAGGGCGTCCAATCGGGCCTTGAGCACTTCGGCGTCGACGGTGAACACCCGCCCGGAGACCTCGCTGATGCCGTCGCCGGACGTCCAGAACGACACCGCGCGGTCGGCCTGCTGCTCGCGGCGGTGCCGCAGGGCGTCGCGGTCGGCTTTGGCGACGATCTTGTCGACGTAGCTGGCGAGCCGGCCCCGGGTCAGGTCGGGCCACCGCTATGCCCGGGCTGCCAGAATAACATCGATCCTGGCCAGTATGTCGGGGTCGGTGATCAGGTCGGTGCGGTAGACGATCGTTTTGAATGTCGGGTAGCTGATGTCCCCGGCGCACAGCAGTGCCCCGACTTTGGGGAGCCGGATGCGCAGGGCGCGGGCGTAGTACAGGTGGCTTTCGGCCCAGTTGCGGCTGATTTGTAGTGCGGCCGCGATCTGGGCCGCTATTGCTGAGGCGGTGTCAGTGCACCAGGTTTCACGCTCCCCGTAGCGGCGTAGTACCAGCAGGTCCAGCTCACTGATCGCGATCAGTCGGGCGCCGGCGGCCTGGTTCTCCGCGCGGGTAGCCGCGCACATGCGGTCAGCCAGTTTGGCCAGCGACCCCGCCTCGATTCCGAACATGTGTTCGAGTATAGAACGGGGTGCTGACAAGATGCTGGCGCTCCCGGCGGCGCAAAAGTCAGGTCAGCTCCCAGACGGCTGTCACCGAGAAGCTCACGGTCTGTTGGCCGGGTTCCACCGGCGGTGCTGCAACCATCGCGCGCGGCATCGGCATCCCCACCGGCATCGGCGGTGTCTCGCCGGCCACCTCGGAGATCGAGATCACCCGGCCGAGTCGCAGGCCGGACAACTGCGCGTACTGTTCGGCGCGGTCCTTGGCGTCGTTGAAGGCCCGTTCGCGGGCACCGCGCACCAGGTGCGAATCGTCCTCGATGGAGTAGCTCACCCCGTTGATCCGGGTGGCGTCCCCGCCGGCCCGCACCATCACGGCCAGCACCTGGGAGGCGGAATCCCGTTCGACCTTGACCCGGATCGTGTTGCCGGCCCGGTACCCGGTGATGCTCGATGCTCCACTGGGTTCGGAGTTGCCGTATTGCGGCTGCAGACTGACCTGGGTGGTGCTGATGTCCTTGCGGTTCACCCCGGCATCCACCAGCGCGTCGATCACCGCCTCCTGACGCTCGCTGGTCTGGTTCATCGCACTCGTGACGTCACTGGCGACGAACTCGATTCCCGCCTCCGTGGTCAGCGTGTCCGGAACGCCTTGGACCTCGCCGGAGCCGACGACGGTCACCTGGCGGGGCACCTCCACGCCACCGCCCGGCGCCGCGTCGCACGCGGCCATCACGACAGTGGCCAGACCGGCCAGGGCCAGCGTCATCGACCAGCGGACAACCATCCGGGCACTGTGTGTCGGCATGACTGGCACCCTAGCGGAGCCGACCATTGAGTCCCGGGAAAGTCCGATGCGGCACACTGAGGCAATGACCGTCGCGCCGTCGAGAGCACTGTCCAACGCCATCGAGGCCTTCGCCGGGCAGGTGTACTTCGCCCCGGAGTGTCACCGCGGCTACGCGGCACTGGGTTTTGCGCCCAGCCCCGCCAAATCCGGCGACGTCGAGATGCCGGACGGGGCGGCCTACTTCTGCAGTCGAGGCTCGGCTCTAGGGCAAGCGCCCGGAGAGGCGATCGCCGCGACATTCGGGGTATTCAACCCGGCGGTGGTGGTGCCGGCGGTCGACTACGGCTGGAAGCTCACCGACGCGCGGAGCATCCGCGCGGCCCGTGCCGAGGGCGCGGCGGCACAGCTGCGTCGGGTTCTCGGCCACGCACCGGACGGTCTCGATCGCGTGGGACAGCTGTTGCGCCGCGCCACCGACGGGCTTTCGGTGGCCGGCAAGCCGTTGTTCGCCGGGTTGGTTGCCGACGGTTTACCGGGTGATCCGGTAGCCGACGCCTGGCAGCTGGCCGACCAGCTGCGCGAATTCCGCGGTGATGCGCACGTGAACGCCTGGACCGCAACGGGATTCGACGGAGTCGAGATCGGGTTGGTCACCGAACTGTACCGAGGGTATCCGCCGCGAACCCAGATTCGGTCCAGGGCCTGGAGCGATGCTGACCTCGACGCCGCCGACGAGCGGTTGGCTGAGCGGGGCGTCGTCCGCGACGGTGCGCTCACCGATGCCGGACGCGTAGCCCGCGAGGCGGTCGAGACGGCCACGGATGCGGTCTGCGCCCCGATCGTCGCCAACCTCGGTGACGACCTGCGCGAGCTGGTCGATCTGGTCGGCCCGTGGTCGCAACGGCTGCGCGACGCCGGCGCCTTCCCTCCGGCGTGACCAGACCTCGCGGCGGGCTGTCGCGCTCTGGCTATGGCGATATCAGAATCTTGCAGTGCCGGTTCGGGTCGGCTAAGTCCTCGAACGCCGCACCCACACCAT
>JBDTEP010000231.1:0-23963 GCA_039922455.1 Mycobacterium sp. | reverse complement strand
ACCTTCTCGGAGCGCAGCAGGTTCGGGCTGCCCAGCAGCAGGGTGCGGCCGTCGGCCCAGGTGCGGATGCCCAGGCCCACCAGGACTTCGCACTCCTCATGCGGCGGGATGCTGATGTGGCGTTCCTCGGTGGACCGGATCACCGCCTCCGCCAGCGGGTGCCGGGAGTGCAGCTCCGAACTGGCGGCGTACGCGAGCACCTGTTCGGGCAGCCAATCCTTGTGTATTGCAACGATATTAGTGACCACTGGGCGTCCGATGGTGAGTGTGCCGGTCTTGTCGAACACGATAGCGTCCACCCGGCCGGCCTGCTCCAGATGGGAGCCGCCCTTGATCAGGATGCCGCGGCGCGCGCCGTTGCCGATCGCTGCGCTGATCGCGGTCGGGGTGGCCAGTCCGACCGCGCACGGGCACGCGATCAGCAGCATGGTCATCGCGCGGCGGACATCGCCGGTGAACACCAAGGTGAGCGCCGACAAGATGAACGACGCCGGTACGAAGCGACGGGAGAAGTTCTCGCCGACGGTCTGGATCGGTGCGCGGTCGTGCTGCGCCTCCTCGACGCGGCTGATGATGCGGCCGATCACGGTCTGGCTGCCCACCGCCGTGGCACGCACCACCAACCGGCCGCGCACCACCACCGAACCCGCGTGCACCATGGCCCCGGCGATCACGCTGACGGGCAGGGTCTCCCCGGTGATTGCGGACTGGTCGACGATGGCCTCCCCGTCGACGACCTCGCCGTCGACCGGGATCGCCACGTGGTCGTGGATGATCACCTCGTCGCCGATCTGCACCGTCTCGATCGGCACCCGCACTTCGGTACCCGCCGTGGGCCCGTCGGTCAACCGGACCCAGGCGGTGTCCTGGCTGCCGCGCAGCAGATCGGAGATCGCGCGCCGGGTCCGGCGCAGCGTCAGGTCCTGCAGGTACTCGCCGATGTTGAGTAGCCACAGCACGGTCAGCGCCACCACGTTCTCGCGAAGCACCAGGCTGGCGATGGTCGCGGCGGTCACCAGTGCGTCGGTGCCGGCCTTGCCGGACCGAATCGAGCGCAGCGCGCCCCGCAGGAACGGGTAGCCCATGAAGACCGTTGCCCCGGTCGCGACGAGTTGACCACTGGGCCCGAGCAGCGGCGGGCGGGCGAGCACGTAGCGGCGCACGCCAAGCAGGGTCAGCGCCGCGCCGCCGATCACCATGCGCAGCACATCGGTGTTTTGGATGTCCGCCGAGCGCGGCTCGCGGACCGGGATCAGTTCGGCCGCGACGGTGGCCGCGGCGTTGATCGCCGCGAGGATCTCAGCGGTGTCACATCGGTTCGGCGAGTACCACACCACGACCGCGCCGGTGCGCGGGTAGGCGTGCACGGTGCGCACGCCGTTGACCCGGCCGACCGCTTCCTCGACCGCCACCGCGCGCCGCGAGTCGGAGCGGACCCAGCCGACCCGCACCCGTATCCGGCCGGCCGCGTCTGAAACGACGGTCAGCTCATTGTCGGGGGGTGCGGGGTTCATGGCGGCGCTCCTCGTCGTCGCTGCGCTCCGCATGGTCGTCGCCGCGCGGGCCACGATCAGTGGTCGTGGTCGTGTTCGACGGCCACCGCCGGCGGGGTCGCCTCTTCGCCGACGCGTTCGCGCGCCTCGGCGACCACGTCGGCCACCTTCAGCCGCGCCGACTCGGCGACTTCCTCGGCCCGCCGGGTTCCGCGCAGACTCCACTCGGTGGCGGTCACGGCGGCCTCGTGCAGCGGGGCCTTCTGCAGCGCCTTGCGCACCACCTCGTAGGCACTCACCCCGACCAGTCCGGTGAACACCGTTGTCGCCGCCTTCGCCAGCAATCCCTGTACCGCCATGAGTAATCCCCTGTCTCTAACGTCTGGCTTTCGGCCCGAAGGATATCAGCATATGAGCATCTATGCATGAATGCCAGCGTGGCCGACGCCGGCCGCGTGCCGGCGGGTCAGCCCAGCGTCCGGGTCACCTTCTCGCTGCTGCGGCGGCGGTCCTGCACGTCGGGATCCGGGTTGTCGACCTGCACCAACGATGCGCCAACGGCGAACACCGCCAACATATTGTCGACCAGCCCGGCCGGGGTATCCCAGCCATTGGCAGACCACACCCGATCCGAAGACGTCAGACCCGTGGTGGCCGCCGACGTCGCGCAGGACGCCAGCACCTCGGCGCTGGACAGCCCGGCCAGGGCCGGGCCGGGGCCGGACTCGGGGGAGATCTGGTCGCCGTGCACCCGCACTGCCGTCGCGTAGTCGGTGACACCCACCGGCAAATCCGGTGCCGATCGGCCGAACGGGTCCAGGGAGAGCACGACCACCTCGCCGCCCGAGGCGGCCACCGCCGCGTCGGCCTCGCCGAGCCGATCTGCGGTGCACAGTGCGATATCGGCGTCCCCTACCGATTCGGCGGGCAGCACTTCGGCCCCGATCCACCAGGCACCGAACAGCACCGCCGCGGTCTGCCAATGTGCCGGCAGCAACACCGCTATGCGGCTCCCCGGACCGGCGCCGAGTTCGTCGCGCAACAGGTTGCCGGTCTTGGCGGCCCAGTTCGCCAGGGTCGCCGCGGACAACTCGATGCGTTCGCCGGTGGCGTCGTCGTAGTAGGTGATCCGTGGTCCCACCGGGTCGGCGCGCATGAGCGGATCAAGGATCGCCGAGCTGAGGTTGGTCACCGCAGCGACGTTAGTTCACGCATTGCGGGTCGTTGGAACCCGCGGTCAGAATCGGTGACGGAGCGGGGATTTCGGAAAGCACGCCGTCGTCGCCGCCGGAGATGCCGGCCACCTCCGCGCGGTCCCCGGCGCCCAGGCCCGATCCCGGTCCGGTGTAGTCGGCCGCCAGCACGACCCGCACCGCGCCGGCCGGCATCGACTCGTTGGTCACCACCGGCAACCCACCCAGATCCCTGGCCACCGCCTGCGCGCCTGGATCGTCGGCCGTGGCGGCCTGGACCTGGCTGGCAGGCACCCGGCCGGTCTCATTGTTCCCGACGGACCCGGTACCGAATCCCTTGGCGTTCAGCACACTTGAAACGGCGGCGGCCAGGCCGTTGATATCGGTGTCGTTGAGGACGCTGGCGGTGGTGCGTTCCCGGTCGTATGCGAGTTGTTCGATCTTGCCCTCGTCCTGGTCATGCAGCAGTCCGGCCACCCACTGCGACACCTGGTCGGGATCGACTCGCACAACACTCTGCATGCCGTCGTCGCTCCAGCCGGATTCCTCAAGCACCGGGATGGTGGCAAACGCGACCTTGCCCGCGGCCAGATCCTGCAGCTTCTTGATGAAATCGATGACGTCCCAGCCCTCCGACAGCACCACCGACCGCTGCACCGCCGCCTGCAGGCGCGACAAGACGGCCGGGCTGGACAGCGTCTTGCCGGAGATCACCTGGTGCGCCAACGCCGCCATCACCGCCTGCTGGCGGCGGACCCGGTCCAAGTCGCCGTGCGGGAGGTCGTGGCGCTGCCGGACGAAGCTCAGGGCCTGGGCCCCGCCGAGCTGCTGCCAGCCGGCCGGGAAGTCCGCGCCGGAGAGTTCTTCATAGACCGGCTCTTTGAGGCAGACGTTGACGCCGCCGAGCGCATCGGTGATCAGCGAGAACCCGAGCAACCCGACCTCGGCGTAGTGATCGACGGTGACACCGGTCAGGTCGGCCACCGTCTGGATCAGTACCTCGCGGCCCGCCTCGGTGCCCCGCGCCTGGGCCTGCACCGGGTCCATCCCGGATTCGACCAGCGCGTTGGCGGTCTCGAGTTTAGTGGCACCGTAGACACCGTTGATCTTGGTCTTGTCCAGGCCGGGTGCGGCCACGTAGGAGTCGCGGGGGATCGAGATCGCGGTGGCGGACTTCCCGTTGTTGGGGATGCGGACCAGGATGATGGAGTCGGTGTTGGTGGCTTCGTCGTCGCCGACCCGCAGCGCCGCGAGCTCCTCGGGGGTCAACGGGTTGCCGTGGGCGTCGGTGCGGCTGTCCATCCCGACCAGCAGGATGTCGACCGCGCCGTCGGATCCGCCGTTGCCCAGTGCCAGCGATGCGACGTGGAAGATGCCGTCCTCGAAAGACCGGACGCGGCTCCAGGCCACTCCGGTGCCCAGGACGATGGTGGCGGCTGCCACCGTGGCGATCACACGAACCACACGTTGCACAGGCATCACTTCAGATTACTTGCGTCACGGCTGTATCGGCGGTAGCCGAGGTCGGCGTGCCAGACTCGGCGGTTCAGCGAGGCTCGACGAAGGAGGGGCGAAGCTGGAACCGCCGCATAAACTCGGCGGTTATGCCCCCACCTCAGCGGATTGTCATCACCGGAGCCGGCGGCCAGGTCGGCAGTTTCCTGGCCGCACGCGCCGCCGACCAGGGCCGCGACGTGCTGGCACTGACCTCGGAGCGGTGCGACATCACCGATGCCGACGCAGTGGACACCCTCGAACTGCGCCCCGGTGACGTGCTGGTCAACTGTGCGGCCTACACCAAGGTCGACGCCGCCGAGACCGACCGGGACCGGGCGTTCGCCGTCAACGCGGCCGGACCGGGCCGCCTGGCCGCCGCCTGCGCCCGGGCCAGTGCCCGACTGATCCACATCTCCACCGACTACGTCTTCGACGGCGAATTCGGCGGCGCCCCGCCGCGCCCGTACGAGCCGGGCGATCCCACCCGGCCGCTCAGTGTCTATGGCAGCACCAAACTGGCCGGCGAGAACGCGGTGCTGGCGGCGTCGACGGACGCCGTGGTGGCGCGCACCGCCTGGGTCTACACCGGCGCCGTCGGCGGGTCCGATTTCGTCGCGGTGATGCGCGATCGAGCCGCCGGCGACGCGACGCTGGACATGGTCGCCGACCAGACCGGCTCACCGACCTATGTCGGCGACCTGGCTGACGCTCTGCTGGCTCTGGCCGATGCGCCGTCCACTGCACGGGTGCTGCACGCCGCCAACGCCGGGGCGGTGAGCCGATACGAGCAGGCCCGCGCGGTGTTCACCGCCGTCGGCGCCGACCCGGAGCGGGTCCGCCCGATTAGCAGCGCCGCGCAGCCTCGTCCGGCGGCCCGGCCGCGGTACTCCGCGCTCTCAGGCGTCGAGTCGGCACGAGCGGGCCTGGCGCCGCTGCGGTGGTGGAGCGATGCGCTGGCCGCTGCACTGGCCAGATAACCTCTACGCCGTGAGTGAGGCCTTGCCGGTGGTGACGGTGACGTATTCGCCGGGGTGGCACCTGGACCGCTTCCTGACGTCGCTGGCACTGGCCACCGACCGCCCGGTGCAGGTGGTGATGGCCGACAACGGATCCACCGACGGTGCGCCGCAGGAAGCCGTGCAGCGCCACCCCGACGTGCAGTTGTTCGACACCGGGTCCAATCTCGGCTACGGGGGCGCGGTCAACAGTGCGGTGGCCCACCTGGAGGCCGGTGAGTGCAGTGAATTTTTTATCGTGGCCAACCCCGACGTGCAGTGGGGCCCGGGCAGCATCGATGCGCTGCTGGAAGCGGCCGCCCGCTGGCCGCAGGCGGCGACGCTGGGCCCGCTGATCCGGGATCCCGACGGCTCGGTGTACCCGTCGGCGCGCCACCTACCCAGCCTGATCCGCGGCGGCATGCACGCCGTCGTCGGCCCGGTGTGGCCGAACAACCCGTGGACGCGGGCCTACCGCCAGGAACGCATCGAGCCCAGTGAGCGCCCGGTGGGGTGGCTGTCCGGGGCCTGCCTGCTGGTGCGCCGCGCCGCGTTCGACGCGATCAGCGGCTTCGACGAACGCTATTTCCTCTACATGGAAGACGTCGACCTGGGGGACCGGTTGGCCAAGGCCGGTTGGCTCAACGTTTACGTGCCTTCGGCGGAAGTGCTGCACCAGAAGGGTCACGCCACCGGCAAGGACCCTGCTCGCAACCTGGCCGCGCACCACCGCAGCACCTACACCTACCTCGCCGACCGGCACACCGGTTGGTGGCGGGCGCCGCTGCGCTGGACCATGCGGGGAGCGCTTGCGGTGCGCTCCGGCATGGTGGTGCGCAGCGCCCGTCGCAAGCTGACGAAAGGACGTCCGTGACGCTCCAGCAAGTCGATGCCGTCGTCCTGGTGGGCGGCAAGGGAACCCGGCTCCGCCCGCTGACGCTGTCGGCGCCCAAGCCGATGCTGCCGACCGCGGGTCTGCCGTTCCTCACCCACCTGCTGTCACGGATCGCGGCCGCCGGCATCGAGCACGTCATCCTCAGCACGTCCTACAAGCCGGCGGTGTTCTCCGCGGAGTTCGGCGACGGGGCCGCGCTGGGCCTGCAGATCGACTACGTGACCGAGGACGAGCCGCTGGGGACCGGCGGTGGCATCGCCAACGTCACCGCCAAACTCCGCCACGACACCGCGATGGTGTTCAACGGCGACGTGCTGTCCGGGGCGGATCTAACCCAGCTGTACGACTATCACCTCGAGCAGGCCGCCGAGGCGACCCTGCACCTGGTGCGGGTCGGTGATCCGCGCGCGTTCGGCTGCGTACCCACCCGCGACGGCCGGGTCACCGCGTTCCTGGAGAAGGCCGAGGACCCACCGACCGACCAGATCAACGCCGGCTGTTATGTCTTGTCCCGCAAGGTGATCGAGGCCATCCCGCGCGGTCGGGCGGTCTCGGTGGAGCGCGAGGTGTTCCCGACACTGCTCTCGGACGGCGTCAAGGTCTGCGGCTACGTCGACACCAGCTACTGGCGGGACATGGGTACCCCGGAGGACTTCGTCCGCGGTTCGGCGGATCTGGTGCGGGGCATCGCGCCGTCGCCGGCGCTAGGCGGGCAGCGCGGTGAGGCGCTGGTCCACGACGGTGCCTCGGTGGCGCCGGGCACGGTGCTGATCGGCGGCACGGTCGTCGGTCGGGGTGCGGAGATCGGCCCGGGCGCCCGACTGGACGGCGCGGTGATCTTCGACGGCGTGCGGGTCGAGGCCGGCTGTGTGATCGAACGCTCGATCGTCGGGTTCGGCGCCCGGATCGGGCCGCGGGCGCTGATCCGGGACGGGGTGATCGGCGACGGCGCCGACATCGGGGCCCGTTGCGAGCTGCTGCGCGGGGCGCGGGTGTGGCCCGGGGTGTCGATCCCCGACTGCGGAATTCGCTACTCCAGCGATGTGTGAGGCGCGCTCACGGCGCGAGATCGTAACCACGCGGTAGAAGATCGAGTGGGCGACTGCGTGGTTGCAATCTCGCGGGCGACCCGGCTCGCGGCGGGCTAGCATCGGCACATAAGTAGGCGGACAAGGTCAGGAGATGACGATGTCCCTACGTGTTCATCTCTCGACGGTGTTCGCCGCGTGCGCGGCAGCGGTCACCCTGGTGCCATCGGCCGCTGCAGATCCGCTGGACCCGATTCCCGGTAACGGTGTCTTTCAGGTCGGGACCGATATCGCACCGGGCCTCTACCACACCAGCGGGTCGGGGTCGGCCTTCGGCGTTTGGATCAACAATGTGCCGACCCAAGACTCGATGTGTTCGTGGTTCACCTACAACACACCCGATGCGGCCAAGGACCAGGTGGTCCAGGCGAACACGTCTATCGGTCCGATGTATGCGAGCATTCCCGCAACGGTCAAGGCCTTCGAGTCGCAGAACTGTCAACCCTGGACGCGGATATCCGACCCGCAGTGAGCGTGAAAGCCAGGCTCACGCGCGGCCGGTTCGGACGGTCGTGACCGCCCGCGCCACCAAATACCTCAGCGCGTCATCGACGTCGGGTGGCAGCGCGTCCACCGGCCACCAGCGCAGGTCCATCGACTCGTCGCTGATACCGATCTGTGCGCCGACCGGCGCGTGCGCCACGAACTGCAGATCCAGATGCCGGGTCGGCACGCCCAGCGAGCATGTCACCGGATGCACGTGCACGGCCGCCAGTCGCGGATCCAGCCGTAGTCCGACGACGCCGGATTCCTCGGTGGCCTCCCGCAGCGCGGCGGCGACGATGTCGGCGTCGGTGTCCTCGCAGTGCCCGCCGAGTTGCACCCAACGGCCGACCCGCGGGTGCAGCGTCAACAGCGCCCGCTCACCGGTGTGGTCGAGCACCAGCGCCGAAGCGGTGATGTGACCGGGTACGCATTCGCGCGCACACGCGTCCGCGCGGGCGTCCAGAAACGCCAGCACCGCGTGCCGTAGCGCGTCCTGCGCGAAATCCGGTGCCACCCAAGCTTTCAGCGCCGCGACGGCGGAGCCGTGGAGGCTCACCGACGCACCAGCAGATCGTCGACTCGGGCTGGTGGGCGCGGCTCGGGCGGATTGGTCGGGTATCCGATCGCGATGGCGCCCAACGGTTCCCAGTCGCCCGGCAGATTCAGTTCGGCGCGCACCAACTCTGCGGTGAAGATGGTGGACCCGATCCAGCAGCTGCCCACACCACGTACCGCCAGGGCCACCAGTAGGGCCTGGACCGCGGCGCCGGCAGCCACGGTGAACATGGTCTGCTCGGCGGCCGTGCGGGCGGCGTCGGGGTAGTGGTGGGCACCGTCGGGAACCATGATGGGGATGACGACTTCGGGTGCGTCGTAAAGAATCTGACCGCGAGACACCCGGGCTTCGACGGCCTCGAGGGACTTGCCGTCGCCGGTCAAGTCGGCACGCCACTGGGTGGCCATCGCATCGAGCAGTCGGGTGCGCACCGCGGGGGTATTGAGCCAGACGAACCGCACCGGCCGGGTGTGGTGCGGCGCCGGAGCGGTCAGGGCTTCGGCGACGGCCTCGGTGACCAGCTGGGCCGGCACCGGCTCGCCGGAGAATTCGCGCACCGAGCGGCGCAGCAGCTGCGCTTGCCGGTGCCCGGTCTCGATGGCCTCGGCGGTGCCCAGCCAGAACAGGTCGTCGGAACCGGAGCGCACCAACGCGGCCGCGGTGGAACCGTCGTCGGGGCTGGAGATCCCGCGCACCACCGCTACCGGCACATCGGTGAGCTTGCCCTTGACCAGGTCGGCGGCCGCGGCGAGTTCGTCGGCGACGGCCACTTCGGTGACCAACAACTCGTTGCCGTGCCGGTCGACGGCGCCGGCGTAGCCGTTGAGAACGGTCAGGCCGGATGCGCCGATCGCGACGTCGATCTGCCCGTTGCGCCAGGCGCGGCCCATCGTGTCGGTGATCAGTACCGCCACCGTCACACCCAGGCGGGCGGTCAGGCCGGCGCGCAACGTGGCGGCGCTGGCGTCGGGGTCGACGGGCAGCAGCGCGAGTTCGTCGGCGCCGACGTTGGAGCCGTCCACACCGGCGGCGGCCTGAACCAGGCCGAGGCGATTCTCGGTGATCCAGGTGCGGCCCTTGCGGGCCAACACCCGTACCGCTTCGGCCTCGACGAGTTGGCGTCGCAGCGCATCTCGTGCCTCGGCATCCTGCGGCGCGGGCACGATACGGCCCTCGCACTTGGACACCACTTTGCTAGTGACGACCACGACGTCGCCGTCGGCCAGCCACGGCGCCGCCTGCGCCAGCGCGGCTGCCAGGTCGTCACCCGGCCGGAATTCGCCCAGTCCGGTGACCGGCAGGATCTCGACCTTGGCGGCGCTGCCGTGCTCGGTCACGACAGGCCCACGAGATCCAGTCCGGTGCGCACCATCTCGGCCGTCGTCGCCGGATCGGTCATCAGCAGGGGGGCGGAATGTACCGTCACGCCGGCCAAGCCTTCGACGTCGGTCTGCTCACCCTCATGCACCAGCCAGTAGTCCAGGATTCCGGTTCCGCTGCGCGCCCCGTAGTGCTCGCCGACGGCCTGGGAGGTGGAGTCCACGCCGATCACGTTCAGACAGGTGTCGGCCATGCCGCGCAACGGCTTTCCGCCGATGATCGGCGAGTAACCGACGATCGGTGCCGGTGTGGAACGCAGCGCCGCCCGGATGCCGGGAACGGCCAGGATGGCGCCGATGCTCACCACCGGATTGGACGGGGCCAGCAGCACGATGTCGGCTCCGGCGATGGCGTCGAGGACTTCCGGTGTCGCGGTCGCCTTCTCGGCGCCCACGAAGCCGAATCCGTGGGTGGGTACCTCGGCGCGGTAACGCACCCACCACTCCTGGAAGTGGATCGCGCGCTGAGCGTCGTCGGCCGGATCGGTGATAACGACGTGGGTTTCGCAGCTGTCGTTGGTGACCGGCAGCAGTGTCGCGCCCGGTAGCCAGCGGTCGCACAGTGCCGCGGTCACCTCCGTCAGCGGGTAGCCGGCCCGCAGCGCCTGGGTGCGGACCAGGTGAGTGGCCAGGTCGCGATCGCCGAGGCTGAACCAGTCGGGCTGCATGCCGTAGCTGACCAACTCCGCCATGGCGTGCCAGGTTTCGTCGCGGTGACCCCAGCCGCGCTCCGAGTCCACGCCGCCGCCCAGGGTGTACATGCAGGTGTCCAAGTCCGGGCAGATGCGCACCCCGTGCATCCAGGCGTCGTCGCCGACATTGACGACCGCGATCAGCTCATGCGCCGCGTTCTCGCCGCTATCGGAGCCGCCGGCGAACTGCCCCAGACCCAGCAATTTTTGGACGCCGAGCAGGAACCGGGCGCCGCCGACCCCACCGACGAGAACCGTGACCTTCACAGCGCACGACAGTACCTTCGCCGATGATGTGGTCGAGGCGGTGGATCGCCCCGGCGGGTGTGCCACAGCCCCTCGCAAGACACGCCGATGGGCCGGTGTGGCCTAGATGACAGGGACTCGCCGGTGTCGGACGCGTCGGAAATCGATCACAAGATGGTAAGGAATTTGGCCTTTCGGCTTGACCGGACCCTTCAACCCGTGTCTAATCACATCAGTGTCATTTCCCGGTTGGCCAGCCGATTCCGGTGTCGCGTACCGAGATTCGATCACATGTTCGAATTGGGATGGAATACATCACAATAGCGGGCGACAGATCATTATCGCGCAACCAGGTGAGGAGGCGGGGCATGTCCTTTGAGCATCATTGGGGCGTAATGGGGGGGACACCGCATGCCAGTACCGACATGACCACGTCAACAGAAGTCGAGTCGGCGCGCAGCCGGCCACATTTGAGCTTGGTTCCCGAGCTCGAGCACTATGGCGAGTTCGACCCGTTCGACCCGGACTCGGCCACCAATGAGGAATGGCAGGAGCGCGCCTTGTGCGCGCAGACCGACCCCGAGGCCTTCTTTCCGGAGAAGGGTGGCTCGACCCGGGAGGCCAAGAAGATCTGCCAGCGTTGCTCGGTCCGCAGTGAGTGCCTGGACTACGCGTTGGCGCACGACGAGCGCTTCGGCATCTGGGGCGGTTTGTCCGAGCGCGAGCGCCGGCGCCTCAAGCGCGGCATCATCTGAGCGCGGGCGCCCTACTGTCGGCGGGCGACCCGCCGCCCGTTAGTCGTCGATCGTCGGGTCGATGACGTTGGGTTCGACGTCTAAATAGGTAGCGACTTGAGCCACCAGTATCTCGTGCAATAAATCTCCGAGCTCTAAGCTGTCGTCCGCGCGTTGCTCGATCGGCTTGCGGAACAATAAGATTCGAGCCCGAGTCGGATTGCCTCGGACATCCACCCCGGCAGGAATCAAACGGGCCAGGGGAATCGGCCCGTCGGCGACCACTTCGGGCGGCCACTGCACACTGTCGGGGTCCTTGGCGGTGATCCGCGGGATCTCATCGACGGCGACGTCAAGCGTCGATACTCGTTGTTTCCAGCGTTGTTCGATGGGCTCATAGGCCTCCAGCACCGCCATGTCGAACCGTTCGGCGCGGGTGCGCCAGCCCGGTACGGTCGGCGGCAGCAGCGGCCCGCGGGGCTCGCGGCCGCGCCGATGGCGGCGCGTGGCGATCACGCAGACGATGGTAACGGTTGTGCATTGGGTGTCTGCGCCTTGCGCGTGTCCGGCGCGGCGGCGGTGCGCGGCCACGATAGCCTCACGGACGTGAACATTCCCCGCCGCTGCTGTCGGCCAGGGTGTCGGCACTATGCGGTGGCGACAATGACGTTCGTCTACTCGGACTCCACCGCCGTGGTGGGCCCGCTGGCCACCGCCGCCGAGCCGCATTCGTGGGATTTGTGCTTTGGTCACGCCAGCGGGATAACCGCCCCGCGTGGGTGGGATCTGGTCCGGCACCCGGGCCCGTGGGTGTCCCCCGAGGAGGACGACCTGATTGCGCTGGCCGAGGCGGTACGTGAGGGCGAGTCGGGGCGTGCCGCGCCGGTCAACGGGTGGTATCCGCAGGCCGGGGCGACCGATTCCGCCACCCGGGGCGCGCCCGCCACCACTTCCGGCGCCGTGTTGGCGCCGCTTGCGCCGCCCGCGCCGTCCGGCAAGAGCAACGGCCGGCGCCGCGGCCACCTGCGGGTGTTACCCGACCCGTCAGACTGATCGTCGATTCCGGGCTAGGCTTGAGCGTCAAGAGTCCACTGCGTCAGGAGCCCTGTCCATGTCTCGGCCCGCTGCGGCTGTCCACCGTGTAATCAAGGCTTACGACGTACGCGGCTTGGTCGGTTCAGAGATCGATGAATCTCTGGTCGCCGAGGTCGGGGCTGCGTTCGCCAGGCTGATGGCCGATGAAGGCGCTCGGCAGGTGGTAATCGGCCACGACATGCGCGACAGTTCGCCACCGCTGTCGGCGGCGTTCGCCGACGGGGTGCTGGCCCAGGGCCTCGACGTGATCCGAATCGGGCTGGCCTCGACCGACCAGCTGTACTTCGCCGCCGGGTCGCTGGACTGCCCGGGCGCGATGTTCACCGCAAGCCACAACCCGGCCGCGTACAACGGCATCAAACTGTGCCGGGCGGGCGCCAAACCGGTCGGCGCCGATACCGGGCTGGCCTGGATCCGGGACGAGCTCATCGCCGGCATCGACCCGACCGCAGGCCGCGGCGGGCCGCGCGGAACTCTCACCGATCGCGACGTGTTGGCCGACTACGCGGTGTTCCTGCACTCTCTGGTCGACATCACCGGGCTGCGCCCGCTGCGGGTCGCCGTCGATGCCGGCAACGGGATGGCTGGCCATACCGCCCCGGCGGTGTTGGGTTCGGTTGGGCCGATCACATTGCTGCCGTTGTACTTCGAGCTGGACGGGAACTTCCCCAATCACGAGGCCAACCCGCTGGACCCGGCCAACCTCGTCGATCTGCAGGCGTTCGTGCGAGACAGCGGCGCTGATATCGGACTGGCCTTCGACGGCGATGCCGACCGGTGCTTCGTGGTCGACGAGCGCGGCGAGCCGGTGTCCCCGTCGGCGGTGACCGGCCTGGTCGCTGCCCGCGAACTGGCCTGCGAGCCCGGTGCGACGGTGATCCACAACCTGATCACCTCGCGGGCGGTGCCGGAACTGGTGGCGGAGCTCGGCGGCACCCCGCTGCGGTCTCGGGTCGGGCATTCCTACATCAAGGCGCTGATGGCCCAGACCGGGGCCATCTTCGGTGGGGAACACTCGGCGCACTACTACTTCCGGGACTTCTGGGGTGCCGATTCGGGCATGCTGGCCGCCCTGCATGTGCTGGCCGCGCTCGGCGAACAGCAGCGGCCGCTGTCGGAGTTGACCGCCGACTACCAGCGTTACGCGGCGTCCGGTGAGATCAACTTCACCGTCGCCGATGCCCAGGCCTGTGTGGATGCCGTGGTCGCGTCGTTCGGGGAGCGGGTGGTGTCCGTCGACCACCTCGACGGGGTGACCGTCGACGTGGGTGGGGGCAGCTGGTTCAACCTGCGCAGTTCCAACACCGAACCACTGCTGCGGCTCAACGTGGAGGCGCCCGACGCCGACTCGGTGGATGCGGTGGTGGACCGGGTCGCTGAGCAGATCGGGAACGTCGCCGAAAAGCCCCGGTCGTGACCGCTTTCTCCGGATCGTTTTCGGGGGTCACCGTCGACCTCGACGACACCGAGGCCCTGCTGGCCGCCGACCACGACGGTGCGCTGTGGGCCGCGTCGATGGCCGGGGCACAGGTCCGCGCCGTCGCCGCCGCGGTCAACGAGGGCGCGCTGGATGTCGTGCGCAGCGACGGCTTGGACTATCCGCCGCGGACGGTGATCTGGGTGTCCACCCGCGGCCCGGCGGCGACGGCTGGAACTCTGCTGGCCGCGACACGCGGCGACGCGGCCCGCCAGCCGCTGGTGCTAGCCGCCGAGGCCCCGGCGTGGATGGGCGCGTTGGACGTACTGATCGTCGCCGGGGACGATCCGGGGGATCCGGCGCTGGTGGCCGCGGCCGCAGCCGGGGTGCGCCGCGGCGCGCGCGTGGTGGTAGCCGTCCCCTACGAGGGCCCGCTGCGTGACGCCACCGCCGGCCGGGTCGCGGTGTTGGAGCCGCGGATCAGCGTGCCGGCGGAGTTCGGCCTGCCGCGCTACCTGGCTGCCGGGCTGGCCGTGTTGGCGGCCGTTGAAGTCGGGGACGCCGGTACGCAGACCGATCTCAACGCGCTGGCCGACCACTTGGACGCCGAGGCGCTGCGCAACAGTGCCGGACGTGCGGTCTTCACCAACCCGGCCAAGATACTGGCGGACCGCATCGTCGGCCGTGATGTTGCCTTGGCCGGTGACTGCGCGGCGACGTTGGCGCTGGCCCGCCATGGTTCGGCGGCGATGCTGCGGATTGGATTGGCCACGGTGGCGGCGACGGGGTTGGTGGACGCGGTGAGCGCGTTGCGGGCCCGGACTGCGGCGGGTCGAGACGTCGCCGATATTTTTCATGACGAGCAGATCGACGGCCCGGCCGGCGACCGGGTGCTGGCGCTGGTGTTGACGCTGGCCGCCGAGCGTACCGTGGTGGCGGCCCGGACCAGCGGTGTCAGCGATGTCGACTTGGTCGGCGCCGGGGATGTACCGAGGGCTCCGGAGGAGTCGGTGGGGCCTGTGGAGGCGCCCTCACCGACCGGCCCGGGCTCGATCGAAGAGCAGCTTGCGGTGTTGGCGTTGCGGTTGGAGATGGCCGCCGCCTACGTGCGACTTTTGCGGGGTTGACGGGAACAGTGGAACCACTACGCGGCGCGATACGGACCTACGCCTGGGGGTCGAGGACCGCTATCGCCGAGTTCACCGGACGTCCGGTGCCGGCGGCGCACCCGGAGGCTGAGCTGTGGTTGGGTGCGCACCCCGGAGACCCGGCCTGGCTGGAGACCGACCAGGGCGAGGTGTCGCTGCTGGACGTTCTGACCGCCGACCCGGAGGGCCAGCTCGGTGCGGTGGCGCAAGCCCGCTTCGGCGACCGGCTGCCGTTGCTGGTCAAAGTGCTGGCCGCTGACGAGCCGCTGTCCCTGCAGGCCCATCCCAGCGCCGCGCAGGCGATCGAGGGATACCAACGTGAGGAGCGGCTCGGGGTTCCGGTGTCCTCGCCGATCCGCAACTACCGCGACACCAGCCACAAACCCGAGCTGCTGGTGGCGCTGCAACCGTTCGAGGCATTGGCCGGCTTCCGGCCGGCGGCGCGCACCGTCGAGCTGCTGCGGGCGCTGGCGGTATCGGACTTGGATCCGTTCATTGATCTGCTCGGTGACCACCACGACGGCAACCAGTCCGACGCCGACGGTCTGCGGGCCCTGTTCACCACCTGGATCACCGCACCGCAGCCCGATCTCGACGTGCTGGTGCCCACCGTGCTCGAAGGGGCCATCCACTACCTGAGCTCCGACGGCGGCGAATTTGCCGCGGAGGCCAGGACGGTGCTCGAACTGGGCGAGCGCTACCCGGGCGATGCCGGTGTGCTGGCCGCGCTGTTGCTCAACCGGGTCAGCCTGGTTCCCGGCGAAGCAATCTTTCTGCCGGCCGGCAACCTGCACACCTACCTGCAGGGCGTCGGGCTGGAGGTGATGGCTAACTCCGACAACGTGCTGCGGGGCGGGTTGACGCCCAAGCACGTCGACGTGCCCGAGTTACTGCGGGTGCTGGACTTCACCCCCACCACCGAGGAGGTGCTGCGGTCGCCGACCCGCGCCGACGGCCCGGAGGTGATCTACCAGACCCCGGCCGAGGAGTTCGCGGTGTCACGGCTGACGCTTGACGGCGGCTACCTCGGTCACGAGGTGGACGCCCCGGCGCGCCATGACGGCCCGCAGATCCTGCTGTGCACCGAGGGCTCGATCATGGTGCACGCCAAATCCGGCGACTTGACGCTGCACCGGGGTGAATCCGCGTGGGTGCCCAGCGAAGACGGACCGATCCGGCTGCTGGCCCAGCGGCCCGCCGTCCTGTTCCGCGCGACGATAGGCCTGTGAGTGTCGTCGTCGGGTAGTACCAGGGCGATCGTCGCCGCCTTGGTGGCCAACGCCGGTATCGCCGTGGCGAAGTTCACCGGCTACCTGATCACCGGTAGTGGCGCCATGCTGGCCGAGGCGGTGCACTCGGTGGTCGACACCTCCAACCAGGCGTTGCTGCTGTTCGGCCAGCGGGCCGCAGCCAAGGTGCCCGATGCGTTGCACCCCTTCGGCTACGGGCGCAGCCGCTACTTCTGGTCGTTCGTGGTGGCACTGGTGCTGTTCAGTTTGGGGTCGCTCTTCGCGCTGTACGAGGGCTACGAGAAACTCCACCACCCCGTCGAGTTGAGTTCCCCGGTGGTGGCGATCGTGATCCTGGCGCTGGCGATCCTGTTGGAGACCTACAGCTTTCGCACCGCACTGCGGGAATCGCGCCCGCTGAAGGGCCAGGGCAGCTGGGTGCGGTTCCTCCGCAACTCCCGCAACCCCGAGCTTCCGGTGGTGCTGCTGGAGGACACCGCGGCGTTGATCGGTCTGGCATTTGCGTTGATGGCGGTGGGCCTGAGCGCGCTCACCGGCAACCCGGTGTGGGACAGCGTGGGCACCCTGGCGATCGGTGTGCTGCTAGGTGCGGTCGCGGTCTTCTTGATGGTCGAGATGCAGAGCCTGCTGATCGGCGAGGGTGCCACCCCCGCCGAAGATCAGGCCATCCGCGCGGCGCTGGAACAGACCGATAACGTCACTCGGCTGATTCACCTTCGGACCCAGTACTTCGGGCCGGACGAGATGCTGGTGGGGGCCAAGATCGCGCTGATTCACGATCTTGACCTGGCGGGCGTCGCCGCCACCATCGACGCCGCCGAAGCCAGCATCCGGGTGGCCGTGCCCGCAGCGCGCGTCATCTACCTCGAACCGGACCTGGACCGGAATCCCGTGGCAGACTCCCTGGAGCAGAAAGGTTGAGCACTTTGTCTAGCTTCTCCTACCAACAGCTCACCGCGGCCTGCCAGGCCGGCGGTGCCAGCACCGTGAGTGTGTCGACCGAGCTGGCACCCGCCGGTGGACCCCACACCGCGATAAGTCCGGCCCGCCGCGCGGGGCGTGGCGCTTTGGCTGTCGCCCCCGAGAGCCGCCTGATCGAAGGGGAATCGATGGCGACGGTGGTCATCGACGACAACCAGAGTCAGATCCAACGCGTCGAAGCCGCGATCCTGCGCGGCATCCGCGACCAGCACCCGGTGCTGAGCCGAGTGCCACACGTGCAGGTTTGCTACGAGGGCGGTCGGTTGATCTTCAGTGATCTTGAATTGCCGCAACGGATTTTCGACAGTCACTTTCTGGCCGGGTCCATCGAGGGTAAGCCGGCGATCGCCCACCCGAGCTACCGGGTGGCGCGCGAGAGCACGCCCGAAAATGCCCGAGCCCTGCTGGAATTGAGCCCCAGCAGCCTGGCGTTCGGTGCCATCGACGGCGCCGGCCAGAGCCGCTTCCGTGGCGTACTGGCCGGCGAGATCATCGGTGTGCTCGTCGACGGTGCACCGACGGATTCCCGCGCGGGGGCCGACACCGGCGTCTGCTGCAGCCGGATCATTCGCACCCAGGTGCTCAGCTTCGCCGCGTTGCGGCAACTACGTTTCGACTGCGGCCCGGCCGGCGACGAGGCGAGCCGTGCGCTGCTGGCCGCCTATGCGCTGGCCGGGCTGGCGCGCTCCAACTCCGAATTGAGCATCCGGGCCAATTGCGACCTGGTCGAGACCGGCCCGACCACGCTCAAACTTGATGCCCGCGACGGCGAATTCGTCGAGCTGCCGGCGCTGTCGATCGAGGCGGCCGATGAACTGCTGGAGCGCGCGCTGGTGCAGGCCTATCGCGAAGCCGACATCAACTGGCACGGACAGGTGCTGGAGGTCATCGGCAATTCGGCGGCCTACAACGCGGCCCAGAACGGGGGAGTGCAGCGGGAGAAGCCGGTTGCGTACGCGCCGCGCCGGTTCCGGTTGCCGCACTTCATCGAGAGCCGGCGGAGCGCGGCGCACTGAGTCTGTAGGGGTTGCAGCAGTTTTTGGCTGGAATGCCAGTCGTGACCGGCGGGTAGGCGTCGCATCACCACCATCTGTTGCCTGCCAGTCGCCTGCAATCACGCCGCCAACCCCGCCACCTGGGCATTGGCGCTGGTGTGGGCGGTCTGGCTGCCGTTCGCACCCGCGCCCGACCACGCACTGCGATATGTCCCGGCCGCATTGGCTTGCTGCTGCCGGCGCTGGACCTGCGGTTCGGGGCCGACGGGCAGAACCCGCCCGACGAATTGATGGCGCACCTGGAGAACGACCGGTACTACCGCTACTGCATCTACGCCTACATCCCGTGCCAATACGCCAGTGCCATCCTGGGCGCCTATCTGTTCACCGCGACCGATCTGAGCTGGCTGGGCTTCGATCCCGGGGAGGGGGCGCTCAGCTGGCCGGCCAAGATCGGGCTGACGCTGACGGTGGGCGCCCTCGGTGGCGTCGGGATCAACACCGCTCACGAACTCGGGCACAAGAAGGAGCAACTGGAGCGGTGGTTGTCAAAGATCGCCTTGGCGCAGAGCTGCTATGGGCACTTCTACATCGAGCACAACCGCGGCCATCACGTGCGGGTGGCCACCCCGGAGGACCCGGCCTCGGGACGGTTCGGGGAGACCTTCTGGGAGTTCTTGCCGCGCAG
The DNA here is from genome assembly GCA_039922455.1 of Mycobacterium sp. Taxonomy (GTDB): domain Bacteria; phylum Actinomycetota; class Actinomycetes; order Mycobacteriales; family Mycobacteriaceae; genus Mycobacterium. The sequence continues at coordinate 5,135 of JBDTEP010000231.1, read as the reverse complement.
CGTCTTCGGTGGTCTGCGCTCGGCCTGGCAGCTGGAGGCGGCGCGGCTGCGCCGGCTCGGTAAAAGCCCGTGGAATCCAACGACGTGGCTGTCAAACGAGGTGCTCAATGCCTGGCTGATGTCGGTGGTGCTGTGGGGCGCGCTCATTGCGGTCTTCGGTCTGGCGCTCATCCCGTTCGTGATCGTCCAGGCCGTTTACGGCTTCTCCCTGCTGGAGTCGGTGAACTACATCGAGCACTACGGTCTGCTGCGCCAGACCCGGGCAAACGGCCGCTATGAGCGCTGCACACCCGAACACAGCTGGAACTCCGACCATTTGGTGACCAATCTGTTCCTGTACCACCTGCAGCGGCACAGCGACCATCACGCCAACCCGACCCGGCGTTACCAGACGCTGCGCAGCATGGCCGAGGCGCCGAATCTGCCGAGCGGGTACGCGGCGCTGATCGGGCTGACCTATATCCCGCCGGTGTGGCGCAAGCTGATGGACCACCGGGTGCTGGCGCACTATGGCGGTGACATCACCCGGGTCAATATCGATCCGCGCCGGCGGGCGAAGATCCTGGCCCGCTACACCTCGACCGAAGCGGTGGCGGCTGATTGCGAACCACCGCTGGGTTCAAATCCGCGAGGACTGGAGTTGCCCGGACTGCGGCGCGGCCAACGCTGATATCGAGATGGTGGAAGTCGCCCGGGCATGACGGCTAATCTCGCGGTGGTGAAACGCATCCCCTACGCCGAGGCATCCCGAGCGCTGCTGCGCGCCTCGGTGCTCGACGCGATGCGCGAATTGCTGGCCAGCCGGGACTGGTCGTCGATCACGCTGGCTGACGTGGCCGGCGCCGCCGGTGTCAGCCGGCAGACCATCTACAACGAATTCGGGTCCCGGCAGGGTCTGGCGCAGGGCTATGCCATGCGATTGGCCGACCGGCTCGTCGACGCCGTCGAGGGCGCCATCTACGGCAACGTCGGCGATGTCCACGCCGCCTTTCTGGAGGGCTTCCGATCCTTCTTCTCCGAGTCGGCCGCCGACCCGCTGGTCATCTCCTTGCTGACCGGAGTGGCTAAACCGGACCTGCTGCAGATCATCACCACCGACAGTGGCCCGATCATCACCCGTTGCTCACTGCGGCTGGCCGAGTTGTTCCGGCACAGTTGGGTCAAGGCCAGCCCGGAGGACTCCGGCATGTTGGCGCGCGCCATCGTCCGGCTGGCAATGAGCTATGTCTCGATGCCGCCGGAGGCCGACCACGACGTGGCCGCCGACCTGGCTCGACTATTCACCCCGGCCGCCGAGACCTACGGGGTCATCGACGCCGGTTGACCCGCTTGAGCTGCCGCGAACCCTCGCCGGTAGCTTGTACCCGAGCTAATTCACCCAACCAACGGGGGCGCACAGATGAGTTTGACCGCGGACAGCCGCAACGGCATCGACTACAAGGTCGCTGACCTGTCGCTGGCCGAGTTCGGCCGCAAGGAGATCCGGCTGGCAGAGCACGAGATGCCTGGCCTGATGGCGTTGCGCCACGAATACCACGGGGTGAGCCCGCTCAAGGGCGCCCGCATCACGGGTTCGCTGCACATGACCATCCAGACCGCGGTCCTCATCGAGACGCTGGTCGACCTCGGCGCTGAAGTTCGTTGGGCGTCGTGCAACATCTTCTCCACCCAGGACCACGCCGCGGCCGCGATCGTCCTTGGGCCGCACGGCACCGCCGAGGAGCCCAAGGGCACCCCGGTGTTCGCCTGGAAGGGCGAGACGCTGGAGGAGTATTGGTGGTGCGCCGAGCAAGCCCTGACCTGGGACGGTGAGCCGGCCAACATGATCCTCGATGACGGCGGCGACGCCACCATGATGGTGCTGCGCGGTGCCCAGTACGAGAAGGCCGGCGTCGTGCCGCCCGCCGAGGACGGCGATTCAGCCGAATGGAAGGTCTTCCTGGCGCGGATGGCCGAGCGCTTCGAGGCCGACAAGACCAAGTGGACCAAGATCGCCGAGTCGGTCAAGGGTGTCACCGAGGAGACCACCACCGGTGTGCTGCGGCTCTACCAGCTGGCCGCCGCCGGTGAGCTGGTGTTCCCCGCGATCAACGTCAACGACTCCGTCACCAAGTCCAAGTTCGACAACAAGTACGGCTGCCGGCACTCGCTGATCGACGGCATCAACCGCGGCACTGACGTGCTGATCGGCGGCAAGCATGCGCTGGTCTGCGGCTACGGCGACGTCGGCAAGGGCAGCGCGGAGTCCCTCAAGGGCCAGGGCGCGCGTGTCACGGTCACCGAGATCGACCCGATCAACGCGCTGCAGGCCATGATGGAGGGCTTCGACGTCAAGACCGTCGAGCAGGCCATCGGTGAAGCGGACATCATCATCACCACCACCGGCAACAAGGACATCATCACCCTCGACCACATGAAGGCGATGAAGAACCAGGCCATCCTGGGCAATATCGGCCACTTCGACAACGAGATCGACATGGCCGCGCTGGAGTCCTCCGGTGCCGTCCGCGACACGGTCAAGCCGCAGGTCGACGTGTGGACCTTCCCCGACACCGGGAACTCGATCATCGTGCTGTCCGAGGGCCGATTGCTCAACCTGGGTAACGCCACCGGGCACCCGTCGTTCGTGATGAGCAACAGTTTCTCCAACCAGGTGATCGCCCAGATCGAGCTGTGGACCAAGAACGACGAGTACGACAACGAGGTCTACCGGCTGCCCAAGCACCTCGATGAAAAGGTGGCCCGCATCCACCTCGAGGCGCTCGGTGGCACGCTGACCAAGCTGAGCAAGGACCAGGCCGAGTACATCGGTGTCGACGTGGACGGTCCTTACAAGGCGGACCACTACCGGTACTGAGCACCTTGCGTCGCCGAGATTGCGCGCAGGGCTGTTGATCCAGCGATGGCACAACCCTGTGTGCAATCTCGACGCGCATCGCTAGGCTTCCCGACGTGCTCATAGCCATCGAAGGCGTCGACGGCGCCGGCAAGCACACCCTCAGCGCCGGGCTGCGCGTGGCGTTCGAGCGTGCCGGCAAGTCGGTGGCCACGCTGGCCTTCCCGCGTTACGGCGCCTCGGTGACCGCCGACGTCGCCGCCGAGGCGCTGCGCGGCCAACACGGTGACCTGGCGGACTCGGTGTACGCGATGGCGACGCTGTTCGCGCTGGACCGCGCCGGCGCCAAAGGCGAGATCAACGCCCGGTGCACCGACCATGATGTGGTGATCCTCGACCGGTACGTCGCCTCCAGCGCCGCCTACAGTGCCGCCCGGCTGCGTCAGGACCCCGCCGGGGAGGTGGTGGACTGGGTGCGGCAGCTGGAATTTCACCGGCTGGGGTTGCCCGCGCCGGACTGGCAGGTGCTGCTCGACGTCCCCACGGAGCTCGCCGCGCAACGGGCCCGGAACCGCGAGGACCACGACACCGCCCGGGCGCGAGACAGCTACGAGCGTGACGACGGCCTGCAGCGTCGCACCGGCGAGGTGTACCGCGGGTTGGCGCAGGCCGGCTTCGGCGGGCGGTGGCAGGTGGTCGGCCCAGCGGTGTCCCCGGCCGAGCTCGCGGCCCTCCTGAGCGGTTAACCTGCGAAACGCGCGTGTGCTAGCAGGGTTTTGTCTCGATCTGGTGACAACATGTACGCCATGAGGCAAAGGATTCTGGTCGTCGACGACGACGCGTCGCTGGCCGAGATGCTCACCATCGTATTGCGCGGGGAGGGTTTCGACACCGCGGTCGTCGGTGACGGCACTCAGGCGCTGACCGCCGTGCACGAGCTGCGGCCCGATCTGGTTCTGCTGGACCTGATGCTGCCCGGCATGAACGGCATCGACGTATGCCGCGTGCTGCGTAAGGACTCCGGCGTGCCGATCGTCATGCTCACCGCCAAGACCGACACCGTCGACGTGGTACTCGGGCTGGAGTCGGGTGCCGACGACTACATCATGAAGCCGTTCAAGCCCAAGGAGCTGGTAGCCCGGGTGCGGGCCCGGCTGCGCCGCAACGACGACGAGCCGGCCGAGATGCTCTCGATCGCCGACATCGAGATCGACGTCCCCGCGCACAAGGTGACCCGCGCCGGTGAACAGATCTCGCTGACCCCGCTGGAGTTCGACCTGCTGGTGGCGCTGGCACGCAAACCCCGCCAGGTGTTTACTCGTGAAGTGCTCCTCGAACAGGTATGGGGATACCGGCATCCGGCCGACACCCGGCTGGTGAACGTGCACGTCCAGCGACTGCGGGCAAAGGTAGAGCAAGACCCGGAGAACCCGACCGTAGTGCTGACCGTTCGAGGAGTGGGTTACAAGGCCGGACCTCCGTGATCCCCCCTGGGGAGCGGCTACGGTGATCTTCGCGTCTTCGACGAGGCAGAGCGCCAGCGATGCTGAGGAGAAGCGCAGGTGATTTTCAGTGCCAGACGGCGCCCTCGGCGATCAGGTCCGCTGCTGCTGGGTGCGAACACGCTGCGCCGCGCGGTGCAGATCGCGTGGCGCCGTTCGCTGCAGCTGCGGGTCGTGGTGCTGACGCTGGGGATGTCGGCGGCGGTCATTTTGGGGCTCGGTTTCGTGTTGACCAGCCAGATCACCGACCGGGTGCTCGACGTCAAGGTCCGGGCGGCCACCGAGCAGATCGAGCGGGCCCGCGTCACGGTCGGCGGCATCGTCGGCGGGGAGGAGTCCCGCTCCTTGACGTCGAGTCTGCAGCTGGCCCGCAACACGTTGATGTCCAAAACCGATCCCGCCGCCGGCAGCGGAACCGCCGGTGCGTTCGACGCGGTGCTGGTGGTGCTCGGTGAGGGGCCGCGTGCGGCGACCACCGCCGGCCCGGTTGAACAGGTGCCGGTAGGGCTGCGCGAATTCGTCAAGGCCGGTCAGGTCAGCTACCAGTACGCCACCGTGCACGTCGAGGGATTCGCCGGCCCGGCGCTGGTGATCGGGACGCCGACGACGTCGCGGATCACCAACCTCGAGCTGTACCTGATCTATCCGCTGGGCACCGAGCGCAACACGATCGCCATGGTGCGGGGCACCATCGCAACCGGGGGCCTGGTGCTGCTGGTGCTGCTCGCCGGTATCGCGCTGTTGGTGTCGCGGCAGGTGGTGCTGCCGGTGCGGTCGGCCTCGCGGATCGCCGAACG
>JBDTEP010000230.1:0-7278 GCA_039922455.1 Mycobacterium sp. | reverse complement strand
CTGCGGCGGTTGTACGCCCGGGTCGGCGACCGGCTGGTCCTGATCAGCGTCGGCGGGATCGAGACCGCCGACGACGCCTGGGAGCGCGTCACGGCCGGCGCCTCGCTACTGCAGGGCTACACCGGATTCATCTACGGCGGCGGCCTGTGGGCCAGACACATCCACGATGGCCTGGCCCGCCGGTTGCACGACGGCGGCTATGCCTCCCTGACCGAGGCGGTCGGCTCCAGCGCCCGCTAGCTGTACTACTTCTGTTCAAAGGTGCCGACGATCACCGCGCGCGCGATGGCGTGCATGAACAGGTTGAACCCGAGGTAAGCCGGGCTGGCGTCGTCGGCCAGCTCCAGCTTCTCCACGTCCACGGCGTGCACCGCGACGTAATCGCGGTGCGGGCCGTGACCGGCCGGCGGCGCAGCGCCGACATAGCGGCGCAATCCGGCGTCGTTGGCCAGGGTCAGGGCATCACCGGGCAGCAGGCTGCCGTCACCGACGCCCTCCGGCAACTCGGTGGTGGTGGCCGGCAGGTTCGCCACCGCCCAGTGCCAGAATCCGGATGCGGTGGGCGCGTCCGGGTCGTAGATGGTGACCGCAAAGCTGCGGGTCTGCTCCGGGAACCCTGACCAGCTCAGCTGGGGGCTGGCGTCCTGACCCCCGGCGCCCATGATTCCGCTGACCTGTGCGGCCGACAGCGGCTGCCCGTCGGTGAACGACGACGAGGTCAGGGTGAACGTCGGCAACTCGGGCAGCGCGGCGTAGGGATCGGGGGCGGAACTCATGAATGGTCCTCTCGTCGGTGTGTCAACAGTGTGTCAGGAAGTGTTCGAGCACTCGGGTACCGAACGTCAGCGCGTCCACCGGCACCCGCTCGTCGACCCCGTGGAACAGCGCGGCGAAATCGAGTTCCGGCGGCAACCGCAGCGGAGCGAACCCGAAACAACGAATACCCAGCTGGACGAAGGCCTTTGCGTCGGTCCCCCCGGACAGCATGTAGGGAACGATCCGGGCTTCGGGGTCGAAGGCCAGCACCGCGGCGTTCATTGCATCGACCAGGTCGCCCTCGAAGGTCGTCTGGACCGGCTGCAGCTTGGCGATCCATTCCCGGGTGACGTCCGGGCCGATCAGCTCGTCGACCTCGGCCTCGAATGCGGCCTGACGTCCCGGCAGCACTCGGCAGTCCAGCACCGCCTCCGCGGTTGCGGGAATCACGTTGGCCTTGTAGCCGGCGTGCAGCATGGTCGGGGTGGCGGTGTCACGCAGCGTGGCGTTCACGATGCGGGCGATCGGCCCCAGCTTCTCGATCATCCCTTCCAAGTCCGGTGAGTCGAGTTCGATGGCATAGCCGGTCTCCTCGCTCACCGCCGCCAAGAACTGCACCACGGCGTCGGTGAGTACCAGCGGGAACCGGTGCCGGCCCAGCCGTGCCACCGCCTCTGCCACGGCGGTAACGGCGTTGTCCTCGTTGATCATCGACCCGTGCCCGGCCCGGCCGCTGGCCCGCAGCCGCATCCAGCACAGCCCCTTTTCCGCGGTCTCCACCAGGTAGAGTCGGCGCTCGCCGCCGTCCCGGTGCGGCACCGTCAACGAGAAGCCGCCGACCTCGCCGATCGCTTCGGTGACACCGACGAACAGGTCCGGCCGGTTCTCCACCAGCCAATGAGCGCCGTACTTGCCGCCGGCCTCCTCATCGGCGACAAACGCAAAGACCAGATCGCGCGGCGGCACGATCCCGGCCCGGGCCAGGTACCGGGCCACCGCGATCATCATGCCGACCATGTCCTTCATGTCCACCGCGCCACGGCCCCACACGTAGCCGTCCTCGACCACCCCGGAGAACGGATGCACGCTCCACTCGCTGGCCTCGGCCGGCACCACATCGAGGTGGCCGTGGATCAGCAGCGCACCACGCGCCGGGTCGCTGCCCTTCAATCGGGTGAAAACGTTGCCGCGCCCCGGTGCGCCGGACTCGATGTATTCGGTTTCATAGCCGGCTTCCTCGAGTTGCGCGGCCACCCATCGCGCGCACTCGGCCTCGCCTTTGGTGGTGTCGAGCTCACCGGTGTTGGAGGTGTCGAAACGGATGAGCGTGCTGACGATCTCCACCACTTCATCGACAGGCTCAGGGAATACCGTCACAGTTACCTTTCCTACCACTTCCCGGCGCCGGTGCCGCGCGGGCTGGGTTGGGTCCGGCGACAGGCATCCGTTAGCCTTAGCTGCCCGGGGCAACCGGGTTGGTCCGAGTGGCGGAATGGCAGACGCGCTAGCTTGAGGTGCTAGTGCCCTATTAATGGGCGTGGGGGTTCAAGTCCCCCCTCGGACACCCTTGTGATGAGGCGTGTCATCGGTTGCAGAGACCCCTGGCACCCAGTCCGTCGTAAGCTCGATGGGGAGATGACTCGACCGGGCCGCTTCGTACCCCAGACGTCGGCGCGCATATTCCGCGACCGCCACGACGCCGGTCGGGTGCTGGCCAAATACCTGTCCGACTACCGCGGCGCCGACGACCTGCTGGTGCTGGGCCTGGCACGCGGCGGGGTGCCGGTCGGCTGGGAGGTTGCGGCGGCGTTGCGGTCACCACTGGACGTACTCGTGGTCCGCAAGCTGGGTGTCCCGACCTGGCCCGAACTGGCGATGGGTGCGCTGGTCGGCGGCGGGCAGGTGGTGGTGAACGAGCATGTCGTCGCCGATCTCGGTATCAGCAGCGAGGTGCTGCGGTCGGTGATCGAACACGAATCGGCCGAGTTGCGGCGGCGCGAAAGCGCCTATCGCGGTGCCCGACCGGCCGCCGACCTGCGCGGCCGGATGGTGCTCCTGGTCGACGATGGAATCGCGACCGGCGCGAGCATGCTGGCGGCGGTGCGTGCGGTGCAGTCAGCCGAACCGGCCTCGACCGTCGTGGCGGTACCGGTCGGCGCGCGATCGGCGTGCCGCAAGATCGCCCAGGAAGCCGACGACGTCGTGTGCGCCACGATTCCCGTCCCGTTCGACACCGTGGGACAGGTCTATCGCGACTTTCGCCAGGTCAGCGACGACGAGGTCCGCGACCTCCTGAGGACGCCGACTACCGCGGGCTAGTCGGCAGGGTGCGCAGCGGGCTCTTCGGCGGTCTCCTCGGCCGATTCAGCGTCGTAGTCCGCAGCGACCGCTGACTCCCCCACTTCAGCCGCTTCGGACGTCTCGGCCGCGCCGTCGACGGTGTCAGCGACGCCGTCGGTGTCAGCGGCGTCGTCGGAATCGCTGTGGCCCCCAACCGCCGGCAGGTCGTCGGCCGGCCCGGCCCCGCTCCGGCGGCGTTCCCGCAGCGCGTCCACGATCAGCAACAGCACTCCCAACAAGCTCGCGCCGATACACACCCATGCCACCAGCGCATTGCTGGTAACCACGGCGAATACCAACGCGGCAAGTCCGATTGCCGCCAATACCAATGCAATGATCAGCATCGATTCACCTCCCGCCAGACGAGCACACTACTCGATACCGCCGGGTGGCGGCTCGATAACAGCGGTCAGTTCGTGCCGCGGTTGAAATGGTTGAACCCACCGCCGTCACTGGCTGCGCTGGTATCGACCGGTGCCGCCGAGCCCCGCTGACCCAGCTCCTCGAGCTGGGATTCCAGATAGGTCTTGAGCCGGGTGCGATATTCGCGTTCGAAGGTACGCAGCTGCTCGAGTCGACCTTCCAACACGGTGCGCTGCTGGTTGATGGTGCCCATGATCTCGGAATGCTTGCGCTCCGCGTCCGCCTGCAGTGCGTCGGCTTTCTCCTGGGCCTGGCGCAGTTGGGTCTCCGAGCGCGTCTGGGCGTCGGACAACATGGCGTCGGCCCGTTGGCGGGCTTCGGTGACCATCGTCTCTGCGCTGTGTCGGGCCTCGCCGACGATCTGGTCCGCGTTGGCGCGGGCGTCGGCCATCAGCTTCTCGGACTCGGCACGAGCCGTGCCGGTCAGCCGGTCGGCGGTGTCCTGGGCCAGGCTCAGCACCCGCGCCGCCTTGAGGTGCTGCTCCTCGGTCGTTGTCTCGTATCCGGCCGGCTGCACAACGGGCATCGGCTGCGGCGGAGTCGCGACCGGTTCGGAGGTGGGCTCGTAGCTCGGAATCGACGGGATGGCCTGCTGGCCTCCGGCGCGGGCCGCCGCCAGCTCCTGGTCGAGCTCGCTAACCCGCTGGCGCAGGTCGGCGTTCTCCTCGACGAGCCGGGTCAACTCGGTCTCCACCAGGTCGAGAAAAGCGTCGACCTCGTCCTCGTTGTAGCCCCGTTTTCCAATCGGCGGTTTGCTGAACGCCACGTTGTGCACGTCCGCCGGTGTTAGTGGCATCCGTCTGCCCCCTTAGTCAGGTAGGTAGCACCGATCGCGCAAGTGTAGATCGATCGGAAATACGCTAGCCGTGTTGTAACTGCCGTCCATCCTGTCACATCAGCCGCTGTGCTCGGCAATGAGAATGATATTAAGGGTGAATTTCAAATTGCTCCCACAGAATTCATGCTTTGGCATACGCATGTGGTGACGGCGATCACCGATCCTCGCCGGTAAAGGCGCAGACACTCGCGCGCTGCCCGGCCCAAGTAGGGCAGATCGACAACACCGGTCGTCGGTGACAGCCGGCTGCTGCCGCACCCATCCGGGCGCGGCAGCAAAGTGTCAGGCAACTGGCCTGCGGAAATTCATGTATTGCCCGGCGATGCAATCAGGTCGATGGCCTGGGTGTCCCGGGCCACGCGGGGTATCCGCCCCGCCGGCCGGGCCGTATTATTCACAAGAACGATCCGTAAATATTCACCGCGGTCGGCCCACAGGCCGCCGCAGGTTACGACCTATCGGAAGGACACACCAGGATGACAACCAACGACGTGGTGGTGGCGACCAACGCAGCGGACTCGGCGGCGGTAGATGAGGTGCGGTCCCGCTACGCCGAGTTGCTCGGCCGCCAGGCCGCGCTCGGGGCGGCGGTGTTCGCAACAGTCGGCACGGCCGGCCCGTCCTTCGACGACGCCCACCGTGCTGTGCAGGGGTTCATCGAGCAGGGGGTGCGCCCGCAACTACGGGCCGCGGTGGAGCTGATCTACCCGGCTTCGGCCGCCGTCGAGCGCGCACGCCTGCTGGTCGAGGGCCTGCTCGGTGAAACCCAGCTGGTCGAGCAGGCTGCGGCGCGGATCGCCCGCGACGCCGACCGGGTGCAGATCGCCGCGCACGTCGAGGCGCTGCGTGTACTGCTCGAGGCACTGTTCGGCAAGGTCGCCGACCTGCTGCTGCCCGCACTCGCCGAGACCAGCGGAATCTCGCTGGCCGGTCTGGCCGCCCAACTACCGGGCATCCCGTCCGACCTGGCCCAGCCCGGTCCGGCCGCCGACGGCCACGGCCACGGCCACGGCGGGTGCGGCTGCGGCGAGGAGGACGAGGAGATGCCCGAGCTCGACGTGCGGGAGATTCCGCACGCGATTCGGCATGCGACGGTGTTCGGCGCCTTCGACGCGGTTCCGGTCGGTGGCTCGATGCTGCTGGTGGCTCCGCACGACCCGATTCCGCTGCTGCACCAGCTCGCTGAGCGCAGCGGTGGCCGACTGGCGGTCGGTTACGAGGAGCGCGGACCGGAAGCGTGGCGGCTGCGGCTGACCCGGGTCTGAGCCCGCTCGAGGTGGCCCGGCGCCTGCCGTCGGGTCACCTCGGGACTCAAGCGGCGTCTTTCAAGCGGCGTCTTTCAAGCGGCGTGCTGTAGTGCGAGTTCCATCCCGACGAACGCGATCAGCAGCAGCACCATGATCGACAAGTCGATGCGCACCGCGCCGATGGTCAACTGCGGTATCAGCCGTCGCAGCAGCTTCACCGGTGGATCAGTGATGCTCATGATGAGTTCCAGGATCACCACGGTGGCACCTCGCGGGTGCCAGTCCCGGCTGAACGACCGGATGAACTCGATGACGATCCGCGCGATCAGCAGCAGCCAGAAAACGAACAGCGCGATACCGAGAATCGTGAAGAACAGCGCCAACAGAATTAGACCTTACTGACGAGGGTGTGCCCGCATCAGCATCGCTGACCGGCCCGATGGTCGCCCCAGCCTACCGATAAGCGTAGAAGCCGGTCTCGGCGATCCGGCGGCGCTCCTCCGGAGACACGTCGACGTCGGCCGGCGAAAGCAGAAACACCTTGGTCGCGACCTTGTCGAACGAGCCGCGCAGCGCGAAGGCCAGGCCCGCCGCGAAGTCGACCAGTCGCTTGGCGTCGGCGTTGTCCATCGACACCAGATCCATGATCACCGGGGTGCCGTCGCGGAACCGCTCACCGATGGTCCGCGCCTCGCCGTAGTCCTTGGGCCGCAGCGTGGTGATCTTTGACAGCGGACTGCTCTCGTCGAACGCCATCGCCATCCGGCGCGGGTCCATCGCCAGAGCGCCGCGAGTCGAGCCGCGCAGGGAGGCGAAGCGTGAGCGTTCGAACTCGCGGGGCCGGTACCGCGGATCGCGGTCACCCTCCTCGTAGCCGCCCCGGTAGCCGGCCGGCGCGTCTTCAAAGTCCCGGTCGTCGTAGCGCCCCTCGGGGCGGCCCGCCACCCGGTCGAAGACATCCTCGGAGAACCGGTCCGCCCGCGGCGCGTAGTCGCGCGACGCGGCGCGGTCATCACCGTCGTCGTAGTAGTCGTCGTCGTAGTCCTCCATCGGAGCCATCCCGAAGTAGGCCTTGACCTTGTGGAGTGTGCTCATCCTTGGACCCTTCTAGGCTGGTGACTGTGATGAAGGTGTGACTGAAGTGATTAATTATGGTGACGGTAACGGCCGCGAGCGCGTTGGCGTGGCACCGACACGCGGACAGTCGCAACCGGTTTCGCCGGTCCCGCCAACGACACCAACCACGGGCTCATTCGAGCCACACCAGCGACGCAAACCGACCGGTGCGTCCGTCGCGCCGATGGCTGAAAAGCTTCGAGTCGGCCGCCGTGCAGCGCGGGTCGGCGCTGATTGCCTGAACGCCCATATCCCGTAATTGACGGGCGATTCCGGCTCGCAGGTCCAGACCGGGCGTACCCGCCGAAGTGACGGTACGACTGCCCGGCAATGTCGCCTCAACCTCGTCGGCCATCGCGGCGGGCACCTCGTAGTGCAGCCCGCTGACCGCCGGACCCAGCAAAACCGAGATATCGCCGACTTGCGCGCCTGCCGCGAGCATGCCCTCCACCGTGCGAGCAACCACGCCGTGCTGCGCGCCGACCCGGCCGGCATGCACCGCGGCGACCACGCCGGCGCGCGCGTCGGCCATCAGCACCGGGACGCAGTCGGCAGTCA
>JBDTEP010000229.1:0-3538 GCA_039922455.1 Mycobacterium sp. | reverse complement strand
GATCACGAACACGAACACCCCGGCATAGGCCAGTGGCCCGATGTCGGCGGCCATCCGCCAGGCCAACACGCCACCCAGGGCGGTCAGTGCGATCAGGGTCAGGAAGATCGGGCTGGGCCGCACGGCTTGGCCGCGCAGCGGGCTGACGTTCACCGCACGAACCTATCGGACCAGGAGCCAGTCCTGGATGTGCCGATAGAAGGTCGAGCGCTTCACCGTCCGGGTCGCGTAAGTCCCGTCGCGCACCACCAGCGCGCCGGTGGTGCCCAGTTGGGCCGCGCGGCCCGTCACCCAGTGGCGCACCCGGCCGCGCCGTGACGGAAGTCCGGCCCGCAGCCCCGGTGCGGCGGGGATGGGTTGGATCAGCACCTCGGCCACGTCCCCGTCGAAGAGCGTGGCGTCGTCGACGATCCCCTCGCCGCGCAGCACCACGGTGCCGTCCACCGGCAGCCAGCGGCCGACACCCACCAGGACGGTTCCGGCGTCGTCGCGGATCAGCGGCACCGAGCGCGCGGTGCCCCGCCGCGCACGCCGCGCCGCCCGCCAGCCCGCCGGCAACCGGTAAGCCCTGGTGGCGGGGCTGTGCCGCCGGGGCGCGTAGCCCACCTCGACATCCAGCCGGTCGGTGCGCAACACCCGGGTCAGCACCCGCGCCAGGTCCGTGTCGCCGCCCACGACCACCAGTCGCGGGTACCGGCGGATCGCGGCGTCGACGGCGTCGGTGCCCGTGTCGTCGTCGGCCGGCACCGCGGCAAGCCCACGTAACGGCCGCGGCAGTGGACCCCTGCCAAACATCAAAACAGCGGTTTCGGGGGTGTTAGTGGCGTTCAACACGCTCCTTGTGAATTATTTGGGCTGGGTCGGATTGCCCGACTCCTTTTCGGGCTCGTGCCTCGCCCGCATCGCCGTCAGGCTAGGCTCAGTCACCGGCTGGACCACAGTAAGCCAAGACAGTTAGCGAGAATCCATGCCGGCAATCGTCGTCATCGGCGCCCAGTGGGGCGACGAGGGCAAAGGGAAAGCCACCGACCTACTCGGCGAACGAGTGCAGTGGGTGGTGCGCTACCAGGGCGGCAACAATGCTGGCCACACCGTGGTGCTGCCCACCGGGGAGAACTTCGCGTTGCACCTGATCCCTTCCGGGGTGCTATCGCCACACGTCACCAACATCATCGGCAACGGTGTGGTGGTCGACCCCGGGGTGCTGCTCGACGAGCTGGCGGGATTGGAGCGTCGCGGTGTTGACACCTCGCGGCTGCTGATCTCCGCCGACGCGCACCTGCTTATGCCTTACCACGTCGCCATCGACAAGGTGACCGAGCGCTACATGGGCAGCAAGAAGATCGGCACCACCGGTCGAGGCATCGGGCCCTGTTATCAGGACAAGATCGCTCGGATCGGCATCCGGGTCGCCGACGTGCTCGACGAGAAGTCGCTGGCCGGCAAGATCGAGGCCGCCCTGGACTTCAAGAACCAGGTGCTGGTCAAGATCTACAACCGCAAAGCGCTGGAGCCGCAGCAGGTGCTCGAGGATCTGCTGGCGCAGGCCGAGGGCTTCAAGCACCGCATCGCCGACACCGCCCTGGTGCTGGGTGCCGCGCTCGACCGCGGCGAGAACGTGCTGTTGGAAGGCTCGCAGGGCACCCTGCTTGACGTCGACCACGGCACCTACCCGTACGTGACATCGAGCAACCCGACCGCTGGAGGGGCGGCCGTCGGCTCCGGTATCGGGCCTACCCGAATCACCACGGTGCTGGGCATCCTGAAGGCCTACACCACCCGGGTGGGCTCGGGGCCGTTCCCCACCGAGTTGTTCAACGCCAGCGGCGAATACTTGTCCAAGACTGGCGGCGAGGTCGGCGTGACCACCGGACGTCAGCGGCGGTGCGGCTGGTTCGACGCGGTGATCGCCCGTTACGCCACTCGGGTCAACGGCATTACCGACTACTTCCTGACCAAGCTGGACGTGTTGTCGAGCCTGGAAACCGTGCCGGTCTGCGTCGGCTACACCGTCGACGGCAAGCGCACGGACGAGCTGCCGATGACCCAGGAGGAATTCGCCCGAGCCGTACCGGTTTACGAGGAACTGCCGGGCTGGTGGGAGGACATCTCGGAGGCCCGCTCGTTCGAGGAACTGCCCGCCAACGCGCGTGACTACGTATCGCGGCTGGAAGAGATTGCCGGAGCACAGGTTTCGTGCATCGGAGTCGGGCCCGGCCGGGAGCAGACCATTGTGCGTCGCGACGTCGTGCGGGACCACGCGTGAGCGAAGGCAAGGCCGAGGGAATCGACCCGGACTACGCCAGCCATGGCGGGTTCCCGCACTACGAGGTGGTTGACCCGAGCCCGGGTTTCGCACGGTTCGTCTCGACGATGCGGCGCCTGCAGGATCTGGCAGTGTCCACCGACCCCGACGACGCCACCTGGGACGACGCCGCCGACCGCGCCGAAGGCCTGGTGACGCTGCTGGCGAAGTTCCCGGCCGCCGAGGGTATCGCCCCGGCCGGGCGGGCACCGACGCTGCCGGGCATGGGCAGCCTGTTGATGCCGCCGTGGCGGATCACCCGGTTCGAGGCCGACGGTGTCTCGATGGAGGGGCAGTTCAGCCGGTTCCACGTGGGCGGTAACTCCGCGGTGCACGGCGGGGTGCTGCCGCTGCTGTTCGACTGGGTGTTCGGGATGGTGGTGCACGCCGCGAACCGTCCGATCAGTCGCACGGCGTTCCTGCACGTCGACTACCGCAAGGTCACCCCGATCGACACCCCGCTGCTGGCGCACGGCCGCGTCGAGAAGTCCGAGGGACGCAAGGCGTTCATTGCCGCCGAAATCACCGACACCGACGGCGCGATGCTGGCCGAAGCGCACGGTCTGATGGTGCGATTGCTGCCTGGCCAGCCCTGACATCGCCGCTTCGGTCTGCTAGTCCCTGCGGGGTGGCCCCTGCGCCGTCATCGCCGCGAATAAGGTCAGGAAAAAGGCGGCCGGCACGGTGTTGGGGATGCTGTCACGGACCCGGATGTGCGCGCCCACCGCGAGCAAGAAATACAGGGCCAACGCCGCGGTAGTCAGCCGGGCCAGCACCGGGAACCGATTCACCGACAGCAGACCGACCGCCGAGGCGGCCTTGACGATCGGCAGCACCGTGCGGACCCGGGATGAACAGCCCAGCTGGTCAAGTGCTTTGGCGATGTAGGTCACCGGAATGGCGCAGGCCACCGCGTCAGCGGCTTGGAATGCGGCCAGCCCCGCGTAGGTCTTCGGCGACGTCAGGACACTCATCTCGTCGACTCTAGGCGCGGGAGCCCTGAACTGCCCGGCGCCTATGGCCGCCGCGCCGCCAAGGTCCGCCAGGTCGACAGATGAGTCGATTTTCTTACGATTTTCTTAGTGATTCGGGTCGGAACGCTCGATTTTCTGTCGGTGGGTCGAACTAGTGTTCGGTTCATGGGTAGGAGTGCGGTCACGGATCGGGAGGCCATCATGGCCTGTCTCGACGGGATCGAAGCCGCCTACGACCGGCTGGAGCAGTGTTCCTTCG
>JBDTEP010000228.1:0-8407 GCA_039922455.1 Mycobacterium sp. | reverse complement strand
TGGCCAACGCCATCCCGGCCACCATCGGGATCGCCTATGCGCCGGTGGGCCAGAATCGGGTGGGCACGCTCGGCACCTGGTCGAACGGGGTCGCCTGGTCGACTATTAAGGTGCCCCTGGCGATCGCGGCGATCCGTACCAACCGCCCGAACGCGCAGAATCTGGCGGCCAAGGCCATCACCGCCTCCGATAACGACGCCGCCGAACAACTCTGGAGCGAGCTCGGCGAACCAGCCCAGGCCGCCCAGCAGGTGCAGGCCGTGCTGCGGGAGGGTGGCGACACCGGCACCGCGGTCGAATCCCGGCGGCTTCGGCCGGACTTCAGTGCGTTCGGCCAAACCCGGTGGCCGCTGGCCCGCCAGGCCCAGTTCGCCGCGCAGCTGCCATGCATGGCCAGTGCCGCACCCGTGGTAAGCCTGATGAACAACACCGTCGCCGACCAGCGCTGGGGGCTGGCCACCATCGGCGCCCCGACCAAAGGTGGTTGGGGGCCCGGCCCGGCCGGCGGCTACTTGGTGCGGCAGTTCGGTGTGGTGGGCACTCCGAACGGCGGCCAGCTCGCGGTGGCACTGGCCGCCGAGCCCAATGACGGCCGCTTCGAATCCGGGGTGGCCGCGCTGAACCAGATGACCCAGTGGCTCAGCGCCAATGCCGGCGCGCTACCTGGTGGCCGCTGCGCGGGGTAAGTTGGCCGCTAACCGCTTGTTACCCGCGAGTAGGAGGCAGCCATGCCCGCCCCGTCCGCCACAGACTTCGACCGGCTGCGCCAACTGGCCGCCATCGACACAATGGAGAGCCGCCCGTCGAAGACCATCGACGAGGTCTTCACCGGCAAGGCGATGACCACCATCCCGATCGGCACCGCCGAGGATGTGACGGCGGCATTCGCCAAGGCCCGCGCCGCGCAGGCCGGATGGGCGGCGCGCAGCGTCAAGGAGCGCTGCGCGATCATCGAGCGCTACCGCGACCTGGTGATCACCAATCGGGACTTCCTGATGAACGTCGCCCAGGCCGAGACCGGCAAAGCGCGCGCGGCGGCCCCGGAGGAGATCGTCGACATCATGCTCAACGCGCGGTACTACGCGCGCCAGGCCGCCAAGTTGCTGGCCTCCAAGCGGGTGCAGGGTCTGCTACCGGGCATCGTCAAGACCGTGATCAACCACCACCCCAAGGGGGTCGTGGGGGTCATCTCGCCGTGGAATTACCCTATGACACTGTCGATTTCGGATGCCATCCCTGCGCTGCTGGCCGGCAACGCGGTAGTGGTCAAGCCGGACAGCCAGACCCCGTACTGCACGCTGGCCAACGCTGAACTGCTGTATGCGGCGGGCCTGCCTCGCGAGCTGTTCGCGGTGGTGCCCGGCCCCGGGTCGGTGGTCGGTACCGCGATCGTGCAGCAGTGCGACTACCTGATGTTCACCGGCTCCAGCGCCACCGGCCGCACCCTGGCCGAGCAGTGCGGCTCCCGATTGATCGGGTTCTCCGCGGAACTGGGCGGCAAGAATCCGATGATCGTCACCAAGGGCGCGAACCTGGCCGAGGTCGCCAAGGCCGCCACCCGCGCCTGCTTCTCCAACGCCGGGCAGTTGTGCATCTCAATCGAGCGGATCTACGTCGAGCGTGACGTCGCCGACGAGTTCGCCGCGAAGTTCGCCGAGCAGGTGCGCGCCATGAACCTGTCGGCCGCCTACGACTTCTCCGCCGACATGGGCAGCTTGATCTCCGAAGACCAGATCAAGACCGTCTCGAATCATGTCGACGACGCAAAGGCTAAGGGCGCCAAGGTTATCGCCGGCGGAAACGCCCGCCCCGACATCGGCCCGCTGTTCTTCGAGCCGACCGTGCTGACCGACGTCACCGACGAAATGGAGTGCGGGCGCAACGAGACGTTCGGCCCGGTGGTCGCCATCTACCCGGTCGACAGCGTCGACGAGGCCATCACCAGGGCCAACGACACCGAATACGGGCTGAACGCCAGCGTGTGGGCCGCCAGCAAAGCCAAGGGCGAGGCGATCGCGGCGAAGATCAAGTCCGGCACCGTCAACGTCGACGAAGGCTACGCACTGACCTTCGGCAGCACCGCCGCACCGATGGGCGGCATGAAGGCCTCCGGGGTGGGCCGGCGCCACGGCACCGACGGCATCCTCAAGTACACCGAGTCGCAGACGGTCTCCACCGCCCGGATCCTGAACTTGGACCCGCCGCTGGGAATCTCGGCCCCGCTGTGGCAGAAGCTGCTGATCCCGATGATCCGGGCGGTGCAGACGCTGCCGGGACGGTAGCGCTCAGCGCCTCCCGGTCCGGCTTTTCGACCGGCCGGCGGCCTGCTCCAACTCGGCCAGCGCCGGCTCGATCGCGTCGGCCATCTCGTCGATGTCGTCGGCGACCTCCGGCGTGGTCACGAACCCGAAGTCGAGGTGTTCGCGGTAGGAGAAACAGGTGATGTTCAGCGCCACGTCGAGCATCGGCGGGCCGAGCGGCACCAGCGATTCGAGTTCCGCCCCGGCCATGTAGAGCGGGAATGACGGACCCGGAACGTTGGAGACGACGAAGTTGATCGGTGCCAGCCGATTCGACAGTCCGGTCGCGGTGTACGCGCGTGCAGCGAGATGGAGCAATCCGGGTGGGGTGGTGTCGGTCAGTCCCATGATCTGGTGTGCGGACAGCGCCTTGGCCATCTGCTTGGCGCTCTGGGTGTTCTCGTGGATCATCTTGAGCCGCTGGGCCGGCTGAGCGATGTCGGTGGCCAGCGACGCCGTCATCGAACTGATCTTGTTGCCGACCTCGTCCTGGCTGCCTTCGACGCGCGTCGACACCGGAATCTGGACCACCAGCGGCTTGTCGGGCAGTTCCCCGCGCTTACTCAGATAATCCCGAGCAGCACCGGCGACCATAGCCAGCACCACGTCGTTGAGCTTCACGCCGTAGGCGTCCTTGACCGCTTTGACCCGGGCGAGTTCGACCCGGGCTGCGGTGATCCGCCGGTGCGGTGACACGCTGGCGTTGAACCGGGTCACCGGGGCGTCGAAGTAGCGCGGTGGCTTGCGGGCCAATCCCAGTCCGATTGTGGCGATCTGCTGGCGGATGGTCTGCTGCAGCAATCGGCCGATGCGAAACGGCGTCATGACTGCGAGGTTGACCAGCGCGCCGATCGCCTGTCGCTCGAAGCTGGGAACGCCTACTCCGGTCAGCGAACCGATTTCCTCCGGCTGCGACGGCCGTGGTTCCGGGGTGATGTCCAGCATGATCTCGGACAGTCCCGCGCCGGAAACGCCGTCGACGATCGCGTGGTGCATCTTGGTCAGCGTTGCGACTCGGCCACCCTTGACGCCCTCGATCACCCATACTTCCCACAGCGGCCGCGAGCGGTCCAGTTTGTAGGACATCAGCCGGCCCACCAGTTCTTCGACTTCGCGGCGTCCGCCGGGGGCGGGAACGCCGATGCGCCGCAGGTGAAAGTCGATGTCGAGTTCGTCGTCCTCGACGAACCACGGCCGGTCCAGCCCCAGCGGGGCACCGCTGACCCGCCAGCGCAGCTGCGGCAGTTGCGGCAGTCGCTCGATCAGCAGTTGGCGGATCAGGTCGAAACTGTAGTTCGGCGCATTGCTGGGATCCAAGATCGCCAGACCACCGATGTGCATGTGCCAGCCGGCTGTTTCGGCCGACCAGAACGCCGCGTCGACGCCCGAGAGTCGTTGCATCGAACGAGACTAGCCCGGATGGCGGGTCGCCGGATGCGGCTTGCCGTTAAGCCAGGCAAATCTAACCGTCGGCCGCCACATGCTTGGCGTTCACCTCATCGGCGGGGCGGGATTCGGTCTGCTCCTTGGCCCAGCGGTAGTCGGGCTTGCCCGCCGGTGAGCGCTTGACCTCGTCGACGAACCACAAGCTTCGGGGCACCTTGTAGCCGGCGATCTCGGTGCGCGCACAGGTGTTGATGTCCGCCAGAGATGGCCGGGCACCCCCGCGCGCCTGCACCACCGCGGCGACATGCTGGCCGTAGCGGGGGTCGGGCACCCCGACCACCAGGGCGTCGAACACGTCGGGGTGAGTCTTGAGGGCGGCCTCAACCTCCTCGGGGTAGATCTTCTCGCCACCGGAGTTGATCGACACCGAGCCGCGGCCCAGCATGGTGACGCTGCCGTCTGCCTCGACCTGGGCGAAGTCGCCGGGGATGGCGTAGCGGACGCCGTTGATCGTGCGGAAGGTCTCGGCGGTCTTCTTCTCGTCCTTGTAGTAGCCGACCGGGATGTGGCCACGCTTGGCGATGATGCCCCGCACGCCGGAACCGGGCACCACCTCGTTGCCGTCGTCGTCGAGTACCACGGTGGTCTTGTCGATGGTGACCCGCGGTCCGCCGGTGTGCGCCTCTCCCTTGGCGACGATGCTGGTGCCGCCGAAACCGGTCTCCGAGGATCCGATGGAGTCGGTGATGATCCGGTTGGGCAGCAACTCCAGCAGCCGCTCCTTGATGCTGGGGCTGAACAGCGCCGCGGTGGACGCCAGCAGGAACAGCGACGACAAGTCGTAGTCCTCCCCTTTCCCGCCGGGGGCCTGTGCTGCCAGCAGCGCGTCCAGCAGCGGGCGCGCCATTGCATCACCGGTGAAGAACAGCAGGTTGACCTTGTGGTCGTGGATGGTGCGCCACACCGCGTCAGCGTCGAATTCCGGTGCCAGTACCACGGTTTGGCCGCTGAACAGCGACATCCAGGTCGCCGACTGGGTGGCTCCGTGGATCATCGGCGGGATCGGGTGGCGGACCATCGGCGGGTTGGCGGCGGCCTGGCGGGCCAGGTCGTACTCGTCGGCGATGGGCTCGCCGGTGGCAAAGTCGGTGCCGCCGAACAACACCCGATAGATGTCCTCGTGGCGCCACATCACGCCCTTGGGGAATCCGGTGGTACCACCGGTGTAGAGCAGGTAGATGTCGTCGGCGCTGCGCGGGCCGAAGTCTCGCTCCGGTGAGCCCTGCTCCAGTGCCGCCTCGAACTCCACCCCGCCGTAGCCAGCGAAGTCGCCGTCGCTGCCATCCTCGACCACCAGGACGGTCTTGACGTTCGGAGTGTCGGGCAGCACGTTGGCCACGCGGTCGGCGTACTGACGCTCGTGCACCAGCGCCACCATGTCGGAGTTGTCGAACAGGTAGCGCAGTTCGCCCTCGACGTAGCGGAAGTTGACGTTGACCAGGATGGCGCCGGCCTTGACGATGCCCAGCATCGCCACCACGATCTCGTTGCGGTTGCGGCAGTACAGGCCGACCTTGTCGTCCTTGCGGACGCCCTGTTCGATGAGGTAGTGGGCCAGTCGGTTGGCCTTCTCCTCCAGCTGCCCGTAGGTCAGCTGTTCCTCACCGCAGATCAGGGCAACCCGATCCGGTACGGCGTCGATGGTGTGTTCGGCTAGGTCGGCGATGTTGAGAGCCACACCACACAAACTAGAACGTGTTACATTTCGTTTTCAAGTCGAGGCCCCATCCCGGAAAGGCGGACGCCGGTGAGCGAGTCGTCACAACAGCCCCACGCCCTGCTTGAGCAGCGCGGACACACGCTGATTTTGACGCTGAACCGACCTGAGTCCCGTAACGCGCTGTCCGGCGAAATGTTGCAAATCATGGTTGAAGCCTGGGACCGGGTGGACAGCGACGACGAGATCCGCTCGTGCATCCTGACTGGTGCCGGCGGCTACTTCTGCGCCGGAATGGACCTCAAGGCGGCCAACAAAAAGGCGCCCGGCGACTCCTTCAAAGACGGCAGCTACGACCCGTCGCGCATCGACGGGCTACTCAAGGGCCGCCGGCTGACCAAGCCGTTGATCGCCGCGGTGGAGGGCCCCGCGATCGCCGGCGGCACCGAGATCCTGCAAGGCACCGACATCCGCGTCGCAGGCCAGAGCGCCAAGTTCGGCATCTCCGAGGCGAAGTGGAGCCTGTACCCGATGGGGGGCTCCGCGGTGCGGTTGGCGCGCCAGATTCCGTACACGATGGCGTGTGACCTGCTGTTCACGGGCCGTCACATCACCGCCGCCGAAGCGTTGGAGATGGGCCTGATCGGCCACGTCGTTCCCGACGGCCATGCGTTGACCAAGGCACTGCAGATCGCCGAGCAGATCAACAACAACGGTCCGCTGGCAGTGCAGGCGATGCTGCGAACCATCCACGAGACCGAGGGCATGCACGAGAACGACGCGTTCAAGATCGACACCCAGATTGGCATCAAGGTGTTCCTCTCCGAGGACGCCAAAGAGGGGCCGCGGGCGTTCGCCGAAAAGCGCTCGCCGCAGTTCAAGAACCGCTGATGCGGATCGCAGTCACCGGTGGCACCGGCTACCTCGGCGCCCACACCGTCAAGACACTGCTGGAAGCCGGCCATGAGGTGCGGCTGTTGGTAGCCCCGGGCTGCGGCGCTGAGCCGGTCATCCCCCGGCTGGGCGAACTGGGCTCGATCGAGGTGCTCGACGGCGATATCCGCGACACCGGGGTGGTGGCCGCGCTGCTGGACGGCTGCGACGCGGTGCTGCATGCCGCTGGGGTGGTCGGCACCAACGACCGACAAGAAAAGCTGATGTGGGACATCAACGCCCACGCCACCGAAGCGATCCTGACCCGCGCCGTGGCCGCCGGACTGGATCCAGTGGTGTCGGTCAGCAGCTACAGCGCGCTGTTTCCGCCGCCGAACGGCATTATCGGCCCGGACTCGCCCACCGTGCCCGGGCGCAGCGCATACGCCCGCACCAAGGCCTACGGCGAGCGGGTGGCCCGCCGGCTGCAGGACGAGGGTGCCCCGGTTGTGGTCACCTACCCGTCCAGCGTGGTGGGGCCGGCGTTTCACACCGCGCCCGGCGTCACCGAGCGTGGCTGGGCGCCGATCGTGCGGTACCGAGCGGCGCCGGTGGTGCGCGGCGGCATGGCGATGGTCGATGTCCGCGATATCGGTCGGGTGCACGAAGCGCTGATGCGGCCCGGCCGCGGCCCGCACCGCTACCTGTGCGGCGGGATCATGGTCAGCTTCGGCGAGATGATCGACGCGGTCGAGCAGGGTCTCGGCGGCTCTGTGCGCCGAATCCGCTTCTCCCCCAGCGCCTTCAAGGGTATCGGCCGGGTCAGCGACCTGGCGAGCAAGTTCCTGCCGCTGCCCGAGGGGCTGAGTTACGAGGCGGCGTGGCTGCTGACCTCGGCCACCCCGACGGACGACTCGGCCACGCTGGCCGACCTGGGCCTGCAGTGGAGTTCACCGACTGAGGCGATCGTGGAATCCCTGCGGGATAGCCTCAGGTCGCAATCGAACTGATTACCGCTCCACTCAGCACACCCTTAGAGTGATCCCCGTGGAGGGTAGGACGTTCGGCCGTTACCGCTTGCTGGACGTGGTGGGCCGCGGCGGTATGGGTGAGGTCTGGCGGGCCTTCGACACCGCCACCGAGCGCACCGTCGCGATCAAAGTGCTCTCACCACACCTGGTCAGCGACGGGGAGTACCGGCAACGCTTCCAGCGCGAGGCAAAATCTGCCGCCGCCCTTTCCGAGCCGCACGTCGTGCCGATCTATGACTTCGGCGAAATCGACGGACACATGTACGTCGCCATGCAACTGGTCAACGGCCACAACCTGCAAGCGCTGCTCACCCACGGACCACTGCAACCAGCACGAGCAGTGAGCATCATCGAGCAGATCGCCGCCGCCCTGAACGCCGCACACCGAACCGGACTGATCCACCGCGACGTCAAACCCTCCAACATCCTGATCACCGAAGACGACTTTGCCTACCTCATCGACTTCGGCATCGCCCGCGCCGCCGGCGAAACCGCCCTCACCAACACCGGAGCCACCATCGGCACCATGGAATACATGGCACCGGAACGCTTCGACACCGGTACCGCTGACGCCCGTTCCGACATCTACGCCCTAACCTGCGTGCTCTACCAGGCCCTCACCGGACGACCACCATTCAACGCCACCGGACTGCAACAACTCATCCACGCCCAGTTGTTCACCCCACCCCCACGCCCCTCGGAATCCAACCCCCACCTCCCCCCAGCACTGGACCGCGTCATCGAAACCGGCATGGCCAAAGACCCCGGCTACCGCTACACCACCACCCGCGAACTCGCCCAAGCAGCAAGAGCAGCCCTGAGCGCACCCAGCCACCAACCCGGGCCAACCGCCGCCGCCTACCCCACCGTCGGGGCGAGAGAACTGCCTCACGCTCACCCCACACCGGCCCCGAAACCCCACCGCCGCAGACTGATAGCACTCATCGCCGCCGCATGCGCCATCACACTCGCCGGCATCGCCGGCATCGTCTTAACAGTGCGCACCCCTTCCGGCGAGCACCGCGCATCGAGCGCCCCCGCAGACAGCGTCACCCGTGCTCCCTCTGCCGCAAAGAAGCCACTCACTGAGTTACTGCTCA
>JBDTEP010000227.1:0-11598 GCA_039922455.1 Mycobacterium sp. | reverse complement strand
GTCAGGTCGACAGTGGCGTAGCGAGGAACTCGGATATCGCAGCGGGTCAACGTCTTTCCAGTCAATGCGCTACCGAGTACCGCGGCGGTGCGAAAAACGGTGTCACCCTCGGGCATCAGCGCAGCCGCAATCCGCGCGGCGTCCGGGAGAACCCGGCGTCGGTCAACGCGGCCAGTGTCGGTGAGTCGCGAACCTCCAGCACAGCGACGCCGTCCACCCGCTCGACCAGCATTCCGTCGACCCGGCGGTCGGCGATCAGCCCGGCCAGCGCACCGGCGGCGGCCCGCTGCGCCTCGGCGGCATCGGCACCGTCGGCGAAATTCAGCAGCGACCGGCCGCCTCGCTCGACGAACCACACCAGCTCACCATCGACCAGCACCACCAGTGCCCCCGCCTTGCGGCCCGGCCGGGCCGTCCCGGGGTGCGCCGGCCAACTCAGTGCCGCGCCGTACGGGTTGGCCGGGTCGGCGGCGGCCAGCGCCACCGCGTGATAGTCGGGCCGGGCCGGGTCGACACCGTCGAGGTAGCCGCGCAGCCGGTCCACCGTGGAGGCGAGGGCGAACTGCGCGGCGCCCAGCGATTCGATGAAGTAGCCGCGGTGGCATCGGCCGGCCTCCTCGAACGCGGTCAGCACCTTGTACAGGGCGGCGAATCCGCCGGGGACGGCCTCGGCTGCCACCGCGCCGCGGGTCAGTACCCCGTAGCGGTGCAGCAGCAGCTCGGCCCGGTGGTGGGCGCGCAGTGTCGAATCCGGTTCCGGCCCGGGCAGTGCCGACCATCGCCCGGCCACGGCGGGGTCGGCGGCCCGGGTGGTGGCGTGGACGACGCTGTAACGGCTCAGTCGGGGCGGACGTTTAGTGCGGTGCGCCGGGGTGGCGCGTCGGCTGCCGGCCAGCACCGCCCGCACCGGAGCGAAGGTGTCTCCGGTAACCCAGCCCGCCCAGATCAGTTCCCACAGTGCGGCTTTCAACGCTTTCGAATCCGCATCTGCGATGCCGCCGCCGAGTTGGCGGAAGAAGAACGCTCCGCCGCCCCCGAGCGCATTCAGAATGCTCCGGTGCGCGTCCCCGAATTCGATTGGCGCGCCCGGTGTCAACGTCAACGGCGCCGAATCGGCGGTGTGGAAGGTGATCCAGCCGTCGGCGGCGGGCGAGCTCCCGGCCGGGGCGCCCGCCCCCGACCACAGCACTTCCCCGGCGGACAGCAGCTCGTCGAGCATGGCCGGGGCGTAGTCGCGCACCCGCGGGCCCAGTACCAGCGGCTCGACCGCCGACGCGGGCAGTGGCACGCCCGCCAGCTGCTCGATCACCCCGGCCAGCCCGTCGAGACCAGTTGCGGCGGTGCCGTTCTGGATGTCGATCTGCTGCCAGGCCGGCAGAAAACGCCCGTAGGCGGCCGCCGACACCGGCTCGATCGCCGAACGCAGCGCCGCCAACGACCGGCGCCGCAGAATCCGCAGTACGTCGGCGTCGCACCACTGCTCGCCCGGGGTGTCCGGGAAGTCCGCGAACTCGCCGCGCACCACCCGTCCGTCGGCGGCCAGCCGGCCCAGCGCGTCGGCGGCCACCCGCAGCCCCAGCCCAAACCGGTCTGCGGCCTGCCCGGTGGTGAACGGCCCTCGGGTACGGGCGAAACGGCCCAGCAACTGACCCAGCGGATCGGCGACCGGCTCGGTGAAACCGGCCGGCACCCCGGTAGGCACCGCCACCCCGATCCCGTCGCGGAGCCGGCCGATGTCCTCGATCGCCACCCACCAGCGGTGCCCGGCGAACGACACCGTCAACGCCCGCCGGTCGGCCAGCAGGTGCTCCAGCCAACCGCCCACGTCAGCGCCTGCGGCCCGGGCGGTGATTTCTTCGGCGGTCAGCGGCCCGAGCAGGCGCAACAGGTCCGCCACGCCCTCGGCGTCGCGGGCGGCCCGCTCCGCAGTCAGGTGCTGCAGCTGTCGGGCGGTGGCGGTGATTACCTCGGCGTCGAGCAGTTCACGCAACTCGACCCGGCCCAGCAACTGCGCCAGCAGAGTGGGGTCCAGCGACAGTGCCGCCGCGCGACGCTCGGCCAGCGGGCTGTCGCCTTCGTAGATGAACGCCCCGACGTAGCCGAACAACAACGACACCGCGAACGGCGATGGGGTGGCGGTCTCGACCTGCACCACGCGAATCCGGCGCTGCTCGATCCGCGCTGTCAGCGCTGTCAGTGCCGGGACGTCGTAGACGTCCTGCAGGCATTCCCGCACGGTCTCCAGCACGATCGGGAACGCTGGGTATTTGCGGGCCACATCGAGCAATTGGGCGGCCCGCTGGCGCTGCTGCCACAGCGGTGTGCGGCGGCCGGGGTGCCGGCGCGGCAACAGCAATGCCCGGGCCGCGCATTCGCGGAATCGGCTGGCGAACAGGGCCGAGCCGCCCACCTCGGCGGTGACCACCGGCTCGATCTCGCACGCGTCGAAGATGAACAGCTCCGCTCCAGGAGCGTCGGTTTCGGCGGTGTCGGGTAACCGCACCACGATGCCGTCGTCGGAGGCGGTCGGCTTCTCGTCGATGCCATAGCGATCATGCAGCCGCCGGCCCACCGCGAGTGCCAGCGGGCCGTGCACCCGCAGCCCGTAGGGCGAGTGCAGCACCACCCGCCAGTCACCGAGCTCGTCACGGAACCGCTCCACCACCAGCGTGGTGTCAGTCGGGACCACCCCGGTGGCGGTGCGCTGATCGTTGAGCAGCTGCCACAGGTTGTCGCCGGCGTAGTCGTCGAGACCCAGACGCGCGCAGCGTTCATCGAACGACGCCCGGTCGAGTCCGGCCAGCTCGCCGGTGAATGCTCCTACCGCGGCACCCAATTCAGCCGGCCGGCCGATCCCGTCGCCGTGCCAGAACGGCAGCCGGCCGGGCTGGCCAGGCGCCGGGACCACCAGCACCCGGTCATGGGTGATCTCGGTGATCCGCCAGCTGGTGGCGCCCAGCGAGATCACATCACCGGGCCGCGATTCGTAGACCATCTCCTCATCGAGTTCACCGACCCGGGAAGGCTTCTCAGCCCCGGCCAAATACACGGCGAAGAGCCCGCGGTCCGGGATCGCGCCCCCGGAGGTGACGGCCAGCCGCTGCGCACCAGGCCGGCCGGTCAGGGTACCGGCGTCGCGATCGTAGACCAGCCGGGGCCGCAGTTCGGCGAACTCGGTCGACGGGTATTTGCCGGACAGCAGGTCCAGTGTGGCCTCGAAGACGTTGCGCGACAAGGTGGCGAACGGGGCGCTGCGCCGCACCGTGTCGAACCAGGCGTCCGCGTCCAGCGGCTCCAGCGCAGCCGCGGCCACCGTCTGCTGGGCCAGGATGTCCAACGGATTGGCCGGCACCGACAGGGTCTCGATCTCCCCGGCCGCCATCCGCTGCACCGCGACCGCGCAACCGATCAGATCGGTACGGTGCTTGGGAATCAGCACGCCCCGGGAGATCTCGCCGACCCGGTGGCCGGCCCGCCCGATGCGCTGCAGGCCGCTGGCCACCGACGGCGGCGCCGCGATCTGGATGACCAGGTCGACCGTCCCCATATCGATGCCCAACTCCAGGCTCGAGGTCGCGACCACTGCCCGCAGCCGGCCACTCTTGAGGTCTTCTTCTACTGCGGTGCGGGTTTGGATGGACACCGAGCCGTGGTGCGCCCGGGCCAGGGGTGGCTGTGGGTGGCGACCCGTTGCGCCGGGCTCCGCCGCGCTTGCGATCGCCACAGCTTGTGGGTGGCGACCCGTTGCGCCCGGCTCCGCCGCGCTTGCGATCGCCACAGCTTGTGAGTGGCGACCCGCTGCGCCCGGCTCCGCCGCGCTTGCGATCGCCACAGCTGCCGGCCCGTCCGGGTCGTGCTCGTGGCGCTGCGCATGAATCTCGTTGAGCCGCGCGGTCAGTCGCTCGGCCAGTCGGCGTGAGTTGGCGAACACGATCGAGGAGTGGTGTTGTTCGATCAGGTCGACGATGCGTTCCTCCACCTCCGGCCAGACGGTGCCGGCCTCCGGGCTGGCCATGTCCGGCACCGGAACCTGAACGGTCAGCTCGAAGGTCTTGGCCGCCGGGGGAGCGACGATCGTGGTCGGGGCCTGCCCGGACAGGAACCGGGCGACCTCCTCGGCGGGCCGCACGGTGGCGCTCAACCCGATGCGCTGGGCCGGCCGGGGTAGTTGCGCGTCGAGTCGCTCCAGTGACAGTGCCAGGTGGCTGCCGCGCTTGGTGCCGGCGACCGCGTGCACCTCGTCGATGATCACCGTCCGCACGCCGGTGAGCGTCGTGCGGGCCGCCGACGTCAGCATCAAGAACAGTGACTCCGGGGTGGTGATGAGGATGTCGGGCGGCTTGGCGATCAACTCCCGGCGCCGGGCCGGTGAAGTGTCACCGGAGCGCACCCCGACCGATATGCCGACGGCGGACAGGCCGCGTCGCTGCGCGATCCGGCCGATCCCGGCGAGCGGGGTGCGCAGGTTACGTTCGACATCGACGGCCAGTGCCTTCAGCGGCGACACGTACAACACCCGGGTGCCGGCTCCCGAGTTGGTGGCCAGTTGATCGATCGCCCAGAGGAAGGCGGCCAGCGTCTTACCGGACCCGGTGGGCGCCACAACCAGCGTGTTGCGACCGTCGGCGATCGCCGACCAGGCCCGGGCCTGCGCGGAGGTCGGGGCAGCGAAGGTGCTGGTGAACCATTCCCGGGTCGGCGCGGAGAACCGGGCCAGCGGGACGGTGGGTTCGGCGGCCATCTCGCCATCGTGCCAACTTCTCGCCACCGGTGCCGGGAATGCCTTGACGCGGGGGCCATCACAGTCGACCGTGGTTGCATGAGTCCCGGTATGCAACCCGGTCCGGATTCTCGCGGCGACCGACTCGGTCAGCGCGACCCGGAGGTTCGCGCAGCGTTCCGGTTCGCGGTCAAGATCGCCGTCGCCGCGCTTGCGTTCGTCGTCCTGGCCGCCCTGTGGGTGAAGAATTGCGGTGCGGCGGACGTCGACACCGTCGGCTGCGGTACTCCGTACCGGACGTTGCTGGCGCTGGGGGCGCCGGTAATCCTGGCCCTTGGCGGGTTGTGGGCGTTCGTGAGCACCTACCAGGTGTGGCGGGATCGGGGCACCTGGTGGGGATGGCAGGGTGCCGGCTGGCTCCTGTTCTCACTGATGGTGTTCATGATGATCGCCACAGCTCCGCCAATCGTCGGCTTGACTGGAAAGTAACTGTGTGTTAACTGACAAGAAGTGCCGGAAGAGATCACATCGGCCTACGATAAATCCGGTACACGACGGGTTTCGGTTCGCACGCCGAATCTCGCCGTATCAGCAGCGGGAAACAGCGCGTCTGCTTGCGGTTTCCCCCAGAGTTCGGGAGAGGGAAAACTGATGGGTGACACGTTTCATGACCCCGTTGACCACGTCCGGACGACACGGCCGCATGCCGGCCGCGCCGTAATCGACATCATGGGCTGGCCCGGCTATTCGCTGCTGGTGATCGGGATGACGGCGTTCCTCGGCTGCCTGGTGGGGTTCGCCACCGGACATGACCGACAGGGCGTGGAGGTCGCCGCCTTCGCGGTTGTTGCCGCGACGCTGGGCGCGCTGTGGCTGGTGGTCGAGCACAAGCGAATCGGGAAAGTCAACCACCAGTGGCACGCGGTGCACCCCGAAGCGCACCGGCAGCACTCCACCAGCTAGCCGAAGAAGAAGGCCCAGCCGGGTTCGGCTGGGCCTTCCTCGTCGGAGATAGCTATCGAACGCTACTTGTTGGACTGATGGGCCCGCTGGCGCTGCTCTTCGAGCGCCGCGGTAGCGCGGGCCTTTTCGGCCTCTGCCTCTTTCGTGGCGACATCCCGTTCCGCCTTGGCCTTGTCCTGCTGAGCTTGACCCTCGCGGGTGAGCTCGTCGTGGCCGGTAACGGTGCCGACCGCCTCCTTGGCCTTTCCTTTGACATCCTCGACGATGCCTTTGATGCCTTCCCTGGGACCGCTGGTCTTCTCGCTCATAATCTGCCCTTCGTTCTAGTGGTTGCGGATTTTCGAGATGAGCTCACGCTTGTTCAGACTTCAATCGCCAGAACTGCCGCCCGCGTCCGTCTTTGATCAACGGGCTGGCCATCTCCCCTGCGTTAGGGTCTGTCTCCCGGACGAGTGCAGGGTGCCCGGCATCTCGGGCCGCCAAACCTATGTCCCGACGTGTTTGACGCCACCGCAAACGGGGTATCGAGTTGCATGCGGTGATCCTTCCGGTCGCCGCGCGAAGGACTTGACCAGAGGAGTTACCGTGAAATTTCTAGGCACTGCCGCGAAGACAGGGATTGGCGGCGTTGGCATAGCAGCCATCAGTGTTTTCGGCGCAGCAACCGCCCTCGCCCAACCTGCTACCGCACCGTTCGGCAGTGGCGAACAACTTGTCGACGGACCGATGGTCACGACATACACCGTCAGCCATCTTCAGCCCAGCACCGTCACGATCCCTGGCTTCCAACCGGCCGGGAACCTTTACCAAGCCGATGTCACTGCCAAGGCGGACAGCGGAACGGTTACACCTCTGGTTGCCGACTTCAATGCTCGTACTGCTGACGGCCAGACTTATCGGATGATTAGTAGCGTCCCGATGCCGGACGGCATCAACCCGGCACCCATCGGGCAGGGAGACCAATCGAGCGGCAAGATCTACTTCGATGTCACCGGGTCGCCGCCAAACGGTGTGGCCTACAACGACGGGGTCAAAGATGTCCTGATCTGGACCAACCAGGCCTAGTCCGGCATAGCGAAACCGCTTGGAGGGCAGTCGATGTGGAAATATTTCTTGCCTTATTACGAGCGGGTGGCCGTCACCCCTCTGCTGCGCGTTTCAATGCATCATCGTGAATCGGCTAGTGGTGCGCACAAGTGGGTATGGGTTCGGTTGTGACCGACACTAAAGCAGCCCGCGTCACGCAGTTGCCTCATGCACAGCGCTAGTATCGGCCTGACATCGCAGGGAGGTCGCATGATCGGTGCAGAGAGCGAACGAACAGGGCAGCTACGCGGCGAGCGCGCTATCGAGTTGCGAGTTGCGCCCCGGTTGGAGAACCTCGCGGTGGTGCGCACGCTGGTCGGTGCGGTCGGCACCTTCGAGGACCTGAACGTCGACACAGTGGCGGATATGCGGCTGGCGATTGACGAGTTGTGCACCCAGTTGATCCGCTCTGCCACACCGGAGGCGACACTGGTTGTCGCTATCGACCCGCGCGATGACTACGTAACGGTCCAGGCTTCCGCGTCCTGCGAAACTTTCGACGTGATAGCACCGGGCAGCTTCAGCTGGCATGTGCTGACGTCGCTGGTCGACGACGTCACAGTCTTTCACGACGGTCGTGAACCCGACGGGGCCGGTGAGATTTTCGGGGTCACGTTGACGACGCGGCGGGCGGGCGCTGGCCGGTGACTTCGCGTGCCGCCGGCGGTCCGCGACCACGCTCGGGGTACGCCGACGTCGGTGAGATGTTTTGTGAACTGGCAAAATTCGACGCCGACTCACCGGAATTCCGACGCCAGCGGGACAAGATTGTGCAGCGGTGCCTGCCGTTGGCCGATCATATCGCCCGCCGGTTCGGAGGCAGGGGTGAGTCGCGGGAGGACCTTGTACAGGTTGCGCGGGTTGGATTGGTCAATGCGGTGCGGCGCTTCGACGTCGAGACCGGGTCGGACTTCGTGTCGTTCGCGGTGCCCACCATTATGGGAGAGGTTCGACGCCACTTCCGCGACAACAGCTGGTCGACTAAGGTGCCCCGTCGACTCAAGGAACTGCACCTGAGGTTGGGAGTGGCCACCGCGGAACTGTCGCAGCGCAACGGCCGGGCGCCCACCGCGTCGGAACTCGCAGAGAAGCTCGAGTTGAGCCGCACCGAAGTGGTCGAGGGCTTGGTCGCGGGCAACTCCTACAACACCTTGTCCATCGACAGCGCCGGCAGCGCCGGTGACGACGATGTGCGCGCAATCGTCGATACCCTCGGCAGTGTCGATGACCGTTTAGAAGGAATTGAGAACCGAGAATTGTTGCGCCCCTTGCTGGAATCGCTAACCGAGCGTGAGCGGACCGTCGTGGTGCTCAGGTTTTTCGAATCGATGACCCAGACGCAGATCGCCGAGCGAGTCGGGATCTCGCAGATGCACGTATCCCGCCTGCTCGCTAAGTCGTTAGCTCGCCTGCGCGACCAGTTGCAGTAACTGCAAGGCTGCCAGCGGGGTGGCAATCGATTCAGTCGTGGGCAGAACGGCGTCGAGGTCGCGGGGATCGGTAGGTCGTCCGGTTGGCGGCCGCCAGTGGTATTAACGGCTCGCAGTAATGCGCGCGTTTTCCGCTGCGCGTTTGTGCCCCACCGCGACGGGGTAAGCATGCTGGATGAACGTCGAAGGCCGAATCGTGCAGGCCGAGAGTGAACCGAGCACGCCGGGCGCAGACGATCTTGGTGGCCGCGGCGCCCGCATCTGGGTGAATTGGGGGCTGGCGCTGTCAACGGCGCCCGCGGCTGCGGTCGTGATGGCCCTGGCGGTCGGCGGCGTGATGAGCACGGCCAGCTGCCGAGAACAATGTCCCAACCTCGGCCCCAACGGAATCGTCTGGGCGATCTTGTTTTACGGCGCTCCGATCGTCGCGGTCGTGACGATCGTCGGCACTTTTTTCACCGCGTCCCGTCGACGCGGCATCGTTGTCCCGCTGTGCGGATGGGCGCTCCTGCTCGCCGATGTGGCCGTTTTCGCTGTCTTGTTCCGGTAGAAGGGTCGTAAATGACAACCATTTCTGACATGCCGCCGCTGTGGGCCAGCGCCGTGGCGAACGTTGGCGTGTACCCGCCGCAGGACGACTCGCGGTTGCTGGCGCAGACGATGGAACGGTCCGCGCTTGTTGCGGGACGACGGGTGCTCGATTTATGCACCGGCAGCGGCGTCGTTGCCATCGCGGCAGCCGAACTCGGCGCGGCAAGCGTCACCGCATTCGACATTTGCCCTCACGCCGTGCGCTGTGCGCGGGTCAATGCCCGCACCGCCGAACTCGAGGTCGACGTCCGCCAAGGGCCGTGGACACACGCTTTCGGCTGCGCACCGTTCGACGTCATCGTCTCCAACCCGCCCTATGTGCCCACCGCACCTGACGCGCAGGTGCTCGCACCGGCTGCTGGATCGCCGTGGACGTGGGACGGCGGTGGCGACGGGCGGCAAGTGCTGGGACCGCTGTGCGAATCGGCGTCAGCGCTGCTGTCTGCCGGTGGTTCCATGCTGTTGGTGCAGTCAGAGCTCAGTGGCATTGAAATGTCGCTGGAGACGTTGAGGGCATCCGGCTTGGATGCCGAAGTTATTGCATCGCAGCTAATTCCGTTCGGGCCCGTGCTGTCTGCGCTGGCCGGTTGGCTGGAAGAAGAACTGCTGATCCAACCCGGCTGCCGGGAGGAGCAGCTGGTGGTGATCCGGGCGGATAAGCCATGACCGCCGACGCCGAACCCCGCTTGGTGCGGGTAGACCCGCGTGGTCCGATGCTGATCTCGGGCCCGGTACGCATCGAAACGGCCGATGGCCGGGTCGTCGAATCCGACAGGTTCATGGTGGCCGTCTGCGCCTGTGGGCGCAGCGAGATCTATCCGCTCTGCGACACCAGCCATCGGCGGTGCCGTCGTAGCGCATCAGCGCAGCGGTCGTCGCAATGAAGTCTGACCCGCCTGCCATGCCGCCAGCAGGGTGTCGGCGAGGCGGGTTTCGACTACGTCGCATGCCCGAATCCCGAACACGATGTCGGATTCCAGCTGAGGTTCGCGGCTGAGCAGATCGCCGACCACGTCGGTGCGCACCACCTGTTCGTGGACCGCGTCGGCCTCGACGTGCTCACGGTAGAAGGCGACGCACTGCGCTGGTGCACCCATCCGTTCCAGCGCCTCGACAAGCCGACGTGACCCGGGCGGCGACGTGATCTCGGTCGACGCGAAATGTCCGATGGCCGCGCCGCGCAACCGGCGATGCAGTCCGAACAGCGACATCAGATTCACCACCGCCAACGACTCGGCGCCCACGGTGTCCAGATAGCCCAGGTATGTCGAATCCAGTCCGGCGGCGGTCATCAGATCGGCAAAGAGTTGCTGGTGCAGGTGTTGGCCGCGCCCAGCACCGTACTCGTCGAACTCGATGGCGACGAACGATGCTTTGGCCTGACCGGTCAGCCGCGGAATCACCCATGCGTGCGGATCACCCTCCTTGAGGTGATACAGCGATCGGTGCACGAAGTATTCGCGAATTTGCTCCCAGGTCCCGCTGTCACGGAGATAGTGCGACAGACCCGTACCGTCGACGGGTTCGACCGCCAGCGCTTCCATTTCGGCTGCCGCAGTAAGGCAAGTGGGGATATCTCCCACGTCCCGTCGTATCGCCGCCAGGAATGCCCGCTCGAGCTGACAGCGTAGATACAGCAGCCCGGAATTCCATTCCCATGCCGGATCGACGCCGGCAAAACCCCGGTAGTGCAGTTCGTAGCACATGGACAACGCCAGCTGCAGGTCAAGGCTGTAGGGGTCCGCGTCGCTAACCGGGGCGTCGATCTTGGTGAGCGGATTAAATGGCGGAGATTGACTGATGTGTCGCCGAACCGTCATCGACAGCGGTCCAAGGGCTGTCGGTAGCTGTGGTTCGGCGGTGGTCGATATAACGGTCACGCCAGGGTGTACCCGCTTTTCGGCGGAGCTCAAACCCAGGGCTGCGCGCAAGCGATGTTATTCGAGCGTGAGCAAGGCGTGGTCGATATCGGCAACCGTGCCAGATGACATCCTGCCGGTCACGTTGGTCAGGAAACGCTCGGCGAGTTCCCGTAGCTTGGTGTTGGTTTCTTGCGAACGCCACACGAGAACGTCGAACGCTCGATCGTCGGTTATGCCGTATGCGGCCATAAGGACACCCTTGGCCTGCTCGATTACGGCACGGGACGTAGCGAGTCGTGAAACGGCCTTGTTGACGTCGGACTGCAGCGTATCGGTGATATCGATGTAGAACCCCGATGTGCCGATCACCGTGCCGGCGTCGTCGAGCATTTTGTCTCCGACGACGATCATCCAATGTGTCTTGCCGGCGGTGTCGACGATGCGGTGACGGCTGCTGAATTGCTTGCCGTGGAGCACGTCGCCCAAGACGACGGCGACCCGCTGGCGATCTTCGGGATGCTTGTGTTCAAGCAACAGGTCGGTGGTCGGCGTCACCGTTCCCGGTGCGTAGCCGTGCATTTGAGCTACCGCGTCCGACCATTCCCAACGCTGGCCATCGATGAAGAACCGGAAGCTTCCAACCCGCTGCGGCTCGCCGGGACTGATGACCAGATCGACGGCATCGAGGCCCTTGACCACGTCGGCAGGCAGTCCCTGTTTGGTACGACTTGGGATGAACTGGGTTGCATCGGATTGGACCATCGCGCACTCGCCTTCCCGGTAGGCATGAGGATATGGGAACTGGCACTCAGAACACCGTAATCATCGGAGCAGGCGAAATCACGGCATCGGCGCTACATTCCGAACGCTTAGCCGTGGCGACAAATATCACCGATGCAGAGCAAAAATGCAAGCCCCGTCGAACCAGCACGTGACCGGCGATATT
>JBDTEP010000226.1:0-4981 GCA_039922455.1 Mycobacterium sp. | reverse complement strand
CCTGGCACGGCACGCTGATGTCCAAGTCGGTGGCCACGTAGCCGATCAGTGGCGCCTGGACGCTGGCCAGGGTGCCGTCCTGCGGCCAGTTCAGTTCCGCGGTGGTCTGGTTGACCGGCAGTAGCGGGGTCAGGATCGCCAGCAGAGTTCCCAGTACGCCGGCAACGACGGCGACGGTCCGGGCGATCCGGTAGTCGGCGCGCGTTTCGGTCACGGAGTCAGATGCTATCGGGGTGCTCGGCGGGGTCCGTCAGGTGCGGATGGCAAGCATGAACGGACCGATCTTTTGCACGCTGAACGACGGCCCGTCGAACAGCGCCGCGTCGAGGTCGACGGTGTAACGCCGCACGTTGGGGTGGTTGGGGTAGACGTCCTTGGCCAGCCGCAACGTGTAGGTACCCCCCGAACCAGAACCGCCGTGGCGCAGCAGGAACACCGTCGGCGCCGGCCACGCCAAGTCGTCGAGCGCGCGGGTGAACTGTTCGGCGGTCTCCAGCTCGGACCAGGCCTCGATGGCGGCGGCACGCGCGGAGAACTGTGCCAGCGGGTTGGCGTAATGCGACGTCAGGGCCTGGAAACCCCAGTAGGGGTAGTACGCCAGGAAGCTGTAGTCGGCGGTGAGCACCACCGTCTCGTTACGGGCCTTGCCGGTGGCTTTGGTGATGGCGGCGTCGACGGCCTCGTAGTACTTCGCCGCGCCGGGCGCGCGCCGGTCGCCGCGGTCGCCGTGGCCGTCGGTGTCGGTGTAGGCGACGGTGATGTCGGGGCGCAGCACCTCGGGGATGTCTTGGCTAAATGCCAGCGCGCCGGCCACCCCCACCGCGGTGGCCACCGGATGCACGACGATGTGCCAGCCGTGTCCGGCCCGGCCCAGCGCCCGGGCGCCCTCGATGAAGCCGAACACCCCGGCGGTGGCCAGCAGCACCGTCAGCGTCGGCTGCAACCGGAAACTGAGCAGCGTGGTGCGGGCCAGCGTGGACAGCATGGACAACAGCGACCACAGGTAGACGCCGCCGACGCCGATCGCCAGCGCGGCTGCCCGCGCCGTGGAGCCACCTCCCGCTTGCGCGGGAGTGCGGGCCCGGACCACCAGCCATCCGGTGCCCAGCAGGCAGAGCGCTCCGAGGAGGGTGAACTGCAGCATCGGGAAGCTCAACTCGGCACCGTCGCCGGGCAGGTAGTGCCGGGCGCTTCCGGTGTCGTTGACGGGGTGGCGCAGTACCGCCAGCAGATACGGCATCCAGGTGATCGACGCGATGGCCGCGGCGATCACGCCGATCACGGTGAGCCGGGCCAACGGGTCCAGGGTGGCTCGCAGGCCGGCGCGCCGCACCGCTCGCGACGCCGTCAGCAGCAGGGCCATCAGGGTCACGGTGAACGCGAGGTAAGCCACCAGCAGGGTGTAGAAGGTGGCGGCGAAGCCGAGGAAGATGCCCGCCCCGGCGACCGCGCCCCAGCCGTTGGCGCCCAGCGGGTGTTCAGCGCGTTCGGGCCGCAGGCCCAACCAGGTCAGGACCAGCACCGGCGGCAGCAGCATGGTGATCATCGCCGCGTAGGGCTCCGGGGAGCTGTAGGCCAGCGTCACCGCGGCACCGGCAACGGTGACGATCAGCGCGTGCTCGAAGCGGATCAGCTTGGTCCACAACACCAGCGCGACCGCCACCGCCACGGCGATCGAGGTGATCGCCCACGGCTTGTACATCTCCCAGGCCGGCAGTCCGGTCAACGCCGCGGCCCGCCCGCCGAGCCAGAACCAGCCCGGCGGATAGAACGGCGGCAAACCGAGGTAGGTCATGTCGGCCAACGCGGGGCTGTCGGCCAGCCGGGTGAGGTATTCGGTG
Organism: Mycobacterium sp.; assembly: GCA_039922455.1. Lineage (GTDB taxonomy): Bacteria > Actinomycetota > Actinomycetes > Mycobacteriales > Mycobacteriaceae > Mycobacterium. The sequence continues at coordinate 3,140 of JBDTEP010000226.1, read as the reverse complement.
CGGAACTGCTGGTCCACCGAGATCCCGAACAGGTAGAGCTTGGTGGCACCTAGCGGCATCGCCAGCGTCACCACCGGGAACGCCGAGATGAACGCCAGCGCGCCCAGTTGCGCCAACCGCTCCCGGCCCCGGCGCCATAGCCAGCCGGCCCCGGCCAGCCCGGCCAGGCAGCCCACCTGCCCGACGGTGGTCAGCGCATGCAGTTGGTTCGACGACGGATACGCCGGCCACTGCACCCGGGCGATCGCCACCAGTGCGACTACCGCGACGACGACGGCGATGGCGCCTGCCAGGAGCATCTGGCCGGCCGTGCTCAGGGCGTTACGCATAGTCCCACTTATCACAAAACAGAAGGTATGTGCGGTGTTGCCCGCCTTTCAGCGACAACGGTTGTCGCGCGGAGGCGGGCACCACACCACAGCCTGCGCCGCCGTTACGGCTGCTGCGGCGCACGGGGGCAGCGCGCATGGGAGCTAGATGGGCAGCCGGCGGAAGATCGCCCGCGGGACGTGCCGCAGCACCATCATGACGTAACGGAATGCCCCTGGCGCCCAAACCAATTCCTTACCCTTGGCGGCAGCGGTCACCGCCAGTTCGGCGACGTCCTCCTTGTTGACGGTCAGCGGCGCATCCTTGACGTGCGCGGAGAACCGGGTCCGCACCTGGCCGGGGCGGATCACCAGCACCCGCACCCCGTCGTCGCGCAATGCCTCGCCCAGGCCCAGGTAGAAGCCGTCCAGGCCGGCTTTGGTGGAGCCGTAGACGAAGTTGGTCCGCCGCACCCGCTCACCGGCGACCGAGCTCATCGCGATGATCTGCCCGAAGCCCTGCGCGCCCATCTTTCCGGCGAGCAGCACGCCCACCGACACCGCTGCGGTGTAGTTGATCTGGGCGACCTGTACGGCCTTGGCCTGGTTGTGCCAGAGCTCCTCGGCGTCGCCGTCCGCGCCGAACGCGACGATCGCCACGTCCACATCACCGGCGGAAAACGCCTCGTCGATCATGGCCGGGTGGCCGGCGGTGTCCAGGGCGTCGAAGTCGATCACCTGCGTCGACTTCGCGCCGGCGGCCTGCATCTGCGCGACGGCGTCGTCGCGGCCGGGGTCACCGGGCAGGCAGGCCAGCACCACGCGGGCAGCAGCGTCGCGCAGGTAGCGATCACAGATCGCCAGGCCGATCTCGGAGGTACCGCCGAGCACCAGGATGGTCTGCGGGTTGCCCACAGCATCAAAAACCATTTACAGCAGCTCCAAACGTCGGGCCATGTCCGAGGCGAAGACCCCGTCGGGATCGACGTTGCGGCGCACCGCAATCCATTCGTCGATCCGCGGGTACATGGCGTGGAAGGTTTGCGCGGTGGTGCGCGAGTCCTTGGCGGTGTAGAGCCGGCCGCCGAACTTCAGCACCCGGTGGTCGAGTTCGGTCAGGAACTTACCCAGGCCCGGCTTGATCTGGAAGTCCACGCAGACGTTCCAGCCCGGGATCGGGAAACTCAGCGGCGCCTGGTTACCCGGCCCGAACAGTTTGAACACGTTGAGGAACGAGGAGTGCCCGCTGGCCTGGATGTCGTACATGATGGCCTTGAACTCCTCGACCGCCTCGGTGGGCACCACGAACTGGTACTGCCCGAAACCGGCTGAGCCGTAGGCCCGGTTCCACTCACCGACCATGTCCAGCGGGTGGTAGAACTGCGTCAGGTTCTGTACTTTGCCGCGGTAGCTGCCGGATCTGCGGTACCAGAGCTCGGTCATTGCACCGAAGATGAGCTTGTTGCCCAGCCCGTTCGGGAAGATGTCCGGCGCCGTGAAGAACTGCGGCGCGTCGAATTTCAGCGGGTCACGGGCCAGCTTGTCCGGCAACTGGTCCAGCGTCGCCAGCGAACCGCGCGAGACCGCGGCCCGGCCCAGCTTGGGCGGAGCACTGATCGCGTCGAACCACGCCGACGAGTAGGTGTAGTCAGCCTCGCTGCCGTCGCTGTGGAAGGCGACGGTTTCATCGAGGCTCGCGGTGACGTCGCCGTCGGCGATTAAGTACGCCGTCTCGGTCGGGGTCATCGCGATGGTCGCGCGCAGCACGATCCCGGTCAGGCCGTTACCGCCGACGGTGGCCCAGAACAGTTCGGCGTCCGCACCGCCGGGCTCCAGATGCCGCACCGAACCGTCGGCGGTCAGTAGCTCCATCGACACCACATGGTTGCCGAAACTGCCAGCGCTGTGATGGTTTTTGCCGTGGATATCGCAGGCGATAGCCCCGCCGACGGTGACCTGCCGGGTTCCGGGCAGCACCGGAACCCACAGGCCCAGCGGCAGGGCGGCCCGCATCAACTGGTCCAGGTTGACCCCGGCGTCGACGTCGACCAAGGCGGTGGCGGCGTCCATGGAGTGGATCCGGTTCAGCGCGGTCATGTCGATGACCAGACCGCCGCCGTTCTGGGCGTTGTCGCCGTAGGAGCGGCCCAGGCCGCGGGCGATCACGCCGCGCGACCCGGCGTCGGCTGCGCGGGCCACCGCCTTGGCGATGACCTCGACGTCCGGGGTGGACAGCACCCGCGCCATGCTCGGCGCGGTACGACCCCAGCCGGTCAGCCGCCGCGCGGTTGTCTGGAACTCGGTGCTCAACATCGTCAAAGAGGGTACCGCCAACGCACCGCATTCCGGGGCTGCGTGACTATTCCGACCAGTACCGTTACGATCGCGCAATGTCTGACTCTCCCGCTAGTGATTCCGCCCATACAGCCAAGGCCGTCAAGCCCAAGACCGCGGGCTTTCCGCAATCTTCCACTTCAAAGCAGGCGTTGTCGGTGCCGACGATGGCCGCTTTGGCGTTAGCGGTCATCGCCATCGTGCTGGCGATCTTCGGGTGGTTCTACCCGTCGACCGGCGAGAAGTTCTCGGCCGACCAGCAGCAGGAAGCCAAGGGCAAGGTCTGCGACGCGCAGGCCGTCGTGCGGCAGGGGACGCAGTTCAACACCAACCTGCAGAACCCGGTGCCGGGCGATTTGGCCGGTGACTTGGCGGTGGGCACCAACGCTCGCCTGTCGCTGTTCGCCGGCGGTGCGTTCCTGCACCAGCGCCTAGCGGCCAACCCGGCCGCCCCGGCCGACCTGACCAAGGCTGCCGGCGACATGGCCGACACGCTGG
>JBDTEP010000225.1:0-6132 GCA_039922455.1 Mycobacterium sp. | reverse complement strand
GGCACGGTGTGAGCCCGGGGCAGGTGCTCGGCCAGCCAGCGTCGCACTTGGGCACCGGCAACCGGATGGGCGGCCACGGTGCGGATGTCGGCCACCGCCCGACCCGGCGCGACGACGACCGAGAATGCGACATCCAGGGTGGTTTCGGCGAACACCTGCAACGGCGAACCCGCCGCGAGCCCGTCCAGGGTGGGCGTCACGCCGCCCTCGATCGAGTTCTCGATCGGCACGCATGCGTAGTCGGCGGCGCCGGCGCGCACCGCCTCGAGGGCGGCCGGCGTGCTGTCGGCCGGCACCGATTGATGGTCGGCACCAGGAACCAGACCGGCGCCGGTCCACGCGAGCAGCGCCGCTTCAGTGACGGTCCCCGCCGGGCCGAGATAACTGATGCGGGTCACCGGTCAACCCTATCGGCCGCGGGCCGCCGCAGGCGCGTCGCGGCGAACCAGGTTCGCTCCGCGGTTGCGCTGGTGGCCATCACTTATTAAGTTAGCCTTACCTCACTTACCGAAAGGGTGATCGATGGCCGTCAGCACCGCAGTAACCGTCCCGACCTCCGCGGAGCGAATCCGCAGCGCCTGCGTCCGCGGTCAGGCACTGCTGGCGATCGCCGGCTCAGCCGACGCCGGACCGGTCACCGCACCGGTATGTCACCTGCTGCCGGATGGCTCCGTGGTGATCGCGATCCCGACCGGCAACCCGGTCGTGCACGCGGCCGCCACCGAACCCGGGGTCTCGGCCATGCTGGAGCTGACCGACCATGCACCTTTGCGGCTGCGCGAACGGGTGCGTGCGCTGGTCTGGATCCGTGGCCGCCTGCGGTCGGTGCCCGAGCACGAGATCGCCGCACTGCTCGACCGGATCGCCGAAGTCGACCCGAATCCGGCACTGCTACAGGTAATCTCACCGCGCTCCGCGGCCGTGGCACCCGACTTCGATGCCCCGGACTGCCGCGACACCGATGTCGCCTACGCGCTGCTGCGGCTCACCCCCGACTCTGCAGTGCTGGCCGATACGACCGGGGCCGAGTCGGTCGCCGTGGGTGAACTGCTGGCGGCCAGGCCCGACCCGTTCTGCGCGATCGAGGCGAACTGGTTGCACCACCTGGACTCCGCGCACCCCGAGTTGGTCGCCCGGCTGGCCACCACCAAGCTGCCGCCGCGGCTGCGGCGTGGACAAGCCCGCCCGCTGGCCGTGGACCGCTATGGCATGTGGCTGCGGGTCGAGGACACCGACGCTGACCACGACGTCCGGTTGAGCTTCCCCCGGCCGGTCGAGGACGTGCTGAGTCTGAACCGCGCGGTGCGCGCCCTGCTGGGCTGCCCGTTCCTCAACGGACTGCAGGCCCGCCAGCGGTAGCGGTCGGGTTACCGTGTCGAGGTGACCGAGCCGGCGGCCCAGCGAGGTGCGCTGCGCCTGGAGATCGCGGTGGTGCTCGCGGTCACCTATGGGCTCAGCGCCTTCACCGCGATCCTGCAGCTCACCGACGCAGCGCTGCGCGACCTCGGCTCCCAGCGGATCGCCCTGAACCCGCGTCGGTCCTACTTCGACCTCATCGACCTCGGCCTCAACGCCGCATGGGCGGCGCAGCTGATCGCCTGGGGCGCCTTGGCGGTGTATCTGCTGTGGCGCAGCGGATACGGTCCCGCCCGCATCGGGCTGGACCGGCTGCCCCGCCGCACCGACCTGGCCGGCGCACTGGGCCTGGCGGCGCTGATCGGGTTGCCCGGTCTGGGCCTGTACCTGCTGGCACGCACCCTGGGTCTCAATGCCGACGTCATTCCCGCGGCCGTCGGCGACACCTGGTGGCGGGCCCCGATGCTGATCGTTATCGCGTTCGCCAACGGCTGGGCCGAAGAGGTGATCGTGGTCGGCTATCTGCTGACCCGGCTGGGGCAGCTGCAGGTCTCAAAGCCGGTGGCGCTGGCCTGTTCGGCCCTGTTGCGCGGCGCCTACCACCTCTACCAGGGCTTCGGCGCCGGCCTGGGCAATGTCGTGATGGGGCTGGTGTTCGGTTACGCCTGGCAGCGCACCGGCCGACTGTGGCCGCTGATCCTCGCCCACGGTCTGATCGACACCGTGGCGTTCGTCGGATACGCGCTGTTCGCCGACAAGCTGGGTTGGCTGCCCTGATCGCCGCGCCGCAGTGCGGTACGTAGATTGGGCAGGTGAACGGTGAACGCCAGCCCGGCCGGCCGGACCGGCGCTGGCAACCGCCATCGCAGCCGCCGCGCGGTGAGCCACCGCCGCTGTTGCACCGCGACCCCTATCGTCGGCCACCCCCGCCGGGATCCACGCCACCCCCACCGCACCGGATTGTTCAGCGGCCCGTCCCGCCGCAGGTGGTGCGCCGCGCTGGGTATCCCCCGCCCGAATCCCGCCCGGTCTCACCTCCACCTCGCCGTCCGAGCGCACCGCGCCGCCGGCGAACCTGGCCGCGCCGACTCGCAGTGCTGGCGTTGCTGACGGTGCTACTCGGCGCGGCGGGCCTCATCGGCGCGGGCGTCTGGCTCGACACCGCGCTGCAGCGCGCCGCGGTGTTCTCCGGCTACGCCGACCGGCCGGCGCCGGGCCGGGGCACGACGTGGCTGCTGGTCGGCTCCGACAGCCGCGCGGACCTCACGGCCGAGCAGCAGCAGGTCCTGACCACCGGCGGGGACATCGGCAACGGTCGCACCGACACGGTGCTGCTCATCCACCTGCCGGGTCCGGGCTCCGACTCACCCACCGCGGTGGTGTCCATCCCCCGCGACTCCTATGTGCCCATTCCCGGCTACGGCGACGACAAGATCAATGCCGCGTTCACCCTCGGCGGGGCGCCGCTGCTGACCCGGACGGTGGAGCAGACCACCGGCCTGCGGCTGGACCACTACGTCGAGATCGGGTTCAGCGGGTTCGCCGCACTCGTCGACGCATTCGGCGGCGTCACGCTCTGCCCGGACGAGCCGATCGACGACCCACTGGCCGGACTGAACCTGCCGGCCGGCTGCCAAAACCTGGCCGGCCGGGCGGCACTGGGCTACGTGCGCAGCCGGGCCACGCCACGTGCCGACCTGGACCGAATGGACCACCAGCGACTGTTCCTGTCCGCGCTGTTGGCTCGTGCCGCCGACCCGATGGTCTGGCTCAACCCGCGGCGCTGGTACAGCGTTCCGCACGCCGCCGCGCACGCGGTGACGGTGGACGCCGGTGCGAGTGTCCTGGACCTCGCCCGGTTGGGTTGGGCGCTGCGCGGCCCCACCGCGATGCTGACCGTGCCGGTCGGTGAGTTCACCTACACCGACGCCGGCGACGCGGTGGTCTGGGACCACCGGGAAGCTGCCCGGCTATTCGACGCATTGCGCCGCGACGTGCCACCGGCAACAGGAGCCGATAATTAATGCAACTCGAATTCACCTGTCGTCAGAGAACTAATTCAACATATCCTATCTTTACTTAGGCAATGCTGCCCTGAGTAAGCCTCACCTTGGATGCAAACCCGCTCCGACCTGGGTATTATCGTGGACATGACTGAGATCGATAACCACACTTCGAAATTCCACGCACTGCTCCAGGAGCAGGTCTACCACGAATTCACCGCCGCGCAGCAATACGTCGCGGTCGCCGTCTATTTCGACGGTGGCGACTTTCCGCAATTGGCGAAGTTCTTTTACGCCCAGGCCGTCGAAGAGCGCAACCACGCGATGATGCTGGTGCAGTACCTACTCGACCGCAACGTTGACGTCGAGATTCCCGGCGTGGACACGGTCCGTAACCACTTCGAATCCCCGCGTGACGCGCTGGCACTGATGCTCGACCAGGAACACACCGTCACCGATCAGATCAGTCGGCTCACCAGCGCCGCCCGCGACGAAGGCGACCACCTCGGCGAGCAGTTCATGCAATGGTTCCTGCGTGAACAGGTCGAAGAGGTGGCCGTGATGACCCGCCTGCTGCGGGTCGCCGATCGGGCCGGACACAACCTGTTCGAACTGGAGACCTTCATCGCCCGCGAGATCGGCACCCCGGCACCGGAGGCCGGCGCGCCGCGTATCGCCGGCCAGTAGCCGCCTCGTTCGCCCGGCTGATCAGCCCGCCCGCAACCGCGCCTTGGTTCGGGCGGGCTGATTCGTCGCGATCCACGCGACCCCGACATCCCGGCAGAAGTCGACATCCTCGTCTCGGTCGACGGTCCAGCAGTACAACGCGCGACCCCGTGCGGCGGCATGGTCCACCAATTCCGGGTGCTCCCGCAGTGTCTCAATCGATGGACCGATAGCGGTGGCACCCACCGTGGTCGCGGCGCTGCCGCCCAGGTAACGGGCCGCCGACCCGAGCAGCACGGTCGGCAGCAGCGGCGCGACCCGGCGAATCCGCCACACCGCCGCCGCGGAGAACGACATCACCACCGCACGCGACCGGGTCGCCGAGGCCGGCGCGGCGATCCCGAACCGCGTCAGCAGGTCGAGCACCTGGCGTTCCACCAGCGCGCCGTAGCGAACCGGATGCTTGGTCTCGATGAAGATCTTCACCGGCCGATGCCAGTCCAAAACTAACGCCACCAGCGCGTCGAGGGTGAGCAGGCCGGTGTCTGCGGCGCTTAGGGGGGCGCGCTGCCGGTCATCGCGCCAGCCGCCGTAGTCGAAGCCCTGCAACTGCGACAACGTCATCTCACTGACGACCCCGGCCCCATTGGATGTCCGGTCCACCCGCCGATCGTGCACGCAGACCAGATGCCCGTCGCTGGTCAACCGCACATCGCACTCAACGCCATCGGCACCTTCCTGCAGCGCCAAGTCGTAGGCAGCCAGGGTGTGCTCCGGACGCTGCAATGAGGCGCCCCGATGCGCGACCACGAACGGGTGCTCCGCCACCAAGTCCTCGGCCCGCGCCATGGGCTTATGCTGCCGGTTCCCGCCCGTCGGACTCAAGAACCGCGGCCGGTGTCGCGGCAGTTTCGGGAACCTCGAGCGGCCCGGCCGGCACAGTCGCGTCGCGGCGTTCGTCGGCCACCACCACCCAGTGGTGGGCGGGCCGCCCCATGGACCGCTGCTCGAATCCCTCGACCACCCGGGCGACGGCCACCACCGCGGCCAAGCCGAGCAGGTACGCGAAGACCGTCGCCACCGTGTTGTCGGCGATGCCCTGGGCGTCCGTGGTCCAACTGGTAGCGGTGGCGAAGACCGCGGCGGCGGTGCTGGCCGCCCACACCACCCACCACACCACGATGGGTTTACGCAGCCGGGCCAACCGGTCCTCCCGCCCAGCCAGCTCCAAGGCGTAGACCGGCGCCCACGCCAGGTTGACCAGCGGCACCAGGCAACCGGCCCACAGCGCCCAGGCCGGGCGTGACTCGGGCAGCTGCAGCCGGTCGTAGGCCGCCCGCCTACGGGCCAGCAGCCATCTGGTCAGCACCACTGCGCAGCCCAGCACCGCCCCGATCGCGGCGAGGCCGGCCAGCCGGCCCAGCCACACCGCACCACCGGCGATCACGGGATGCAGCAGCCTGGTGCGGTTGACGATCATCAGCACATAGATCAAGACGTGCACCAGCGCAGCGATACCCAGCGCGGCAATCGCACCACCTAGGGCCTTCTCCAACGACCGAGGCGACGGAGCCGGTCTCCCCCCCGATTTCAGCTGTGTCGCAGCCGGATTCGGCCCACCCATCAGAGTCCAGCGCGGTATCACCGAGTAGCGCGGCGTGGGGCCCAACGGACGCCGACGACGACGCTGCGGGGGTGGCGGACCCGGACGCACCGCGATCCAGCGGTACCCCGGCCCCGGCCGGGGCCGCGACTCTGTGGACGCCGTGGGGGACGCGGGGGGGCCGGGCTGGGCCCACTGCGTCTCGGCTTCCTGCGCGGACGTCAGCGGCGCCCACAGCGCACCGTTGCAGCGCGGGCACCAAGCCCGCCGCCGATCGCGCACGTTCCACCGCGTGCCGCAGCGGGAGCACACCTGAATCACCGCACCAGCGTAGCGACGATCGCAAGGGCGGCGGAGCCGACCGCAGCGGATCGCCGCCACCAGCACCGCGACGATCGCAAGGGCGGCGGAGCCGACCGCAGCGGATCGCCGCCACCAGCACCGCGACGATCGCAAGGGCGGCGGAGCCGACCGCAGCGGATCGCCGCCATCAGCACCGCGGCG
>JBDTEP010000224.1:0-5636 GCA_039922455.1 Mycobacterium sp. | reverse complement strand
AAAGAATGGGTGAAGACCTCAACGCCAAAGACCATGTGATGCAGGGGTTGTGCGGTGACTGACCTTCCGGATTCTGGACCGTTTACGCTGTTGTTAATCGGTGCGTGGTGGCCCGCCGCTCCCGATCAACCGACTGCCGCGATTAGCCAATGGTCTGAACACTCGTCCGGCAAGCAACAAGAGGCGCAGGAGATCGAAGCGCTCATCAAGCTATTGGGCGACCATAATAGCGGCCACACCGCAGACGATATGCTGGCTCGTCTTCGGCTCGGGAAGAAGCGCTTGCTCGATGTTGCTCATCAATGCCGGGCGAAAGGCGAGGCTAATGCCAGCGTCGCCAGCGCGGTGAATCATCTGCGTGATCGCCTCAAGGCAATCGCGGACGACGGTAATCACAAGATCGATGGGATCCTTAAAAAGCAAGGATCCATGGAAACCAAACTGCCTGAAGTGAACGCGGTGATCGCCGAAGCGAACGCTGATGCCGCCAGCGCCGCGGCGACGGCACTCAACGCGATAGTTGACGCCACCCAGCAGATGTTCGATGAAACCGGTGTCGACGGCAACGCCCGCCAGTGGCTGCAAGACAACGGCGCGAACGTCGACGCGCCGCCTCCGCAGCGGCCTCTCACCGCTGAAGAGGTGGCCCGGACACAAAGCCATGATGGCGGCGCCGGTGGTCAGGGTGGTTTCGGTACCAATGATTCGCAACCCGCCGCCGGTACCGGTGCTACCGGGGGCGATGGCGGTTCTGGTGGCCAGGGCGGTCTTGGCACCAATGGTTCGCAGCCCTCGGGCGGCTCCGGTGCTGCAGGTGGCGACGGGGGAGCAGGCGGCCACGGCGTTGTCGGCACCGACGGATCGCAATCCACTGGTGGGGCCGGTGGTGATGGCGGCGCGAATGGCATTTCGGGCAACGCAGGTGTTTTTGGCAACGCAGGGTTCGGAGGTGGCGGCGGCAACTCAGGCACGCAGGGCACCAGCAACGGCGGCGCCAGCGGCACGGCCTTTAGCGGTAACAGCGGTAGCGCGGGAGGTCCAAGCAACGGCGGCGCCAGTGGTACCACCACTTTCGGCGGAAATGGCGGTAGCGGAGGAGGTCCAAGCAACGGCGGAGCCAACGGTGCTACCACTTTCGGCGGAAATGGCGGAAATGGCGGAAATGGCGGAACCGGTGGAACCCCAACCACAACCGCCGGCAACCCAGTACAGGCAAGTGGTGGAGGTTCTCTGCCTGGAGGTGGTGGCGGGTTCAGTGGCTCCGGTGGCGGCGGGTCCGGTGGCGGGCTCGCCGGTTCATCCCCGATGTCGTCCTCCGTGCCTGGCCTCGGCGGCGGCAGTGGTGGCGGTGCCTCTACCCCATCCGACCTCCAGGCCGGCGGCTCGAGCCAGGCGTTCGCTTCGGGTATGCCCGGGGGGCCGGCTGGGCCGGGCGGGCCAACTCCGCCGTGGGAGCAAAGTGGTCCGGGTTCCTCTGGATTCGGCCAGTCGTCGGGTCCCCAGGTTCCGCCGTCGCCGTCGGTGACGCCGATGGCTGGCGGCATGCTCGGCAACCTGAGCCATCTGGCCGGCTCAAGCCCGGACGTAGCCTCAACACCTCCGACAAGCGGTGGGCTCGCGGCGACGCCGGCGACCCCGTCTATGGCATCCGGGCCGACGTCGGTGCCGTCGGCGCCGATCAGTGCCGGCCCGATGGCCCCGTCGGGTCCGCTCCCGGGCTACGGGGCCGATCTGCGCCCGGCCGGGGCCGCCGCGCCCGTCGCACCGGCAACGCCTACCGGGCCGCTGACCCCGACCTCCCCATCGCCTGGCAGCTCTACAACACCGACCTCCGGAGGAACCACCGTCGCTTCCTCGGGTGATCGTCCGGTACCAGGCAAGCCGACCGCCGCTACCGGCGGGCAGTCGGGGGCCGCGATGGCCGGCAGCATGGGGGCCGCCGGCAACGCCGGGGCCGGCGCTGGCACGGCCGCCAAACGGATGACCGAGCAGCAGGATTTGCAGCGCACCGTCGACGCGGTCGCCCGCCAGGCCCCGCAATTGGCGTGGGCGGCCGGGTTGCGCGACGACGAGACGACCACCGTGCTGGCGACTGATCTGGCGGGCGGCTGGATCCCGCCCACCGTCAAACTCCCGCCCGGGGTAACCCTGCTGGATCCGGCGCACCGCCGCCGCGACATGGCTGCCACCGATCTGCTCGGTGCGGTGATCGCGGCCGCCACCCACCAACCGAACACCTACATCACCGAAGCCGGCCCGCACGATCCGATCCCTGGGGCCGGGGAACGCGCCCGTTACGGCCAGCACATCGACGAACTGGGCCCCACCCTGATCGGCGTCGCCGGGGCAAGTTCGCGGTTGCCGCGCATCGTGCAAACGGTCGCACGCGCTGTGGCCCGCAGATCCGGCGTCGCCGACAACGAGATCGACCTGTTCCGGCAGGTGGTCACCGACACCGCGACTCGGGTGATGTCGGCCTATCCCGAGCACGCCCCCAGGGATGTTGCCGACTGGATGCTGTTGGCGGCCATCGATGCGCTGATCGACGGAAGCGAAGAGACGGCCCGTTACCACCTGGCCTGGCATCACGCAGTCGGGGCGGTCAGGCACGCTGTATGAGCGCACCCGACGGCTCGCCGTGCGGCGCGGCAATGGCTGGGCTTGACGCAGCTACTGGAATCCGAGACCACGGCTTGCGTCGACCCAACTGACAAGACACGAGCGTGGACGTCGGCCGCCGCGGCGGTCACCCACCTGCGGGCTCGGCTCACCGAGATCTGCGAAGCCGGGGATCAAGCGTGCAATGCGGCAGCTGCTTCCGCCCTGCCGGACGCCGACAAGATCATCCAGCTCAACGCGATCAAAGACCGCGTCAATAGCGACGCCGCCGGTGCCAGTAGGGCAGCCGTGGCCAAGATTGTCGGCGTCGTCCAGCAGCTTCTCGACGCCGCCGGCGGCGGTGATGATGCCAATAAATGGCTTGTCGCACAGGGCTTCGGCGTTGCCGAACCCCCGCCTCCGCCGCCCATCACCAGCGATAGGCTTCGCTAAAGACCGACCACCTCGGCGTCGCCGAAGGTCATCTCGACGTGGCCCACCGTCGTTGACATCATCGGCCGCTTCGGCAGGCCCAGGGCGGCCAGCTCGCGGGCATACGGGTGACTGCCCAGGCGTAGCGTCGTACCGCCCATCGCCCCGCGAACCCCGGAAACCCGCATCGCCCAGGGTACTTCGCGGGTCACACCGTCGAGGTGGCTGAACGCCCTGAGGACACGAGGTTGGGAGGTGAGCGGACCCGGCACCGGTAGCCCGCGACCGAAATCCATAGTGGCGATATGTTGGCCGTCGGCGGTGACGTCGAATCCCAACCGCCGGCCGTCGCGAACGGTGAAGTCCGCCATGATCTTCGGGAAACCCCAGATGGTGCGCCCAGCTTGCAGGGTGAATTCCTGATCGACTGGTAGGTGGTGGATGAACGCGCCGGCCGCACCCAGCGCCCGCCAGCCGCGGGCGTCGGAACCCGGCGGGTTGACCATCACCGCCGTGCCGAACTCCAAATAGCGGCCCAGGTCGCCATCGAGGTAGCGGGCCAGCATCAGGTTGACCACGGCCCGCCCCGGCCGGTGCTGAAAAACCCGCAGGCCGCTGTAGTCGATCATCGCCTGTGCGGCGTTCGCCGGAACCGAGTACATCGCGGAATGCACATCTGCCTGACGGATGTGGACGGGCATGGTAAGCACAGTGCCAGCGATGGTGTGCTGCGAAATAGCCATGACGCCCACTGTAATCCGGAGGATGCTGATGACCGAGGTAATGGCCGATGCGATTCCGACGACCAAGCCGGACGTCGATCTGACTGACGGCACCTTCTACGCTGACGGCGGTGCGCGCGCCGCCTATAAGTGGATGCGGGCCAACGAGCCGGTGTTCCGGGACCGCAACGGGCAGGCCGGCGCCGCCAGCTACGCCGCGGTGATCGACGCCGAGCGCAACCCGGAACTGTTCTCCAACACCGGGGGGATCCGGCCCGACCAGCCGGGCATGCCCTACATGATCGACATGGACGACCCGGAGCACCTGGTGCGCCGGAAGTTGGTCAATGCCGGCTTCACCCGCAAGCGGGTCACCGACCGGCGCCCGTCGATCGAGAAGCTGTGCGACACCCTGATTGACGCCGTCTGCGAGCGCGGGGAGTGCGATTTCGTCCGCGACATCGCCGCACCGCTGCCGATGGCGGTGATCGGCGACATGCTCGGGGTGTTGCCGGCCGAACGCGGCATGCTGCTCAAGTGGTCCGACGACCTGGTGACCGGGCAGAGTTCGCACCTGGATCCGGGGTCGGAGATCTTTCAGGCGGTGATGGACGCCTTCGTCGGCTACACCGCGTTCACGATGGACATGATCGCCAAACGGCGCGCCGAGCCCACCGACGACCTGTACTCGGTGCTGATCAATGCCGAGGTCGACGGGCAGCGGATGTCCGATGATGAGCTCGTCATGGAGACGCTGCTGATTCTGATTGGCGGTGACGAGACCACTCGCCACACCTTGAGTGGTGGCACGCTGCAACTGCTGCGCAACCGCGACCAGTGGGAGGACACCCGGCGCGACCCGGCACTGCTGCCCGGCGCCATCGAGGAGATGCTGCGCTGGACCTCGCCGGTCAAGAACATGTGCCGCACCCTGACCGCCGACACCGAGTTCCACGACACCGCGTTGCGCCAGGGCGAGAAGATTATGCTGCTGTTCGAGTCGGCGAACTTCGACGAGTCGGTCTTCGACGACCCGGAGCGATTCGACATCCGGCGAGACCCGAACAGTCACGTGGCATTCGGGTTCGGGGCGCATTTCTGTCCGGGCAATCAGCTGGCCCGGCTGGAGCTGAACGTGATGGTCGGCAAGGTACTGCAGCGACTGCCGGACCTGCGCCTGGCCGACGGTGCAGAGGTGCCGTTGCGGCCGGCGAACTTCGTGTCCGGCCCGGAGGCGATGCCGGTGGTGTTCACCCCGAGCAAGCCGGTGTCGGGCTAGCTGAGTGGGAACGCAACCACGGAGTACCCCCATTGGTCAGGACATTTTGTCGCTGATCTGCTGCGCGACGTCTACCGCCAATGCTTCATCGTCGGTAGAAAGGTCGTCAGAAGTTGGGCGCCGGCAGACGATGACATCGCCGACAACGTTGTGGCGCATCGCCAGCGCCCGCCCGCAGTGGACGTAAAGAGCGGTGAACTTGGTGCTGAGTATTCGGCGAGCATCGTTTATCAGCCATACCGTGCGCTCGTCGCGATTTTGGTCCGGTGTCCCCCACTGAGTGGTGAAGGCTCGCCCGCATCGCTCCCACTCCTTGGCGGATTCCTTGTAGAACGCGGTGGCGTTCTCCACGTTGGGGAACGACACGACGGCCTGCGTACCCCAGCGAGAAACGCCTGCGGGCTTGCCGTCGGTGAAGTCAGACGTTCGCAGCCCGGTGTGCCTGCCGCGCTCATAGACGCGATCCTGTGCCACCGCGGCGAGCGCCAAGCAGTTCGGCGGCTGCACATTGTCACCTGTGTGATCGAGTGTGGTGCGGACGGAACCGGTGTTCTCGATCCCCGGGACCCGCAAGATACTGCTCAGTTCCGCCGGGCTGAGCAGTA
>JBDTEP010000223.1:0-26973 GCA_039922455.1 Mycobacterium sp. | reverse complement strand
GCGCAGCAGCAGGAGATCGCCAACCAGGTCGGCTACCTGCAGGACCTCGCCAACGGCTCGACCACCTTCAGCGACGTCATCAAAGACATCCAGCACAACGGGACCAACGCGTTCAACGCGGCGACGTTCCTCGGTGGGGACCAACTTGATCTCAACGTGTTCAGCAATTTCACCATGGATCTGAACCATGGTCTGGTTTACCTGGCGCTCACCGGACAGGCCGTGGACCTCGGGTTCCCGGCACCCGATGAGCCGATCCCGTCGATTGTCAATTTTCTGTCGTCCCCGTTGAGCGGTGTCCTCATCGGCGCGTTAGGACCGTCGATCAGCCCATGGATCGCACTGAACAACAGCATCACCGACATCAGCGCCGCACTGAACGGCAGCACGCCGGACTGGACAACGGCCTTGCAGGACTTCGCTAACATCCCCGCCAATATGACCGGCGCCTTCCTCAACGGCTCGACCCTTGACCTGAGTTCGCTCATCCCGCTGATCAACGAGGCCAACCTCATCCCGCTGCCGGAGGGCACCAGCCTCGACTCGCTCAGCATCGCCCTTGGCGGCCTGCTGAGTCCGGGAGAAGGAACCACCACCATCGCCGGAGGATTAGACGGTATCGGCGGCTCGATCTTCAACTCGCTAGGCCTTGACCTCAGCGGTGTCCCGTTGTTCGGCGAATTGAACGTCGCCGCACTAGGGATCGGTCCGCTGGGGGCCATCGAGAACCTGTCGCAGATCATCGCCAACTCGCTCGGCTGGGACGGCACGGGCAACCCGCTGGCCGACCTGTTCGGCAGCCTCTAAAACGCGGCAGGTCGTGCCTGACCGCGGCGATCACGCCAAGTGGCCCCCTTCATCACGAAGGGGGCCACTTGGCGTTTGGCGGCGGGACTTCAACCACCCTGCCCGACCGGTTCTTAAAGAAGCATTACCAACTCCGCCCGGCCACCTTAAATTTGCCCCCTACCTTGGACATCGGGTCAAGGTAACGATCAGCGGCGATATTGCCGAGCAGAACGTCACCGCCCCGCACAGCAGGACCGCCAAGCGAAAAGGATGACAACACCATGTTGATCGACGTTCGGTGGCTGCAGTTCATCTTCGAGCACTGGGGCCACCAGGCCACCCACCACCAGCCGCAGGGCCACGGCGCCACTGCCGGCTGAGTACGTCGGGCACCCGGCGGGCCTAACCGCAGGCGGCCAGCACCAGCTCACGCACCCGACCGGCGTCGGCCTGGCCCTTGGTGGCTTTCATCACCGCGCCGACGATGGCGCCGGCAGCGGCCACTTTGCCGCCCCGAATCTTTTCGGCCACATCGGGATTAGCGGCCAGCGCCTCGTCGATCGCAGCCTGGATCACCGAATCGTCACGCACCATGACCAAGCCCCGGTCGGACATCACCTGGGTGGGCTCCCCCTCGCCGGCGAGCACCCCGTCGATCACCTGCCGGGCCAACTTGTTGGAGAGCTTGCCCGAATCCACCAGCGACACCACCTCGGCGACCTGCGCGGGCGTGATCCCCAAGGCGTCGAGTTCGACACCGGCCTCGTTGGCCTTCTGCACCAGGAAGTTGCCCCACCAGGCCCGGGCCGCTTCGCTGGTGGCCCCGGCCGCCACCGTGGCCGCGACCAACTCGACCGCGCCGGCGTTGACCAGGTCGCGCATCACCTCGTCGGAGACGCCCCATAGATCCTGAATCTTCTTGCGCGCCAACCACGGCAGCTCCGGAATTGTGCCGCGCAGTTCTTCAACCAGCTCCGCGTCGGGGGCTACCGGCTCCAAGTCGGGCTCGGGAAAATAGCGGTAGTCCTCGGCGGTCTCCTTGACCCGGCCCGCGCTGGTGTATCCGGATTCGTGAAAGTGCCGGGTCTCCTGGATCACGTGACCACCCGAGGTGAGCACCGCTGCCTGACGGCGCATCTCGTAACTGATCGCGACCTCGACGCTTTTGAGCGAGTTGACGTTCTTGGTCTCGGTGCGGGTGCCAAATTCTGTTGCACCGGTGGGCTTCAGCGACACATTGGCGTCGCAGCGCATCGACCCCTGATCCATCCGCACGTCGGAGACATCCAATGCCCGCAGCAGGTCCCGCAGCGCGGTCACATACGCCCGGGCGATCTGCGGGGCACGTTCGCCGGCACCCTCGACGGGTTTGGTGACGATCTCGATCAGCGGCACCCCGGCCCGGTTGAAGTCGACCAGGGATTCGCTGGCGCCCTCGATGCGGCCGGTGTCACTGCCCACATGGGTCAGCTTCCCGGTGTCCTCTTCCATGTGGGCCCGTTCGATGTCCACCCGCCAGACCGACCCGTCATCAAGCGGCACGTCCAAATAGCCGTTGAACGCGATCGGCTCGTCATACTGGGAGATCTGGTAGTTCTTCGGCTGGTCGGGGTAGAAGTAGTTCTTCCGGGCGAACCGGCACCAGGAAGCGATCTCGCAGTTCAGCGCCAGCCCGATCCGGATCGCCGAGGAGACCGCGGCGGCATTGAGCACCGGCAGCGAACCGGGCAGCCCCAGACACACCGGGCAGACCTGGGTGTTCGGTTCGGCGCCGAACGTGGTCGAGCAGCCGCAGAACATCTTGGTGGCCGTGGACAGTTCGACGTGCACTTCCAAGCCCAGCACCGGGTCGAAGCGGGCCAGGACGTCGTCGTAGTCGAGCAGTTCGGCGACAGCAGCGGTCATGGGAGGAAAGTCTAGGTGACCCACCTGATCACACCGGCCAGTCCTCCATCCGGTAGGCGGCGTCGAAGAACATCCACTCGTAGCGGGCGGTGGTGTGGAAATGCCGGCGCATCAGTTCCCGCTCGGCAGCCGAAGCCTGCGCGCCGATGCGGTCGGTGACCGTGAGGACCTCATCGACCACCGCCTGGTAGGCCTGGCCGGCGTAGGTGTCGATCCACCGCTGGAACAGCGGCTCCGGCGAGCCGCGGCGTTGCAGGTGTTCACCCACCCGGGCGTAGATCCAGTAGCAGGGCAGTACCGCGGCGACGGCTTCGGCGTAGGAACCGGCGGCGGTGACGGCAAGCAGGTAGCTGGCGTAGGCCTGGGTGGTCGGGGCGACCGGCAGCGACGCGGTCTGGTCGGCGGCCAGCCCCAGATCCGTGAGCAGCCCGGCGTGCAGTTCGTTTTCGGCGCTGATCGCCGTGCCGGCGTGTTCGACGAACATCGTCAGCTCCGCTCCGACCGGCGCCTTGGCCGCGCAACCGGCCAGTGCCCGCGCATACGCCCGCAGGTAGTGGGCGTCCTGCACGATGTAATAACGAAATCGGTCGTGGCCCAACGATCCATCCGTGAGTCCGGTGATGAAGGGGTGCTCGCAGATCTGCTGGTAGATCCGGGCCAGCGCGCCGTCGGCGGCCCACAATTCGTCACGCATCCGTTCGGCCACACCCCACGGTAGCCCGGCCCGCTGCGGCAGCGACTTACACTGACCCGATGCCCGACCGCAACGTACTGGGCGGCCCATTGCAGCCGTGCAGCAACGACCCGATCACCGGCTTCTACCGCGACGGCTGCTGTTCGTCCGGGCCCGAGGATGTCGGTCTGCACACGATCTGCGCCGTGGTCACCCAGGAATTCCTGCAGCATCAGCGGTCGATCGGCAACGACCTGTCCACGCCGATGCCGGCCTACCTGTTCCCGGGCCTGACACCCGGCGACCGCTGGTGTGTCACCGCGGTGAACTGGCTGCGGGCGCACCGCGATGGCTGCGCCGCCCCGGTGGTGCTGGCCGCCACCCATGAACGCACCCTCGACGTGGTTCCCCTCGATGTATTAAGCGCGTACGCCGTTGACGTGCCCGACGACCCGGGCGATTTATGAGGGACTGTTTCGGGCAGCGCTGACCGCTACGAACCCAACACGGCGCCGACACCGCCGGCCTGATTGTGATGCCGGATGTACCAGACGAACTCCTCGACCAGTGCGGCGTCTTCCGGACAGTCCGCGCCGACCGACCCGGCGAGCAGCCGTCCCGTCTGATCCTGGGGCAGTTCGCTAGTGCCGAGGATGTGATCGACCGCGTGCCTGACCCCCACCAAATCGGGTTCATCGCGGACGAACTGGCAGACCTCACCGCCGTGCTGGTCGACGTATCCACTTATCGCGTCCCCGTCAGCACAGGCGGGTACGGCGAACAGGACATACGGCGGTAACCAGAACAGCACCGCGACTGCACACGACAACTTCCTCATGGCCAC
This sequence comes from Mycobacterium sp., assembly GCA_039922455.1. Classification (GTDB taxonomy): domain Bacteria; phylum Actinomycetota; class Actinomycetes; order Mycobacteriales; family Mycobacteriaceae; genus Mycobacterium. The sequence goes on along the minus strand of JBDTEP010000223.1, from coordinate 22,762 downwards.
CTCCAATCACTATTCGCTCGGCGAGCAATCGGCAGTGTAAACAAACACACCGGTATTTTTCCGAATGTCTCCTAGATATACGGCGTGCAAATGCGGTAGACCCACTATCCGAAGAACGCCGCCGCGTCATCGTAGCGGCTCTGCGGCACCAGCTTGAGCTGACGCACCGCGTCGGCCAGCGGCACCCTGCCGATCTCCTGGCCGCGCAGCGACACCATCATTCCGTACTCGCCGGCGTGCGCGGCGTCGGCGGCATTGACGCCGAACCGGGTGGCCAGCACCCGGTCGTAGGCGGTCGGAGTGCCGCCGCGCTGCACATGCCCCAACACCGTGGTACGCACGTCCTTCTTGACCCGCCGCTCGATCTCGACGGCCAACTGGGCGGCGACCCCGGTGAACCGCTCGTGGCCGAACTCGTCGACGCCGCCGGACCGTAACTCCATCGACCCGGCAGCGGGTTTGGCCCCTTCAGCGACGACACAGATGAAGTGCGAGGAACCGTGCTGGAAGCGCTGCTTGACCAGCCGGCACACCTCCTCGACGTCAAACGGCTGCTCAGGGATCAGCGTCATGTGCGCACCGCTGGCCAGCCCCGCATTCAGCGCGATCCACCCCGCGTGGCGGCCCATCACCTCGACTAGCATCACCCGCTGGTGGGATTCGGCGGTGGAATGCAGCCGGTCGATGGCCTCGGTGGCAACCTGCAGCGCGGTGTCGTGGCCGAAAGTGACGTCGGTGCAGTCGATGTCGTTGTCAATGGTTTTGGGCACCCCGACCACCGGGACGTTCTCCTGCGATAGCCAGTGCGCCGCGGTCAAGGTGCCCTCCCCGCCGATCGGGATGAGCACGTCGATGCCGTTGTCGTCGAGGGTCGCCTTGACCTGGTCCAGTCCGGCCCGCAGCTTGTCCGGGTTCACCCGGGCGGTGCCGAGCACCGTGCCGCCCTTGGCCAACAGTCGGTCGTTGCGGTCATCGTTGGCCAGTTGAATGCGCCGGTTCTCCAGCAGGCCGCGCCAACCGTCCTCAAACCCGACCACCGTAGAGCCGTAGCGAGAATCGCAGGTGCGCACCACCGCCCTGATCACCGCGTTCAGCCCGGGACAGTCGCCGCCGCCGGTGAGTACTCCGATTCGCATAGCCCCATCTTGCCGGGTGACACCCGGACCCGCGCACTAAACAGCGGTGGGCAGTGCACCCCGGGCGGCCTCGTACGCCGCGCCCACCCGGTACAGCCGGTCGTCGGCCAGCGCCGGCGCCATGATCTGCAGGCCCACCGGCAGCCCGTCGTCTGCGGACAACCCGGACGGCACCGACATACCGCAGTGCCCGGCCAGGTTCAGTGGCAGCGTGCACAGGTCGAACAGGTACATGGCCAGTGGATCGTCGACCTTCTCCCCCAGCCGGAACGCCGTCGTGGGCGTCGTCGGCGAGATCAGCACGTCGACGGACTTATATGCCTCATCGAGGTCCCGCGCGATCAGGGTGCGCACCTTCTGTGCCTGGTTGTAGTACGCGTCGTAGTAGCCGGCCGACAGTGCGTAGGTGCCGAGCATGATGCGGCGCTTGACCTCCGGGCCGAAGCCGGCCGCGCGGGTCAGCGCCATCACCTCCTCGGTGCTGTGGGTGCCGTCGTCGCCGACCCGCAGACCGAAACGCATCGCGTCGAAGCGGGCCAGGTTGGAGGACACCTCCGAGGGCAGGATCAAGTAGTAGGCAGCCAGCGAATAGTCGAAGTGCGGGCAGTCCACCTCGGAGATCTGCGCACCCAACGCCGTCAATTGGTCGACGGCGGCGTTGAACGACGCCAGCACACCGGGCTGGTAGCCCTCCCCACTGCGCAGCTGGCGCACCACCCCGATCCGCACCCCGGACAGGTCCCCGGTGGCTCCGGCGCGCGCGGCGCCGACGACGTCGGGCACTGGTACGTCCAGCGAGGTGGAGTCGCGCGGGTCGTGCCCGGCGATCACGGCGTGCAGCAGCGCGGTGTCGGCCACGGTGCGGGCGCACGGCCCGCCCTGGTCCAGCGACGACGCGCACGCGACCAGCCCGTAGCGGCTCACCGTGCCGTAGGTGGGTTTGACACCGACGGTGGCGGTCAGTGCGGCCGGCTGGCGAATCGAGCCGCCGGTGTCAGTTCCGATGGCCAGCGGCGCTTGGAATGCCGCCAGCGCCGCGGCACTCCCGCCGCCGGAACCGCCGGGCACCCGCTCGGTGTCCCACGGGTTGCGAGTCGGGTGATAGGCGGAGTTCTCCGTCGACGAGCCCATCGCGAACTCGTCCATGTTGGTCTTGCCCAGGATCGGGATGCCGGCCGCGCGCAGTCGCGCCGTGACGGTCGCGTCGTAGGGGGGCTGCCAGCCTTCTAGAATCTTCGAGCCGCAGGTGGTGGGCGCGTCGATGGTGGTGAACACGTCTTTGAGCGCCAGCGGAACCCCGGCCAGCGCCGACGGCGACTGACCGGCGGCGATGGCCTCGTCTGCGGCGGCCGCAGTGGCCAGCGCCTCGTCGGCGCCGACATGCAGGAACGCGCCGTAGCGGTCGTCGGTGGCCGCGATCTGGTCCAGGTATGCCGTGGTGACCTCGACCGAGGACACCTCGCCGGCAGCGATCCACGTAGCCAGGGTCGCCGCGTCGGAACGGATCAGCTCGTTCACTGGCTCTCCCCCAGGATCTGCGGCACCGCGAAGCGGTTCTCGACGGCGCGCGGCGCGGCGGCCAGCGCCTGGGTCTGGGTCAGGCCGGCCACGATCTCGTCGGGCCGGGTGACGTTGACGGACTTGAGCGGGTTGTCGGTCGCCTCGACGCCGGTGACGTCGACGGCCGCAATCGTGCTGACATGGGTCAAGATGGCGTCGAGCTGGCCGGCGAAACCGTCCAACTCGGCGTCGGTCAACGCCAGCCGGGCCAGTCTGGCCAGGTGGGCTACGTCGTCACGGGAAATCTGGGACACGACTGGCAAGCCTAGACGGGCACTGGGCCCCACCGTGAAGTTAGGTTCACTCCCGGTGTCCGAGCGTGAACCCAGCTTCACGCTCGCCGGGGGAGAGGTGTGCCATCCGACGCTGTGGGACAGTTTTGCGGTGCCTTCGTATCTGCTGCGCGTCGAACTCGACGACCGCCCCGGCAGCCTCGGCTCGCTGGCGGTGGCCCTCGGCTCGGTGCGGGCCGACATCTTGTCGCTGGACGTCGTCGAGCGCGGGGACGGATCGGCGATCGACGACCTGGTGGTCGACCTGCCGCACGGATCAATGCCCGACGTGCTGATCACCGCCGCCGAGCGCCTCGAGGGGGTGCGGGTGCACAGTGTCCGCCCGCACATCGGCCTGCTGGACGCGCACCGCGAACTCGAACTCGTCGACCGTGTCGCGGCCGCCGGTAGCCGGCAGGCCAAACTGCAGAAGCTGGTGGACGAGGCGCCCCGAGTACTGCGGGTCAGCTGGTGCGCGGTGCTGCACAGCGAGGGATCTGTCGGGAGCTTCCGCCGGCTCGCCGGCAGCCCGGGCACTCCGGAGACCCAGATCGGTACGGTGCCGTGGCTGCCGATCGAGCGCGCCACCGCCTTGGACAACAACGCCGACTGGGTGCCACCGGTGTGGCGGGAGATGGACACTGCGCTGCTCGCCGCCCCGCTAGGTGACCCGAGCACCGCGGTCGTGTTGGGCCGCACCGGCGGACCGCCGTTCCTGCACGCCGAGGTGGTACGGCTGGGTTACCTGGCCGGGATCGTTGCGACCCTGCTGGGTTAGTCCGCCTCGGCCGCGTCGTCCGCCGGCCCGTCCGCCAACAGCGCGCGGAAGCCGTCCTCATCCAGAATCGGCACACCGAGTTCGACGGCCTTGTCGTACTTCGATCCCGGCGCATCACCGGCGACCACGTAGGCGGTCTTCTTCGACACCGATCCGGCGGCTTTGCCGCCGCGCACGACGATGGCCTCCTTGGCCTGGTCACGGGAGAACCCGGGCAGCGAGCCGGTCACCACAATGCTGAGCCCTTCCAGGTTGCGCGGCACGCTGTCGTCGCGTTCGTCGGCCATCCGCACCCCGGCGGCCCGCCAGTTGTCGACGATGGCGCGATGCCAGTCGACGTCGAACCATTCGGTGACCGCGGCGGCGATCGTGGGGCCGACGCCATCGACGGCGGCCAGCTGTTCGGTCGAGGCGTTGGTGATGGCGTCCAGGTTGCCGAACTCCGTCGCCAGTGCGCGGGCCGCTGTCGGCCCGACGTGGCGAATCGACAACGCCACCAATACCCGCCACAGCGGTTGAGCTTTGGCCTTGTCGAGGTTGGCCAGCAGTTGCCGGCCGTTCTTGGACAGGGCACCGTCTTTGGTGGTGAACAACTCGGTGCGCAGCAGGTCGTCTTCGGTGAGGGTGAACAACTCCCCCTCGTCGGCGATGACGCCGGCGCTCAGCAGCGCGACCGCCGCCTCGTAACCCAGCGCCTCGATGTCGAAGGCCCCGCGACCCGCGACGTGAAACACCCGCTCACGCAGTTGCGCCGGACAGGACCGCGCGTTGGGGCAGCGGATGTCGACGTCGGCCTCCTTGGCCGGCGCCAACAGGGTTGCGCATTCCGGGCAGTGGGTGGGCATCACGAATTCGCGCTCGGTGCCGTCCCGCAGATCGACGACGGGCCCGAGCACCTCGGGGATCACGTCGCCGGCTTTGCGGATCATCACGGTGTCGCCGATCAGCACCCCTTTGCGTTTGACCTCCGAGGCGTTGTGCAAGGTGGCCAGCCCCACCGTGGACCCGGCGACCGTGACCGGGGTCATGTAGGCGAACGGGGTAACCCGGCCGGTACGACCGACGCTGACCCGGATGTCGAGCAGCGTGGTCTGCGCCTCCTCCGGCGGATACTTGTAGGCCACCGCCCAGCGCGGCACCCGCGAGGTGGCGCCGAGCCGACGCTGCAGCGCCAGATCGTCGACCTTGATTACGACACCGTCGATTTCGTGTTCGACGTCGTGCCGATGTTCACCCCAGTAGGTGATCCGTTCGGCCGCTGCATCGATGCCCTCGACGCGGGTGGTGTGCGTGGACACCGGCAACCCCCACGCCTTCATCGCCAGATAGGCGTCGTGCAGGGTGGCCGGATCGAAACCCTCGGTGTAGCCCAGGCCGTGGCAGATCATGTGCAGGTTGCGCCGCGCGGTGATAGCCGGGTTCTTCTGGCGCAGTGATCCGGCGGCGCTGTTGCGGGGGTTGGCGAACGGCGGCTTGCCCTCGGCCACCAGGCCGGCGTTGAGTGCCGCGAAATCCTCCAGCCGGAAATACACCTCGCCGCGCACTTCCAGCACTGCCGGGATCGGGAATTCGGTGTCGGCGTTGAGGAATTCCGGAACGCCCGTAATGGTGCGCGCATTGAGCGTCACGTCCTCCCCGACCCGGCCATCGCCGCGGGTCGCCCCGCTGGTCAGCCGGCCGTTGCGATAGACCAGCCCGAGCGCCGCCCCGTCGATCTTGAGCTCGCACAGATAGGCGGTGTCACCGCCGATCTCACCGCGCACTCGGCCCGCCCAGGCCGTTAGCTCATCGGGTGAGAACACATCTTCCAGCGACAGCATCCGCTCCAGGTGTTCGGCGGGCGCGAAGTCGGTGGTGAATCCGGCGCCGCCGACCAGCTGGGTGGGTGAGTCGGCGGTGCGCAGCTCCGGGTGGGCATCCTCCAGCGCGAGCAGCCGGTTGAACAGCTCGTCGAAGTCGCCGTCGGAGATGATCGGCGCGTCCTTGACGTAGTAGCGGAACTGGTGTTCGCGTACTTCGTCTGCCAGTTCGTACCACTGCCGGCGTACCTCGGGTGGGACGGGATCGGCGCCTGGTGCAATCACCTTGGCAGGTTATCTTTTCGGCGCTGATATCTGGTGGTTCTACGCGGCGCTCGACACCGCGCCGATTAGCCTGGGACGATGCCGCACCCGATCACGTATCGCGACGGCGACCCGGGGTTGGCCGAGCTGCGCCATATCGCGTTGGGGTTTCCCGAGGCCTTCGAGAAGGTCTCCCATGGCCGCCCGGTGTTCTGCGCCCCCAAGATGTTCGCGATCTACGGCGGCAGCGTCAAAACCGACGGTCCGATGACGCCCTACCCGCACGCATTACTGGTCAAGGTCGACGAGTCCGAGCGCCGCGCACTCGGGCAGGACCGACGCTTCTTCTTTCCGGCATACCTGGGACCGTTCGGTTGGCTGGGAATGGATTTCGTCGCGGCTCCGGTGGACTGGAACGAGGTCAGCGAGCTGGTCGACGCATCGTTTCGGCTGATCGCGGCGCAGCGGCTGATCCGCCAGCTCGACGAGGCCTGACCCGTCTTCGAGGTCGACCGGCCACCTTCTAGGTACCGCTACACCGCATCCGGATCACTGGCCAGCACCTCGCCCACCTGGCGCACCAGGCCCAGCGCGGTGCGCGCCCATTGCGCGGTGGCGCCCGCCATCCCGCAGACCGGGCTGATACCGACCCGCTCACCCAGCACCGAACGCGGTAGGCCGATCCGGTCGGTGATCGCGGCCACGGCGGCAGCGAGTTCCTCCACCGTTTGGCGCCGGGCCGGCGCGACCGGCGGGACCAGCCCCATCACCACGGTGCCGCCCGACTCGACGAACGCACCGATCTGGTCGTAGTCGGCGGAGGCCACTGCGGTGCAGTCCAGCGCCAACGCCGCGATGTTGCTGCGCTGCAATACGTTCCACGGAAATCCCGACGCGCAGCTGTGCACCAGCACCTCGCCGCCCACCGTCTCGGCGCAGCCGTCGAGTAGCCCGGTGGCCACCGCTTCGTCGATGGCGGGCACCGTGCTCAGCGCGGTGACCCCGGCCAGCCGGCCGGCCACCGCGGCGGCCAGGGACGGCTCGTCGAGCTGCACGACAACCGGGGTATCGAGGCGCCGGGATAGGTCGGCCCGGTACACCCGCAGTCCCTCGGCCAGCGAGGCGGCGAGATCACGCACCGCACCGGCGTCGGTGATTACCCGGTGCCCGCCGGCCAACTCCAGTTCGGCGGCCAGAGTCAGCGGCCCGGGCGCCTGCACCTTGACCGGATGCCCACTGCCCCGCAGGCCGGCAACCTCCCAGGCTTCTTCGAGGGCGTCGGTGTCCTCGCCGAGCAGGCTCACCGCCCGCCGGCTCACCGCGCCGGGGCGGGCGGAAAGCCGGTAGCCACGGGGGGCGGTGTCGATGGCGATGTCGACCAGCAGCGCGCCGGCCCGGCCGATCAGATCCGCACCCACCCCGCGGGCCGGCAACTCGACCAGATGGGCAAGGCTACCGCCCAGCTCACCGACGACCACCTCGGCGGCCTGCCGCGCCGAAATACCCGGCCAAGAGCCCAGTCCAGTTCCGGTGGCGAAAACACTCATCGCGCCACCGTATTGAAGCGGCATGTCGCCTCGACACGGCGGGTTAGCCTTCGCCGGGTGAGGTCATCGCGGCTGGTGCCGATCTGCGCCGTCACCGCGGCGGTGCTGGGCTGCACCCGGCTTGTCGGCGGGGCGGCACTGCCGCCGGTTACACCGCCGGCGCCGGACGGTGCCGTCGATGTCGGCCGGATCATGCTCGACACGCCTCGGATGCGCGCCATCACCGGCGCCGGAGAGGAGCTGACCATCATCCCCACCATGGACTCCGGTGCCCCGGTGGACATCGATGCACTCGCCGCCACCGTCCCGCCGCCATGCCGGTTCATCTACGCCGAGACCGCGGTGGTCGGCGCACGGTTCACCCAGTTCCGCAAGACCACCTACCAGTACCCGCCCAAACCCGGGCTGATCTCGCAGGGTGCGACCGTATACCCCGACCCGGATGCCGCCCGTGGTGCCTTCGACGCCCTGGTGGCCACTGTCGCGGAGTGCGCCGACAGCCCCGCCGGTCCGGGGCTGGTCGGCGACTGGACCACCGACGGGCCGTGGCTGCACACCCGGCCCGGCGGTTGCGGCCGTTCCTACCTGCTCCAGTCGGTGGTGATGCTGGAGGTCACCCACTGCGGATTTTCGGAGTCGGTCGCCGACCTGGTGCTGACGAATATGGCGGCCGGGGTCCCGGGCTAGGGACGGCGGCGATAGGCGTGGGCCCGGTGTCGGATCCCGACGACGATGACGACGCGCCGCTCCTCATCGATTGACAGCAGAACGCGGTAGTCACCGCGCCGAGCACTCCGGTAATCCGCCAGTTGGTCCCGCAGCGGTTTGCTGAGCCGACGCGGGTTGTCAGCCAACGCACCGGTGATGAATTCCACGATGGCAGCCGCGACTTTGTGCGGAAGGCGCTGTAGGTCACGCTGCGCGGGACCGCCGACTTCGATTTGGTACGGGCTGCCTGGCGCATTCACCGTGGCGGTAAACCGAACTGTTCGCGCAGCGCCTCACCGCTGACAGTTGCCCCGTCGGCGTGGTCACGTTCGGTCTGCGCAACATCTGCGGCGATCCCCGGCTGGGATAGCCAATAGATGGTCTCCTGCAAAGACTCCAGGTCATCGGCAGACATCAGCACCGCCGCGGGGCGTCCGTGCTTGGTGATCGTGATGATGTCGTGCGTCGACTCAGCGTCGTCCACGAGCGCCGACAGCTTGTCTTTGGCCTCACCCAAGGGCACCGATCGCATGCCCGCGATTATAGCCACACTTTTAGCCAATCGAGGGCTACATACGGGGAGAGACGTTCAGGCCCCGGTGCCGGCGATCGTCGCGCTGGCGATCACCTCGTCGCCGTCGGGGTCGGGGCGGTAGCAGGCCAGGGTCTGGCCGCGGGCCACGCCGCGCAGCGGCTCGCGCAGCTGCACCTGCAGTTCGTCGCCGACGAGTTCAGCCACCGCCGCGACGGTCTCACCGTGAGCCCGCACCTGAACCTCGCACTCGACCGGCCCCGAGAACGCGATCCCGGAGGTGAAGACCGGAGTCCTTCCGGTCAACTGCCACACATCCAGGTCAGCGACGGCGCCGACGGTCACCGTGGACGTTTCGGCGTCGATCGCCGTCACATACCGGGGCTGGCCATCCGAGCCGGGGCCCGAGATACCCAGGCCCTTGCGCTGGCCGATGGTGAAGCCGTGCACGCCGTCGTGTTCGGCCAGCACCGACCCGCCCACGTCCACAACAGCACCGGGCCGCACCCCGATGTGGCTGCCCAGGAAGGTCCGGGTGTCACCGGTCGGGATGAAGCAGATGTCATGACTGTCGGGTTTGCTCGCCACCGCCAGCCCGCGCTCGGCGGCTTCGGCACGAATCAGCGCCTTGGGAGTGTCACCGATGGGAAACGCGGCGTGGCTCAACTGCTCGGCCGTGAGCACCGCCAGCACATAGGACTGGTCCTTGTCGGCGTCCACCGCCCGGCGCAACCGCCCGTCGGTGAACCGGGCGTAGTGGCCGGTAGCCACCATGTCGAACCCGAGCGCCAACGCCCGGACGGCCACCGCGGAGAACTTGATCTTCTCGTTGCACCGCACACACGGGTTGGGTGTTTCGCCCCGCGCGTAGGACTCGACGAAGTCGTCGATCACTTCTTCTTTGAACTTCTCCGAGAAGTCCCAGACGTAGAACGGGATTCCCAGCACGTCGGCGACCCGGCGGGCGTCGCCGGAGTCCTCTTTGGAGCAGCAGCCCCGCGAGCCGGTCCGCAGCGTGCCCGGATTCTGCGACAGCGCCAGGTGCACGCCGACCACCTCGTGTCCGGCGTCGACCATGCGGGCCGCAGCGACCGAGGAATCCACCCCCCCGCTCATCGCGGCGACCACCTTCATCGCGGCACCCCCGCGGCGGCCAGCATCGCCTGGCGAGCCCGGCCCACCGCGCCCGGCAGCACCGCCAGCACGGCGTCCACATCGTCGTCGACGCTGGTGTGCCCCAACGACAGTCGCAGCGACCCCCGCGCGGCGACCGGATCGGCGCCCATCGCGGTCAGGACGTGCGACGGCCGCGCCACCCCCGCGGTGCACGCCGACCCTGTGGAACATTCGATTCCGTTGGCATCCAGCAACATCAGTAGTGAATCTCCTTCGCAGCCGGCGAACGTGAAATGCGCGTTGCCGGGCAGTCGGTCGGTGCGCGACCCGTTGACGCAGGTGTCGGCGATGCTCGCGAGCACCCCGTCGATGAGCCGGTCACGCAGGGCAGCAATACGGTCGGCGGTGACCTCGAGTGACCCCACGGCGATCTCCAGTGCGGTTGCCATCCCGATTGATCCCACGACATCGGGTGTGCCGGATCGGATGTCGCGTTCCTGGCCGCCGCCATGCAGCAGCGGGACACACGACACATCGCGCCGCACCAGTAGCGCGCCGACTCCGCACGGCCCGCCGAACTTGTGCGCGGCCAAGCTCAGCGCCGACAGCCCGCTGGCACCGAAGTCGACCGGCAACGCCCCGACGGCCTGCACCGCGTCGGAGTGCATCGGTACGCCGAATTCGGCTGCGACCGCGGCGAGTTCAGCGACCGGCAGCACCGTGCCGACCTCATTGTTGGCCCACATCACCGACACCAGCGCTACGTCATCGAGGTCCTGCAGTGCCTCGCGCAGCGCGGCCGGAGACACCGAGCCGTCGGGTGCGGTGGGCAGCCAGGTGATCTCGGCGCCTTCATGTGCCGCCAGCCAGTTGACCGAGTCCAACACCGCGTGGTGCTCGACCTCGGTGGTGACGATCCGACGACGGCCCGGGTCGACGTCGCGGCGGGCCCAATAGATGCCCTTGATAGCCAGGTTGTCGCCGTCGGTGCCGCCGGCGGTGAAGACCACCTCGGACGGGCGCGCACCCAGCTGGGCGGCGATCGACTCCCGGGACTCCTCCATCCGGCGCCGCGCAGTGCGGCCGGCGGCGTGCAGCGACGACGCGTTGCCGACGCTGCGCATTGCGGCCGCCATCGCCTCGATGACCTCGGGGTACATCGGGGTGGTGGCAGCGTGATCCAGATAGACCATGACCCGCTCAGAATACCGGGCGCTTCGAGCCACCCCGGCGCTGCGGCAGGTGGTCACGCTTCAACAGAAGATGCATGCCTGTCGGCTGGGCCGCAGCCGGCACCCCACCTCGGCCTGGCAACGGGCGGCCAGTTCGCGCCGATCGGCCCCCGGCAGCTGAAGGGACGCTACGTGGACCTGCGCAACTGTGCGCCGGGCGGTGATCAAACGCCACATCGAGGCCAGCAGCGTGTCGTCACCGACGAATGCCGGCAGCGTCGACGGCGATCCGTCTCGATGGTGGTATGTCAGCCGCAGCGGCTGCACTGGCCGGGACGCGTCGACGGCGGCCTGAAACATCGCCGGGTAGAACCGCCCGTGGGCGCGCCCGCACCAGGTGGTGCCCTCCGGAAACGCCACGACGGTGCGCCCGGCCCGCAACCGGGCCGCCACGCTGTCGACCACCGCCGGCAGCCGGCGCAGGCTGTCCCGGTCGATCGGGATGATCCGCGCCAAACCGACCAACGCTCCGATACCGGGCCAGCCGATCAGGTCGGCGCGCGCCACGAACGTTCCCGGCGACACCGCTCCGATGACGAACACGTCCAGCCAGGACATGTGCGCGCTGACCACCAGCACGCCGCGCAGGTTGCGTACCGGCGCGCCCGTCGTCGTCACCCGCACCCCGAAGCAGCGCAGCACCAACCGGCAGCAGCCGCGCTGAAACCCCAGCCGTCCCGGTACCGGTACCGCCAGCAACGGCAGCACAGGCACCAGCAGCACCACCAACGTCAGCCGCAGCGCGACTATCGCCGGGGACAGTCGCTCGACACCGCCGTGCAGGCAGGCGAGCGTGCAAAACGCCCGGGGCGTCCAGGCGTGCGAGACCGCCTGGTTCACGCTTCCGCGGCGATGTCGGCTGCCGCCGCCACCGAGCGCAGCCGGTGCAGGTAGCGCGTGTCGGCCTCGCTTCGGCACAGCAGAGCCGGGAAGTCCGCCACCCCGAAGGAAGGGTCGTGGGCGGGCTCGCCACAGACCCGGGCACCCAGGCGCAGGTAGCCGCGCAACAGCGGCGGTACGGCCAGCCGGGCCGGCGGCGCGATCTCATCGAGGGACTTCCCGTCGAGGACCACCGGCCGATACGGGGCCACCCGGTGCGGTGACGAGTGCCGACGTCGCACGAAGTCGCGGACGCCGCGGATCTGACTGCCGGGCGTGCCCGCACCGCGGACTGGCACCGAAACGCAGCCGGTGACGTAGTCGTACTGGTAGCGGTCCAGATAGGCCAGGATTCCGGCCCACATCAACAGCACGACGGCGCCGTTGCGATGACCCAGTCGCACTACCGCTCGGCCCATCTCGACCAGCGACGGTCGCAGCGAGTCCAGCGCGCTGACATCGAATTCGGTTGCGCTGTAAAGGCCCCCGGCCGCGATAGCGCCGGTGGGGGGCAACATCCGGTAGCAGCCGACCAGTTCACCGGTGTTGTCGTCGCGCACCAGCAGGTGGTCGCAGTATTGGTCGAATCGGTCGGCGTCACGGCCGTCGGCGGCGTGGGCCAGGGCGAATCCCGGTTCGGTGCCGAACACCTCGTACCGCAGGCGCTGCGCGGCTTCGATCAGGGCGGGGTCGGTGGAGACCAGCAGCGAGTATCTCGGGCGTTCGGTCCCGGAGTCGGCAGTGGCGGCGGTCAGGTCGGGCGCGATGAGAACAGAACCAGTGCTCACACTGGCCACGGTGGCGCAGCGATGCTGCCACGAGGCAAGCACCGCATGACGGGTTGATGCACGCTCGGTGACGAATTGCGCGCGACGACGACACTAAGGCACCGGCACCGGCGCCGAGTCCGGCGGCCGCCCCTCGGGGGCCCGTACCACCCCGTCGACGGTCAGCGAGGCGGTGATCGCCTCGGCGAACTCATGGAACTGGGTGGCGCGCACGATCGTGTAGGGCAGCCCCGATTCGGCGATGATCCGCTCCTGGGCGACTTTGGCACGCATGTAGCCGCTGTCGGGCAGCCCGTCGCAGCCCACGACCGACAACGCCACGTAGTGGCTGACATCGGCTTTCTTGGCCGCCGCCACTTGGTTGGTCGTCGAACGGGTGAAGAAGTCCAGTACCGGGCCGTCATCGAAGTTCGGCGAGTTGACCACGTCGACCAGCACATCGGCGCCCGACACTGCCTCGACCAGCCCCTGGCCGGTCAGAACGTCGGCGCCGGTGCCGCGCGACGCGGCCACCGTTTCATGACCGGCGGCGGCCAGCAGAGCGACCACTTTGGAACCGATCTGCCCGCTGGCGCCCGTTACCGTGATTTGCATTTCCCTAGACCTCCCTGGTTGTGGCCGGTTGTGCCCATTCCACACCGGCACTCGGAAGGCGTGGGGCAAACAACGCAAAAGCCCCCGACACGCGAACGTGCGGGGGCTGTTGCGCCATTTCAGGCAGCCGAACTTAACCCTTGCGGGCCTTGACCGCCTCGGTCAGCTGCGGGGCGACCTTGAACAGGTCCCCGACGATACCGTAGTCGGCGATCTCAAAGATCGGCGCTTCCTCGTCCTTGTTGACCACGACGATGGTCTTGGATGTCTGCATGCCGGCCCGGTGCTGGATCGCGCCGGAGATGCCGAGGGCGATGTACAGCTGCGGCGAGACCGTCTTGCCGGTCTGACCGATCTGGAACTGGCCCGGGTAGTAGCCCGAGTCCACCGCGGCACGCGAGGCGCCCACGGCCGCACCGAGCGAGTCGGCCAGCTCCTCGACCACCGAGAAGCTCTCCGCGCTGCCGACGCCACGACCGCCGGCCACCACGATGGAGGCCTCGGTGAGCTCCGGACGGTCACCGGCAACCGCCGGCTGACGGGAAATGATCTTGGTGGCGTTCTCGGCGGCTGCGGGCACCTCCACGGTGACCTGCTCCCCCGCACCGGCGGCCGGTGCGGGCTCGATGGCACCCGCCCGCACGGTGATGACCGGGGTGTCGCCGGTGGGCTCTGCCTCTACGGTGAACGCGCCACCGAAGATGGAGTGCACCACCTTGGCGCCGGCGTTGACCTCGACCACGTCGACCAGCAGACCGGATCCGGTCCGGGCGGCGAGCCGGCCGGCCACCTCCTTGCCGTCGGCGGTGGCGGCGATCAGCACCGCTGCGGGGGTAGCCGATTCAATCAGCGCGGCCAGCACGTCGACGTACGGGGTGAGCAGGAAGTTGTCCACCACGTCGGACTCGGCGACGTAGATCTTGGCGGCGCCGGCCTCCTTCAGTCCGTCGACCAGCGGGGCCGCGGCGCCGGGGGCACCGATGACAACCGCGGACGGTTCGCCGAGCGCACGCGCGGCGGTGATCAGTTCGGAGCTGACCTTTTTCAGCGCTCCGTCGGCGTGCTCAACGAGCACCAGTACTTCAGCCATGTTTGTCTACTTCCGTCTTTCGGTCCGGGGATCGCTTAGATGAGTTTCTGGGCAACCAGGTACCCGGCGATCTTGGTGCCGCCGTCGCCTTCGTCGGTCACCTTCTCGCCGGCGGTCTTCGGCGGCTTCGGTGTCGACGCGGTCACTTTGGAACCGGCGTTGGCAACACCGACCTCGTCGCCCTCGACCGCGATCTCGGCCAGCGTCAGGGTGATGACTTCCTTCTTCTTGGCGGCCATGATGCCCTTGAAGGAGGGGAAGCGCGGCTCGTTGATCTTCTCGTTGACACTGACGATCGCCGGCAGGGGCGCCTCGAGGGTGAACACACCCTCGTCGGTCTCGCGCTCGCCGGTGACCTTGCCTCCGTCGACGGTCAGCTTGCGCAGGTGGGTCAGTTGCGGCAGGCCCAGGTACTCAGCCATGACGGCAGGAATCGCACCGCCGACACCGTCGGTCGACTCGTTACCGGCAATGACCAGTTCGGTGCCCTCGATGGTGCCCAGGGCACGCGCGAGCGCCCAGCCGGTCTGGAGGAGGTCGGAGCCCTTCATGCCGTCATCGAGGAGGTGCACAGCCTTGTCGGCCCCCATCGACAGCGCCTTACGGATCGCTTCGGCGGCCCGCTCCGGGCCGGCGGTCAGCAGAGTCACCGTGCCTTCAGCGCCCTCTCGCTCCCTGATCAGCAGCGCTTCTTCAACGGCTCGTTCGTTGATCTCGTCGAGCACGGCGTCGGCGGCGTCACGGTCCAGCGTGAAGTCACCGTCGGTGAGCTTGCGCTCCGACCAGGTGTCTGGGACCTGTTTGATCAGGACCACGATGTTCGTCATGAGTGCGGTTCGTCCTCCTCGAAGGGGTCCTGCGGCGGCCGGCCACAAGACTGGGTCACGATTCACGTAGCCGCATAATTAAGTTACTCATTGGTAACTTAGCGCGGTTCGCGAATACAGAGTAGCGGGTCGTGCTAATGCCACTGCGGGGTAGCCGGTTCGCGGACCACGCCGTTCGCGTTAGCCTGCCTGTGCGATGAAATCCACGAATCCCACCGGAGACCCCACCGGCACGCCGCCCGGCGACAGCGCGATGACGCTGACCGGGGAACGCACCATCCCCGGACTCGACGTCGAGAACTATTGGTTCCGCCGTCACGAGGTGGTCTACCAGGAATTGGCGCCGCGCTGCAGCGGCCTCGACGTACTCGAGGCCGGTTGCGGTGAGGGGTACGGCGCCGACCTGATTTCCGATGTGGCACACCGGGTCATCGGACTGGACTACGACGACGCCGCGGTGGCGCACGTACGGGCCCGCTACCCGCGGGTGGAGACAATCCAGGGGAATCTGGCCGAGTTGCCGCTGCCCGCCGCGTCCGTGGACGTGGTGGTGAACTTTCAGGTCATCGAGCACCTGTGGGACCAGGCGCAGTTCATCGCCGAATGCGCACGGGTGCTGCGGCCCGGCGGGCTGTTGATGGTGTCCACCCCGAACCGGATCACCTTCTCCCCCGGCCGCGACACTCCGATCAACCCATTCCACACCCGCGAGCTCAATGCCGCCGAGTTGACCGAACTCCTGGTCGACGGCGGGTTCGTCATGGACGGCATGTTCGGTGTCTTTCATGGACCGGTGCTGCGCGAGATGGACGCACGCTACGGCGGTTCGATCATCGACGCCCAGATCGAACGCGCACTGGCCGACGCGCCATGGCCCGAGGAGTTGACCCGCGACGTCGCGGCCGTGCGCACCGCGGACTTCGACATCATCGAGGCAGGCGGGGTCGTCGCGGACGCAGCGGGCACCACCTGCCACATCGACGACAGTCTGGATCTGGTCGCTATTGCGGTACGGCCGTGACCGAGCAACCCAGCGGCTCGGTTCCGGGCCTGTTCACCCTGGTGCTGCACACGCATCTGCCGTGGCTGGCCCACCACGGCCGCTGGCCGGTCGGTGAGGAGTGGCTGTACCAATCCTGGTCGGCTGCCTACCTGCCGCTGGTGCGGGTGCTGCGGACGTTGGCCGCCGAAGGCCGGCAGAATCTGCTCACCCTCGGGGTGACTCCGGTGGTCGCCGCCCAACTCGACGACCCGTACTGCCTCGACGGCATGTCGCACTGGCTGGCCAACTGGCAGCTGCGCGCCACCCAGGCCACCACCTTGGCGGATCTACGCGCCTTCGGGAGGCGCGAATGCGCCGCGGCCGAGCAGGCCCTGGACGAGTTCGCGGTGTTGTGGCGGCACGGCGCCAGCCCGCTGCTGCGCGAGTTGGTGCAGGCCGGCACGGTCGAACTGCTCGGCGGCCCGCTGGCCCACCCGTTCCAGCCGCTGCTGGATCCGCGGCTGCGTGATTTCGCGCTGCGCGAGGGCCTGGCCGACGCCCGCGCGCGGCTGGCCCACACCCCCACCGGGATCTGGGCGCCGGAGTGCGCCTATGCGCCCGGCCTCGAACGTGCCTACGCCGACGCCGGGGTGTCGCACTTCATGGTCGACGGTCCCTCGCTGCACGGCGACACCGCGCTGGGCCGCCCGGTCGCCGACACCGATGTGATCGCGTTCGGCCGCGACCTGCAGGTCAGCTACCGGGTGTGGTCGCCCAAATCCGGTTATCCGGGACATAGCTCCTACCGGGATTTTCATACCTACGACCACCGCACCGGGCTCAAGCCGTCCCGGGTCACCGGCCGCAACGTCGCCCCGGAGGACAAGGCGCCGTATGAGGCGCAGCGCGCCGACGCCGCGGTCGACGCGCACGTCGCCGATTTCGTCGAGGTGGTCCGCAACCGGCTGCGTGACGAATCCGATCGGATCGGCCGTCCCGCTCACGTGGTCGCCGCCTTCGACACCGAGCTCTTCGGGCACTGGTGGTACGAGGGGCCGCTGTGGCTGGCCCGGGTGTTGCGGGCGCTGCCGGAGGCCGGGATTCGCGTCGGCACGCTCTCCGACGCGATCAACGCCGGGTTCGTCGGGGACGCCGTCGACCTACCGCCCGGCTCGTGGGGTTCGGGCAAAGACTGGCAGGTGTGGTCCGGGGAGCAGGTCGCCGACCTGGTGCAGCTGAACGACGAGGTGGTCGACACCGCGCTGGGTGCCGTCGACAAGGCCCAGGCGCAGGCGGCGACCCCGGCCGGCCCCACCCCGCGGGACCGGGTCGCCGACCAGATCCTGCGGGAGGCGCTGCTCACCGTGTCCAGCGACTGGCCGTTCATGGTGAGCAAGGACTCCGCCGCCGACTACGCCCGGCATCGGGCGCAGTTGCATGCGCACGCCACCCGGGAGCTGGCCGAGGCGTTGGCGTCGGGCCGCCGTGACACCGCCGAGCGGCTGGCGCAGGACTGGAATCGGGCCGACGGTCTGTTCGGTGGGCTCGATGCCCGTAGGCTGCCACGGTGACCCCCGTCTCGCGCGAGCGTGCGTGTCCCCGGTCGACACGCCGGGCGAACGGCCGTTTTTGCGCACCCTCGCCAGCAGGAGAGCGCCTCCGCTCGCGCCGTGCACGTCAGAACGGACCAACCGCGTGAAGATCCTGATGGTGTCGTGGGAATACCCACCGGTGGTGATCGGCGGGTTGGGCCGGCACGTCCATCACCTGTCCACCGCGCTGGCCGCCGCCGGTCACGACGTAGTCGTGCTGGCCCGGCGCCAGTCCGGCACCGACCCGAGCACCCACCCGTCGTCCGACGAGATCAGCGAGGGTGTGCGGGTGATCGCCGCGGCCCAGGACCCGCACGAGTTCTCCTTCGGCGACGACATGATGGCCTGGACCCTGGCGATGGGCCACTCCATGGTGCGCGCCGGGCTGTCGTTGAAGATCGACGGTGGTCAGACGCTGTGGCGTCCAGACCTGGTGCACGCCCATGACTGGCTGGTGGCACACCCGGCGATCGCCCTGGCCGAATTCTATGATGTGCCTTTGGTTTCTACCATCCACGCCACCGAAGCCGGGCGGCACTCCGGCTGGGTGTCCGGCACGCTGAGTCGGCAGGTGCACGCGGCGGAATCGTGGCTAGTCCGCGAATCCGACTCGCTGATCACCTGTTCGGCCTCGATGCGCGACGAGATCACCGACCTGTTCGGCCCCGGAATCGCCGAGACCACCGTGATCCGCAACGGAATCGACGCCGCCCGTTGGCCGTTCGCCCTCCGCCAACCCCGCACCGGCCCGCCTGAACTACTGTTCGTCGGGCGGCTCGAGTACGAGAAGGGCGTGCACGACGTCATCGCGGCACTGCCGCGGATTCGGCGCGCGCACCCCGGCACCACCCTGACCATCGCCGGCGACGGCACCCAGCAGGACTGGCTGGTCGAGTGCGCCCGAAAGCATCGGGTGCTCAAGGCAACCCAGTTCGTAGGTCGGCTGGACCATGAAAAACTATTAGCACTGCTTCATTCCGCCGACGCCGCAGTGCTGCCCAGCCATTACGAGCCATTCGGTCTGGCGGCGCTGGAGGCCGCCGCCGCCGGCACCCCACTGGTGGCGTCGAACGTCGGCGGGCTGGGCGAGGCCGTGATCGACGGCGACACCGGTGTGTCGTGCCCGCCCCGTGACGTGCCGGCTCTGGCCTCGGCAGTGTGCCGGGTCCTCGACGACCCGGCCGCCGCCCAGCACCGCGCCGTGGCCGCCCGGGATCGGCTCAGCGCCGACTTCGACTGGCACACCGTGGCCGACGAGACCGCCCAGGTATATCTGGCGGCCAAGCGTCGTGAGCGCGAACCGCAGCCGCGCCGGCCCATCATCGAGCATGCGCTGCCCGATCGGTAGCGCCGATCGATGAAAAGCCGCGCCGCGATCCTGCGCAGCTACGGCGCCCCGTGGTCGGTCGAGGCTTTCGAGCTCGATCCACCCCGCGCCGGGGAGGTCCTGGTCCAGTTGGCCGCGGCGGGCCTGTGTCACTCCGACGAACATATCCGCCGAGGCCACCTCGCCCCGCCATCGCAGAGCACCCCGAGCGCCCCGACGATCGGCGGCCACGAAGGCTCCGGGGTAGTGATCGAAGTCGGTGACGGCGTCACCGGCCTGCAACCCGGCGATCATGTGGTGACGTCGTTCGTCGCCGTGTGCGGCCACTGCCGCTGGTGCGCTTCGGGTATGGAATACATCTGCGACGCCGGTGCGGGAACCATGCTGCCCGGCATGCCCACCGACGGCACCTTCCGGCACCACGGCAGCGACGGCCGCGATCTCGCGCATGTGTCGAAGATCGGGGCGTTCGCCGAACACACCGTGGTCTCGGCCGCTTCGCTGGTCAAGGTCGATCCGGACCTGCCATTGGTGCCCGCCGCCCTATTGGCCTGCGCGGTGCCGACCGGATACGGTTCGTCGGCGTATCGCGCCGGTGTGCGAGGTGGCGACACCGTCGTGGTCATCGGGGTGGGCGGCATCGGCATGTCCGCCGTACAGGGCGCCCATATCCGCGGGGCCGTCCGGATTGTCGCGGTGGATCCTGTTGCGTTCAAGCGGGAGTCGGCGTTGACGTTCGGCGCCACTCACACCGCAGCCACCGCCGCCGAGGCTTTCGACCTGGTCTGCGAACTGACGCGCGGGGTGATGGCCGACGCGGTGGTGGTGTCCCCGTCGGTCATCGCCGATGCCGACGTCGCGGACGCGCTGCGCCTGACTCGCAAGGCCGGAACCTGCGTGCTGACCGGAATGTCGGCGCAGGGCACACGAACCGGTCTTGATCCACAGGACCTGGTGCTGATGAACAAGAATCTGTGCGGCACCGTCTTCGGATCGTGCAACCCACGGACCGACATCCCGCTGTTGGCAACGCTCTACGCCGCGGGTCGCCTGCAACTCGACGAGATGATTACCAAGCGTTACCGGCTCGACGATATCAACGAGGCGTATGAAGACCTGGCCGCCGGCGAATTGGTCAGAGGCGTCATCGACTTCGGTATTTAGCGACTTTCGCTAACCCGCTCGCCGGTCAGGTCGAGCCCGTCCAATGTCCCCGCTTCCCGCCAAGCGGCCAGGATGTCGCCGTATTCGGTCGGGCTGCCGAAGAAGAAACTGTCCTGCCGCAACCTCGCGTTGGCGTGGCCCTCACGGTTGTAGTAGCCGGGGGTACACGTCTCGCGCCGGCCGGCGATGACGCCGGAACGCTGCACCACGGCGTCGACCCAGCCTTGTTCCGCGTCCATGGTGGCCTCTAGCGCGGTGATCCCCTGCTGCAGTGCCCGGGCGATCGTCCAGGCCACGTGACGGGACTGGGTGTCGATCAGGTACGGGAAGTTCACCGTGAACCCGGACTGAGCGATGCTCTCGATGAAACAATTCGGGAAGCCGCTCACGTGCAGGCCGTGGAAGGTGCGCACCCCGTCGGCCCACTTATCGGTCAGCGTCACACCGTCCCGGCCGATGACTTCGAAGCCGGAGCGCCGGCAATAGTCGGTGCCCACCTCGAAGCCGGTGGCGAAAACCAGGCAGTCCAACGGGTATTCGACACCGTCGACCACCCCCCCGGCGCGGGTGATCCGCTCGACACCGCGGCCGCGGGTGTCGACCAACGTGACGTGGTCGCGGTTGAAGGCCTGCAGGTACTCGTCGTGGAAGCAGGGCCGCTTGCAGAAGTAGCCGTACCACGGCTTGAGTGCTTCGGCGGTGGCCGGATCGATTACCAGCGCGTCGACGCGGCCGCGGATCTCCTCCATCTTGGCGAAGTCGGCGAACTCGGCGCGGGCGGATTGGTCGAGGACCCCGTCGCCGCTGACGATCGGCAACTTCTTGGCAAGGCTGGTCCAGGCGTCGTCGACCAGATCCTCGTCGGCGTCGCCGCCCGCGGTCAGGATTTGAAAATTCTCCATGCGGCGCTGCTGCCAGCCCGGTTGGAGTTCAGCCGCCCACTGCGGGTCGGTCGGCCGGTTGCCCCGCACATCCACCGTTGACGGGGTGCGCTGGAAGACGTACAGCTGCCCGGCCGCCTCGGCCAGCCGCGGCACGCACTGGATTGCCGTGGCACCGGTTCCGATGATCCCGACCCGCTTGTCGGCCAGCTGTTCCAGCTCCGCACCGGTGTAGCCGTAATCCCAGCGGCTGGTGTGAAATGTAGCGCCGGCGAACTCGTCGATCCCGGGAATGCCCGGAAGCTTCGGCTTCTGCAGGTAGCCGTTGGCCATCGACACGAACCGGGCCCCGATCGCATCCCCGTGGTTGGTCGCGATGATCCAGCGCGATGCTGCTGGCTCCCAACGGATCTCCCGGACCTCGGTCTGCAGGCAGGCGTCCCGGTACAGGTCGTAGTGGCGGGCAATGCTCCTGCAGTGCTCGAAGATCTCCGGGCCCTTGGCATATTTCTCGCTGGGGACGTAGCCGAGTTCCTCCAGCAGCGGCATGTAGACGTAGGACTCCACGTCACAGGCGATACCCGGATACCGATTCCAGTACCAGGTGCCCCCGACGTCGGCCGCCTTGTCGATCAGCCGGATGCTGCCCACGCCGAGTTCGCGCAGTCGGGCACCGGTCAACAGCCCGCCGAAACCGGCACCCACGATTGCGACGTCGACCTCGTCGGTGAGCGGTTCCCGGGTGAATTTCGGGTCGGCCCACGGGTCTTGCGCGAACTGGGCGAATCGACCCGCCACCTCGACGTACTGGGCGACCCCGTCGCTGCGCAGTCGCCGCTGACGTTCTCGGATGTATTTGTCCCGCAAGGTATCCGGATCAAAACTCGCGCCTTGAAAATCTTGGCTTTCCGTCACGATCGTGGCACCTCCG
Source organism: Mycobacterium sp. (assembly GCA_039922455.1). Classification (GTDB taxonomy): domain Bacteria; phylum Actinomycetota; class Actinomycetes; order Mycobacteriales; family Mycobacteriaceae; genus Mycobacterium. The sequence continues at coordinate 763 of JBDTEP010000223.1, read as the reverse complement.
GATCACCGCCAACAGGTCCAGCAACCCGGTCAGCATATAATCAATCAGTTGATCATATCAATGGCCGTCGAACAGCGTCCCGCGGATCAACCGCTTAGCGGCGGCCAGCGCCGCGTGGTAGGCCTGCGGCGAGCCGGTCGCCGCCAGCTCGGTCAGGCCGTAGACCAGGGCGTAGATCACCTCACCTGCAGCCTTCGGGTCCGACCCGCCCTGCCCGCCGGCGTCATCGACGATGCCGGTGATGATGTCGCGCAGCGCCTCAAGCCGCACGTTCCCGGTCTCCCCCGGGTACACCGTGACAGCATTCTGGGCGCGGATCGCCCACTCGAAGGTGGCGAGATCGGGATGTTCACGCATCAGGTTGCCCGACTCGTCCAGCACGGCCTCGATCCGGTCGACGGCCGAGCCCGGCCCTTCGGCCGCGTGCCGCAACCGCGGCAGGGCGATCTCGGCCCGCGCGGCTATCGCCGCGGCTACCAGTTCGGCCTTGTTGGGAAAGTAGTTGTAAAGGTTGGCGCTGGCGACGTTGGCGGTGCGCGCGATCTGGCGGATCGTTGTCCGCGAGTAGCCCAATTCGGCCACACACGCGATGGTGGCGGCGATGATCCGCTGACGGGTCTGTTCGCCCACGGCGCCGACCGGGCGACCCAGTTGCGGTGTCCTCATGGTGCATATCCTCCCAGCGGTCGACCCCCGCGCCCGGCAACCGGCGCAGCGGTTGACCACCCAGTTCACCGACGGACATAATCCGGTGATCATGACC
>JBDTEP010000222.1:0-4538 GCA_039922455.1 Mycobacterium sp. | reverse complement strand
ACACCGTGGTGATCCTGGGGGCACTGCTGGCCGACACACCCCATACCCGCCCGGTGCCGGTGTCCGGGGCGGCGTACTCCCCGGAGTCGGCCACCCGCTTCGGGCTGACCGAGACCCGCTACGAGGGTCCCACCGGGATCACCGGCGTATTTCAGGACGCCTGCGTGACGGCCGGGATTCCGGCGGTGACTTTCTGGGCGGCGGTGCCGCACTACGTCTCGCAGCCGCCCAACCCCAAGGCGACCGTCGCCCTGCTGCGTCGCGTCGAGGACGCCCTGGACGTCGAGGTTCCGCTAGGCGACCTGCCGGCCCAGGCCGAGGAGTGGGAGCAGGCGGTCAGCGAGATGGCCGGCGAGGACGACGAGATCGCCGAGTACGTGGCTTCACTGGAGGAACGCGGCGATGCCGAGGTCGACATGACCGAGGCGCTGAACAAGATCGACGGCGACGCACTGGCCGCCGAGTTCGAGCGTTACCTACGCCGCCGTCGGCGGTAGTCCAGCTCGCGACTATTTCTCCAGTGCGTCATTGAAGCTGCTGGTGGAGCGGCCCAGGGCGGCGACTTCGGCGTCCATCCGGGGCATCAGGTCACCGGCCGCCTTAAGGATCGGGGCCTCCCCGAACTTGCTGGACAGCAGCGGCTTTAGCCAGCGGAACAACCCCACCCAGCGGGGGCAGTAGACCCGGGTGCGGCGGTTTTCGATCCCGTCGACGAAGGCGTCGGCGCATTCGGCGACCGAAGTGGTCTTGTTCAGCGGCCAGGGCAGGTTGGACAGCATCTCGTTGGCCGTCGACAGGTCTTTCTTGGTGTCGCGCACCAGGGCGGTGTCGATCCAGGACATGTGGGCCGAGCCGACGGTCACCCCGCGGTTGGCGACCTCGAGCCGTAACGTGTTGGCCAGGTGCTCCACCCCGGCCTTCGACGCGTCGTAGGGCAGCATCCCCGGCGCAGCGGCGAACGCTGCCAGCGACGACACCACCAGCACATACCCGCGACGCTCGACGACGGCCGGCAGCGTGGCCCGCACCGTGTTGAACACCCCCACCAGATTGACGTCGATGACCTGCCGGAACGCGGCGGGATCGACGCCCAGCACCGAGCCGTAGCTCGCGATGCCCGCGTTGGCCACCACCGTGTCGATCCGGCCGAAGCGTTCGACGGCCTGGTCGGCAGCGGCCTGCATGGACTCCAGTTCACGCACGTCGGCGGTGACGGTCAGCACCCGGTCACCGCCGAATTCGTCGGCCAACGCCTTGAGCGCAGCCGCGTCCAGGTCGGTCAGCACCAGCTTGGCGCCCTTGGCGTGCAGTCGGCGTGCCGCCTCGGCGCCGATACCGTGCGCGCCACCGGTGATGAAAATGACCTGGGAGTGAATCGCTGACATGCGCTCAAACTACTCCCGGCGCGGATGGATCAGAGCGCCACACCCAGCAGTGCGTCGACCGCGGTGGCCACCAGGGCCGGCGCGGCGGTGTCGTGACCGCCGTACTCCAGTGCGTCGGTAGCCCAGCCATCCAGTGCGGCGAGCGCTTTGACCGTGTCCAGGTCATCGGCGAGGTAGCGGCGCAACCGCGCGACGACGTCGTCGGCGGCGGGGCCGGCGGGCAGTGCCGTCGCGGCACGCCAGCGGTCCAGGCGGGCGCCGGAGTCATCGAGGGTCGCGGCATCCCACAACCGGTCGCTGCGGTAGTGACCGGCCAACAGGCCCAGCCGGATCGCTGCCGGCTCCACCCCCTGGGCACGCAGCTTCGACACCAGCACCAGGTTGCCGCGGCTCTTGGACATCTTGTGCCCGTCCCACCCGATCATCCCGGCGTGCACATAGTGCCGGGCGAACCGGCGCTCCCCGGTGAGCGATTCCGCGTGCGCGGCGGAGAACTCATGGTGCGGGAAGACCAGGTCGGAGCCGCCGCCCTGGATATCGATCCCGGTGCCGATGCGACTCAAGGCGATCGCGGCACACTCGACGTGCCAGCCGGGCCGGCCGGCACCGAACGATGCGGGCCAGGTGGGTTCACCCGGCCGGGCAGCACGCCACAGCAGGGCGTCGAGCGGATCGATCTTGCCGGCCCGGTCCGGGTCGCCGCCTCGCTCGCCGAACAGTTCCAGCATGGTGGCGCGGTCAAAGCCGGACTCGTAGCCGAACTGGTCGGTGGCGTCGGCACGGAAGTAGATGTCCGGGTGGTCGCCGTCGACGATGTAGGCCGATCCGGCGGCCAGCAGCTTTTCGACCACTTCGATCACTTCATCGACGGCCTCGGTGGCCGCCACGAAATGCCGCGGTGGCAGCACCCGCAGCGCGGTCATGTCCGTGCCGAACAGCCCAACCTGGTCGGCGGCCAGGCGCTGCCAGTCGATGCCGTCACGCTCGGCGCGTTCCAACAGCGGGTCATCGACGTCGGTGACGTTCTGCACGTAGTTCACCTCGTGGCCCGCGTCGAGCCAGAGCCGGTGAATCAGGTCGAACACCAGGTAGGTCGCGGCGTGGCCGAGATGGGTGGCGTCATACGGGGTGATGCCGCAGACGTACATGCTGGCCGTCGGGCCCGGCGACACCGGCCGGACCTGGCGGTCGGCGGTGTCATACAGACGCAATGCCGGGCCCCGCCCGGGCAGGGCCGGAACGGCCGGCGCGGACCACGATTGCATGCCCACGACTGTAAAGCCCGCTTGAACCCGGCACTTACAGCAGTGTCCGCCGCACCGCGTCCAGCAGCCTCGGCGCTACGTCGGGCCGGCACATCAGCAGGTCGGGCAGGTACGGGTCGGGTCGGTTGTAGATCAGGGGTGACCCGTCGAGCCGGGATGCGTGCAGGCCGGCCGCCCGCACCACACCCGCCGGTGCCGCCGAATCCCACTCCCACTGGCCGCCGGCGTGCAGGTAAGCGTCCACATCGCCGCGCACCACGGCCATCGCCTTGGCGCCCGCCGAGCCCATCAGCACCGGCTCGACCGCCACCACCTCCCGGATCAGGCGCACCACCGCAGGCATCCGGGAGGCGCTGACCGCGACCCTAATGGTGCTCGGGGTGCCGGTCAGCGCGGCGCCGTGGGTGACCGTGTCGGTGCGGAAGACAACGTTGCCGTGCGCCGGCAGCGAGACGGCGGCGTCGGTGATGGCGCCGAGCCCGTCGGTTTCAAGTCCGCCGCGCTGCCACAACGCGATGTGCACCGCCCAGTCGTCGCGTCCCGGGATGGTGAATTCGCGGGTGCCGTCGAGCGGGTCGATGATCCACACCCGATCGGCGCGCAGTCGGGCCAGATCGTCGGGGGATTCCTCGCTGAGCACCGCGTCGTCGGGGCGCGCCTCGCGCAGCCTGTCGAGGATCGATTGGTTGGCCCGCGCGTCGCCGGCGTCGCCGAGGTGCCACGGACGGGTAAACCCCACCTCGTCACGCACCGCCAGCAGCAGCTTGCCGGCCTCGACAGCGAGTTCGGCGGCCAGCGCCGCGTCGGTCAACGTCACGCTGGAAGTATCCCCGGTCAAAACGCCGGCCAGGGTATCGGGCGATGCCGGTCGTCCGGTCCGGGCATCACCGGATGCTCCAGCAGGTCGCGGGTGCGCCAGCGCAGTGCCTCGATTTCGTCCGCCGTCAGGTGCGGTTCCAGGGCGCAAGCCAATGCGCCCTCCAGCGCGTCGGCCAACCGCGACACCGCCTGCAGGCAGTCGTTGGCCATGTCTTGCAGGGGCTTGCCCGCCCATCCCCACAACACGGTGCGCAACTTGTCCTCGATGTGCAGGCAGACTCCGTGGTCGACGCCGTAGACGCCGCCGTCGGTGCCGCCCAGGATGTGCCCACCCTTGCGATCGGCGTTGTTGATCACCATGTCGAACACCGCGATGCGGCGCAGCCGGACATCGTCGGCATGCACCAGCACTACCGGGTCGCCGGCGTAGTCGTAGGCCCGCAGCACCGACAGGTAGCCGGCCGGAACTTTGCCCACCGGAACCAGGTCCACCAGATCGGGCCCCGGCGGCGCGTCGTCGACGTCGCCCGGTTGTTCCACCCACAACTGCACCATGCCCGGGCCGGCCGGGCCGTCTCGAATAATGGTGTAGGGCACTAGGTTCCAACCTAATTCGACCGAGATCAGGTATGCGCCGAGCTCGCGGCCGGCGAGGGTTCCGTCCGGAAAGTCCCACAGCGGCTGCTCGCCGGCAACCGGCTTGTACACGCAGTGGGTGCGGTGCTCACCGAACGTCGCTTCGCACAGGAAGGTGGCGTTGCTGGCCGAGCGGATGCGGCCGAGGATCTCCAGCTGCCCGGAACGCAACGCCTCCCGATCGTCAGTCGTCGGACTCATGGGGCTCATCGTCGGGCCCGGAGGCACCCCGTCGATAGCCGTTGGTGCGGACGCAGATGTGGCCGGCCGGGTCCAGCGACTCGTCGCACAGCGGACACTGGGGGCGACCCGCCGAAATGACCCGGTTGGATCGGGTGGCGAACTGTCGCGCCGACTCCGGCGTCAGGAACACCCGCACCGCGTCCGGACCCTCGTCGGTGTCGTCGAGCACCACCGACGCGTCGAACTCGGT
>JBDTEP010000221.1:0-13914 GCA_039922455.1 Mycobacterium sp. | reverse complement strand
CCTCCCCGCTGAGGACCGAAGACCCTGGCATCTTTGCCCGAACTCCCGGCAGTATCGATGGCAGCGGAAGACGGAGGTCAATGATGACTCAAGCCGGAGTAGAAGTTCGGGTGCTCAGGGATGCGGTCCAGCTGGCCTGCCGGGCGCCGTCCCTGCACAACAGCCAGCCGTGGCAATGGGTGGCCGACGACACCGGTCTGCAGTTGTTCCTCGACCGAGACCGAATGGTCGAGTCGACCGACGACTCCGGGCCCGGACGGGAAGCGCTCATCGGGTGCGGTGCCGTGCTCGACCATTTGCGCGCGGCGGTCACCGTGGCAGGCTGGACCGCCAACGTGGACAGGTTCCCCAACCCGAACAACCGCGACCATCTCGCCTCGGTCAACTTCGGCCCACTGGACTACATCACCGATGGACACCGGCAGCGGGCCGATGCGATCCTGCGCCGCCGGAGCGACCGGCTTCCCTTCGCCGCGCCGGCGAACTGGCAGTTCTTCGAGCCGTCGCTGCGCGCGTCGGTCGACGACGAAGTGCATCTCGACGTCGTGCCCGATGGGTTGCGTCCGCAACTGGCCGAAGCGTCGGCGCTGACCGAGTCGCTGCGCCTGTATAACTCTTCGTATCATTCCGAATTAGACTGGTGGACAGGTTCTTTCGGTACTGATGACGGCATCCCACCTAGCGCGTTGGTGTCGGCGGCCGAAAGTGACCGCGTCGACGTCGGTCGCACATTTCCGGTGACTTCGCACCGGGATCGGCGTGCTGACATTGTCGAAGACCGAGCCATGGTGTTGGTGCTGTCCACCGACGACGACAGCCATTCCGATGCGCTGCGATCAGGCGAGGCGCTGTCGCAGGTGCTGCTGGAGTGCACGGTAGCCGGTCTGGCCACCTGCCCGGTAACGCACCTGACCGAATTGGCGGGAAGCCGCGAGGTCATCAACACGGTGATTGGGCGAAACGGCATGCCGCAGGTGCTGATTCGGGTTGGTCAAGCACCGGCGATCGACGAAGTAGCACCGATCACGCCACGGCGGCCACTAAGCGATGTGCTGAAGTGGCGCAGCTGAACTGCGTTGTGCGCACCCCCGACGCGCCCAGACCGAACCGCCGCGAGTTTCCGTGTCGCGTCATGAAGCCGGGCGCACCACCAGCACCGGCGCATGCGCCGACTGCACCACCGCCAGGCTGACCGAGCCCAGCAGCATGCCGGTGAAGCCGCCGCGGCCGTGGCTGCCGACCACCACCAGCTGTGCCTCCTGCGACTGCTCGACCAGTTGGTCGGCCGGTCGGTCGCCGACCACCACGCGGCGCACCGTGACGTCGGGGTAGCGCTCCCGCCAGCCGGCCAGCCGCTCGGCCAGCGCCAATTCGCCGTCGGATGCCATGGCGGCGGCGTCGATGCCGGGGAAGTCGAGCACGCCGGTGTCGTGCCAGGCGTACACGGCCACCAGTTCCACCCCGCGCAATGAGGCCTCTTCGAATGCCACCGTCGTGGCGGCCTCCGACACTGGAGAGCCGTCGATGCCGACCACCACCGGTGCCGTGTCGAGGTACGACTGCCCCTCGTGGATGACCGCGACCGGGCAGTGCGCGTGCCGGACCAGCGATGAGCTGACCGAGCCGAGCAGGCTGCGGCGCAGCAGCCCGTGACCACGGGATCCGACCACCAGGCGGGCGGCGTCGCTGCTCATCTCCACCAGCATCGGGACCGTCGAGCCGACGACGGTCTCTGCCGCGGCTCGCAGCGCAGGACCGGCCTGCGCCTTGGCGAACTTGATCGCTTCCCGCAGGTGGCGTTCACCTTGTTCGCGCTGCCACTCGGTGTAGCCGGGCGGCATCGGAGTCTCGGGGAACGTCATCACCACCTGCGGGGCCAGCACGTGGACCAGGGTGAGCGCCATGTTGTGCAGCACGGCGGTGCGGGCGGCCCACTCGACCGCCGCATTGGACGAGGGAGATCCGTCGACACCGACCAGGATTGCGGGCTTCATCCCTCCACGCTAAACGGTGTGACACGGTGGTGACTACGGTCGCTACCGTTGACCACAGGAAGGCGGGCCACAAGTTGTCCATCACGATCGACCCGCGCCGCCACGACGCGGTGCTGTTCTGCTTGGACGGCGACGCGCCGGCGGAACTGACCGAGCGGCTGCAGCGGGCCGGTGTTGGGGCACAGTCGGTGCCCTCGAGTTCCGATCTGGTGCCCGTCGCCGTCCGGCTGGCGGTCCGGCCCGGACGATGCGTAGTGGTTGCCGACTCCGAGTCGGGTGTCACCGTTGCTCGCAGTGCCGGATTCGCTTTGGTGGTCGGCGTGGGGTACGACGGCGGCGACGCGGCGGTAGCCGACCCGGGCCAGCTCGCCGTGCGGACCGGCGATCGGCCGATGTCGGCGCTGCCGGACGCAATGACGGCGCTGGCGCAGCTGTCCCGCCCGGCGGTGTTCTTCGACTTCGACGGGACTCTGTCGGACATCGTCGACGATCCCGGCGCCGCCCGGCCGGTCGCCGGCGCGGTGGAGGCGTTGGCGGCGTTGGCCACCCGGTGCCCGGTCGCGGTGCTGTCCGGTCGCGACCTGGCCGACGTGCGGGTGCGGCTGGGTCTGGAGGGGATCTGGTACGCAGGTAGCCACGGCTTCGAGCTGACCGGACCCGACGGTGCCCACCACCAGAACGACACCGCCGCCGCTGCGGTGCCGGTGTTGACCGACGCTGCCGATGCGCTGCGCGGGCAGTTCAACGCGATACCGGGAATCATGGTGGAACACAAGCGGTTTGCTGTCGCAGTGCATTACCGCAACGCGGCCCGGCACCGGGTCGGTGAGGTGCTGGCGGCGGTGCGCGACGCCGGGCGACGCCGCGGTCTGCGGGTGACCACCGGCCGCGAGGTGATCGAGCTGCGCCCGGAGATCGACTGGGACAAGGGCCGCACGCTGCACTGGATTCTGGACCGGTTACCCGGGGGCGATCCCCCGCCGATGCCGGTCTATCTCGGGGACGACATCACCGACGAGGATGCGTTCGACGCGGTGGTCGACCTGGCGGGCATCGGGATCATCGTGCGGCACACCGACGACGGCGACCGCGCCACCGCCGCCCGGTTCGCACTGGACAGCCCGGCGCGGGCGGCCGAGTTCACCGCACGGCTCGCCGACCGGCTCGCCGGCGGCGGGTGAGCGCACCGCTGGGGACTTCAGCCCCTTGCCGTTACGCGCCGACGCCTGATCGGATGTGCCTATGAACGCCTATACGGCCGCTGCGAACGCGGAGATCGGTAGTGAGTATCTGGAGTTCCCGGAACTCGACGATCGTGACTTTCAGAAGCTGGCCCACGCGCGCGTTCGCAAGCTCACCAAGATGTTCATGCCGTCCAATCATCCGCCGGTGGTGGAGCTGATGGTCTCGATCTGGGTGGACGGTCTGGCCACCGGACTGCGGATGGCCAGAGAGGACGCCTAGCGACCGTCAGAGGCCAACCCGCTCCCCGGGGTTAACCCCCAAGACTCCCAACGAGTTACGGATTTTCGGCGTCTTCGTCGCCTTCGTCACCTTGGAGGAGTTTCTCGGGGTGGTGGTAGTAGTTGATGCGGGTTTGACCATGGTCCAGATGGGCCGGTGGCAGTGTTTCGGTGGTGCCGTCATGTCGTTTGCGGGTTTTCCAGCCGCCCGAGGTGTTGAGTTCGTGGTGTGGGGGGCAGCGCAGGCTCAGTCCGCTGATGTCGGTGCGTCCGGTGGTGGAGTAGTCGTCGTCGTGGTGGACTTCGCAGTAGTAGCCGGACACGGGGCAGTTGGGGTGGCAGCAGCCGCGCTGCTTGGCGTAGAGCACGATGCGTTGCCCCGGCGAGGCCAGCCGTTTGGTGTGGAACAGGGCGATTTCTTTGGCGCCCTGGTAGATGCGTAGGTAGTGGTGTGCGTGGGCGGCCATGCGCACCACCTCTGATATCGGTAGCCAGGCGCCTCCCCCGGTGTGGGCTTTGCCGGTGCCGGCGTGCAGGTCGGCCAGGGTGGTCGAGACGATGATGGTGGCCGGTAGCCCGTTGTGTTGGCCCAGGTTCCCGGAGGCCAGCAGGGCGCGGCCCATCGTGGTCAGCGCGTCGTGGTTGCGTTGTCCTGCGGTGCGCTGGTCGGCCTCAATGGCGGCCTGGGACGGTGTCCCGTCGATGTACGGGGTGCTGTCGTCAGGGTTGCACATGCCCGGTGCGGCCCAGCGGCCTGGGGGCACCTCCCGCTTGCGGGGGATACGGCGTCGAGGGTGGCTCGGGATTGGGGATCGAGGTGGCCTTTGATGGGGGTCATGCCGTCCCGGTCTTGGGGGCCCAGGATCAGACCGCGGCGTTGTGCTCGGTCGGAATCGGTGTGGTTGCCGTCGGGGTGTAGGCAGTCGGCGAGTCGTTGGGCGAGTTTGGCCAGCTCATCGGGGCGGTGCTCGGTGGCCAGGTTGGTGAGTTGTTGTTCGGCTTGGGCCAGGGTGCCGGCGTCGATGTCGTCGGGGAGGTAGGTGAACAGTGCGCGGATCACGTGGATGTGGGCGGGCCCGAGTTGTCCGGCGCGTTGGGCTGCGGCTACTGCGGGTAGCGCCGGCGGCAGTGGCTGGCCGGTGAGCGTTGTGCGGGTTCCTAGTTCGGCGGCTTCGGTAATGCGGCGGCCGGCTTCGCCGCGGGTGATGTGGAGTTCGTCGGCTAGCACCCAGCGCGATTTGCCTCCCAGTTCAGTGGGGTCGGTGGCGGCGAGTTGGTTGACTATGGGGTGTTCGACGGCGGGAAGTCGGCGGCGCAGTATCTCGCAGCGCTGCAAGATCGCCACGCACTCCCGCGGGGTCAGTGCGTCGAAGTCCAACTCCAGCGCCCGATCCAGGTCGGCGGCCAGCGCGTCGAACACCTCGACGATCTCTTCCCGGCCAATCGAACGCATGTGCGAATTTTAACGCGTCCGTCCGACAAGAAACCGAACCCAATGCCACTGCGGCATAAGTGATCCCAGTGGCCAGTGGGACAAAGGGGACTCAGGCCCGGTACTGCACCGCACCGTCGTCGAGTACCACTCGCGGGTTGCTCCCATCGGGACCGGCGGCCTCGGTGCGGAACACCGCCCGGCCCGGCTCGGTTGTCCGCCAGATCGAGGTGGTCAACGTCTCCCCCGGGAACACCGGGTCGGTGAACCGCGCCGCGATTGCGCTGACCCGGGTGGCGTCACCGCCGCCGAGCTCGGCGACCAGCGCACGGCCGGCGAAACCGTAGGTACACAGCCCATGCAGGATCGGCCGGGGGAACCCGGCCAGCGTGGTGGCAAACCACGGGTCGCTGTGCAGCGGGTTACGGTCGCCGGAGAGCCGGTAGAGCAGTGCCTGGTCTTCCCGGGTCGGGTAGGCGATGCGCGAATCCGGCTCGGAGCCGGGGATCTGCGGGGCGATCGGCCGCTGCCCCGCAACGCCGCCGAAGCCACCTGCCTTACGGATGACCACGGTGGACAGCGTCTCGACGACCGGCTCGGAGGTCTTGGGGTCGCTACCGCGTGCCCGCAGCATCACGATGGCGTTCTTGCCCTCCCCCTTGTCCTGGATATCGGCCACCTCGGCCACCACCTGCAGGCTTCCCGCGGCGGGCAGCGGCGCGAACAGTCGCACCTCTTGAGAGCCGTGCAGCAGCAAGGCCGGGTTGAAGGTTCCGATCTTGCCGGCGGCCGCAAAACCCAGGCAGCAGATGACCGCGTAGGTGGGCAGCACCTGCTGGGCAATATCGTGGCTGTTCTCGGTGGTGAACGCCAGTTCGGCCGTCCCGGCACCGACCCCGAGCGCATAGAGCATGGTGTCGCGATCGGTCCATTCAACCAACACCGGATCGGTGGTGACTCCGATGGCTGTCGGGTCCAGTGCCATGGGTTCTCCTTGTGTCGGGGGGATCGGCTGTCACCATTTCAGCAGAACCGGCCCCGGCGGCGCCGTCAACACGGCAGGCTGTCGCCATGGCGAACCGCACCGGCACCGTGATCGCAATGTTGGCGGCCGCACTCTCCGTGGCCTTGGTGCTCGGCGGCTGTTCGGGGCCACCGCAGCCGCGCACCATCACCTTGACGCTGGTCCGGCACGCGGAGTCTGAAAGCAACGCCGCCGGCATCATCGACACCTCCGTACCCGGTCCGGGGCTGACTGACAAGGGCCGCACCCAGGCTCAGGAGATCTCGAATCAGCTCTCGCGCAACCACTACGACGGTGTCTACGCCTCATCGATGGCGCGCACCCAGCAGTCCGCCGCCCCGCTGGCACGCGAACTCGGCCGCCAAGTACAGATCCTGCCCGGCTTGCGGGAGATCAATGCCGGGTGGTTCAACGACAAGTCCACATCGATATCCGACTCGACGTATCTGCTCGCCCCGCAGGCCTGGATTCACGGCGACCGGACCGCTGCCATACCCGGCTCGATTGACGGCAACCAGTTCAACGACGAGTTCAGCGCCGCGGTCCGGCAGATCTACGACTCCGGCGACGCCAATCCGGTGGCGTTCGCACACGGGGCGTCGATCATGACGTGGACGCTGATGAACGTCCGCAATCCCCGCGACGAGCTGATGAGCGACCACCCGCTGCCCAACAACGGCCGGGTTGTGATCAGCGGCAGCCCGGGGACCGGCTGGAAACTGGTGGACTGGGACGGGATTCGCGCGTTCTGATTTCGCCGGCGTTGGGGCGCTGATGAGCACGGCGCTCATCCCGTTCCTGATGCCGGCCCGCTACGCGGTCAACATCCCAGGTATCGGCCGGCGGGTCTGAAACCCACGGTTGACGTGGCCGCCGCGAGCGACCACCATGGCCGAATGCGTTATGTCGTTACCGGCGGTACCGGATTCATTGGACGACGGGCGGTGTCCCGCCTACTGGAGAGCAGGCCAGACGCGCAGGTGTGGGTGTTGGTGCGCCGCGCGTCGCTGGCCCGCTTCGAACGCCTGGCCTCGCAAAACGGTCAGGCGTGGGGTGAGCGGGTAAAGCCGCTGGTCGGTGACCTGACAGCCGAGAATCTCGGGCTGACCGACACCGTGTTGGCCGAACTCGGCACGGTCGATCACGTGCTGCACTGTGCGGCGATCTACGACATCACCGCCGGTGCGGCCGAGCAGCAGGCGGCCAACGTCGACGGCACCCGCGCCGTGATCGGGCTGGCCCGACGGCTCGACGCCACCTTGGCGCACATGTCCTCGATTGCGGTGGCCGGCGACTTCGCCGGCGAGTTCACCGAAGCCGACTTCGACATCGGCCAGCAGCTGCCGACCCCGTATCACCAGACCAAGTTCGAGGCCGAGCAATTGGTGCGCGAAGCCCCGGGACTGCGCTACCGGGTGTACCGCCCGGCGGTGGTGGTGGGCGATTCGCGCACCGGCGAGATGGACAAGGTCGACGGGCCGTACTACTTCTTTCCGCTGCTGGCCAAGCTGGCGGTATTGCCCAGGCTCACCCCGATGGCCGTGCCCAACACCGGGCGCACCAACGTCGTCCCGGTCGACTACGTGGTCGACGCGCTCGTCGAACTGATGCACGCAGACGGGTACGACGGCCGCACCTTTCATCTGACCGCGCCGAAATCCATTGGGCTGCCTGACATCTATCGGGCTGTCGCGCGGGAGGCCGGACTGCCGCCGCTGCGCATGACGCTGCCCGGCGCCGTGGCCGCCCCGGTGCTCAACGTAGGTGGGCGCGCACGGGTGTGGCGGAACATGATGGCCACCCAATTGGGCCTGCCCGGCGAGGTGCTCGACCTGGTGAACCTGCGTCCGACGTTCGTCGCCGATGCCACCCGGGAAGCGCTGAACGGCGCTGTCCGGCTGCCCGATTTCGCCGACTACGCACCGAGGCTGTGGCGGTACTGGGCGCAGCATCTCGATCCCGACCGTGCCCGTCGTGACGATCCGGCCGGACCGCTGGTCGGGCGGCACGTCGTCATCACCGGGGCGTCCAGTGGCATCGGGCGGGCCTCGGCGATCGCCGTCGCCGAGCGTGGCGGCACGGTGTTCGCGCTGGCCCGCAGCGCCACCGCGCTCGACGAGTTGGTGGCCGAGATCCGCGCCGGTGGCGGGCAGGCGCACGCGTTTACCTGCGACGTCACCGACTCGGCCTCGGTGGAACACACCGTCAAAGACATCCTGGGCCGGTTCGGCCACGTCGACTACCTGGTGAACAACGCCGGCCGGTCGATCCGACGCTCGGTGACCAACTCCACCGACCGACTGCACGACTACGAACGCACGATGGCGGTCAACTACTTCGGTGCGGTGCGAATGGTGCTGGCACTGCTGCCGCACTGGCGGGAACGCCGGTTCGGACACATCGTCAACGTCTCCAGCGAAGGAGTGCTGGCGCACAGCCCCAAGTACAGCGCCTACGTGCCGACCAAGGCGGCACTGGATGCGTTCGCCGACGTGGTGTCGACCGAGACGCTGTCGGATCACATCACGTTCACCACCATCCACATGCCGCTGGTGGCCACCCCGATGATTACGCCGTCGCGAAAGCTCCTACCGGTCGGGGCGATCAGCGCCGAGCACGCGGCTGCCATGGTGGTGCGCGGTCTGGTCGAGAAACCTGACCGGATCGACACCCCGCTGGGCACCCTCGCCGAGGCCGGCAACTACCTCACCCCCGGGCTGGCACGCCGGGTGCTACACCAGGTCTACCTGGGCTACCCGGACTCGGCTGCCGCTCGCGGTGTAACGCCCCCCGAACCCGTTGCGCCGCAGCCGGCCCGGCGTCAACCGAGGCGACCAGCCCGGGCGATCGTCGCGGCACGGATGCGGGTGCCCCGTCCGATCAAGCGGGCGGTGCGACTGGTGCCGGGGCTGCACTGGTGAACCGGCACCCGTGAGCCTGCCCGTCTTCGCCGACGTCGACACCGGCGTCGACGACGCGGTCGCGCTGGTGTACCTGCTGGCCGATCCGCAGACCCGACTGGTCGGCGTCGCTTCGACCGGCGGAAACGTTGCGGTGCAACAGGTCTGCCGCAACAACCTGGCTCTGCTGGAGTTGTGCGGGGCGCCCGGCGTCCCGGTGTCCAAAGGCGCCGACGCACCGTTGAACGGACCGGTTAACACCGCGGAGAGTATCCACGGTCCGCAGGGGCTGGGCTATGCCGAATTGCCGCCCGGCACCGGCCAACTCACCGGATACGACGCCGCCGCGGCGTGGGTCCGGGCCGCACGGGCCCACCCGGGGCAGCTGATCGGCCTGGTCACCGGCCCACTGACAAACCTGGCCCTGGCGCTGCGGGCCGAACCCGCACTGCCCACGCTGCTACGCCGGCTGGTGATCATGGGCGGCGCGTTCTCCGGCGAAAGGTCCGGCCGGGCCGAGTTCAATATCGGGGTCGACCCCGAGGCGGCCGCCGAGGTGTTCAACTCCTGGGGGGCGCTTGCGCCGCAACGGCTTCCGCTGGTGTGCGGGCTTGATCTGACCCGTCACATCGCGATCACACCGGCGATCCTGGCCCGGCTGGGGCCGCCGGCGGACAGCCCGGTGGTCCGGGTGCTCGATGACGCGCTGCGGTTCTATTTCGAGGCGCATGATGCCCGGGGCCACGGCTACCTGGCATACCTGCACGATCCGCTGGCCGCGGCGGTCGCGCTGGAACCCGATCTGGTGACGACCCGCCCGGCCGCGATAAGGATCGAGCTCGCGCCGACGGCGGCGCGCGGGCGGACGATTCCCGACTGGGACGCCGCGGCGCCCAACGCGCTGATCGGTGTCGGTGTCGACCCGTCAGCGTTCTTCGACCGGTTCGTGCAACGGGTCGGCGCATTCGCTTGCCGACTGGCCTGATCCTCTGCACCGAACGTGCACTGGGGGCAGGATTTTCGCGGCGGTTTTCCCGCCCTGAGTGCACGCTCGGCGCACGACGGCACGCCCTACTCATAGCTGCCCTCCAGGTACCAGCGCCGTAGCCGGTAGCACAGCAGCAGCGCCGCGCCGGGCCCGCCGCTATCCGAGTCGGCCAGCAGCGCCTGAACCCGGGCGGTACGCCCCGATCCCGGTCCTTCCCGCTGCGGATCCCACCACCGCTCGTCGACCGGCCAGGGCCCGGCCCACCAGCGCAACCGTTCGTCACGGCCCCGGGTGACCAACCATGCCGGGTCGGCGGAGAACAGTCCCCGGCCGGTGACCCGGATCGGGTTACGTTCGGCGTCAAGGAGTTCCACCGGATCGTCGAGCAGCACCGCCGGCGACGGCTCGGGGAGCCGGCCGGGCCACGGCTGGCGCGGGTCGGCCAGCGGCACCGGCTCATCTCCCAGCGGGGTCAAGGTGATGCGCTCCGCCGGGCCGCGGCCACCGGAGAGCACCGGCACCCGCACCGCCTCCGGGCCGAGCAGGCCCTGCACCCGCACCAGCGCCCGGCGGGCACGCAGCCGGTCCTCCTCACCGAGACCGCCCCAGAGCGGCAGCTGCAGCGCCTCGGTCGCCGACAGCACCTCCACCGGCTGCAGCCGTAGCAGCGTCACCGGACCGGTGGGCCGGTCCCGGGTGACGCGGCTGTTCAGCCAGCCGTCCAGTTGCCAGCGCACCCGGTCGGCGGTGGCGTCCTCGGTCAACGGCTCGGCGCACCGCCACACCCGGGTCAGCTCTTCGCCGGTGGCGGTGACGGCGTGAATGGCCAGCCGGGTGCAGCCGACCCCGGCCGCCATCAGCGTCCGGTGCAGCACACCGGCCAGCGAGCGGCCGGCGAACGCCGCGGCGTCGACCCGGTCGATCGGCGGATCACAGTGCAGCACGGCATCAAGATCCGCTGGCGGCTCCCGCCCGGAAGGCCCGCGTTCCGGCTCGCCGCGGGCAAACCGGTGCGCGATGAGCGCATCAGGGCCGAACCGCGATGTCACATCCGGGCGTGGTAGCGCAGCGAACTGTCCGATGGTGCGAATCCCCAAGCGCCACAACAGGTCGACCAGGCTATCCCGTCCGGGGCCGGACAAACTGGGCTCGGCGGCCAATTGCCGGATCGACATCGCCGACAGAAACCGGGCGTCACCACCGGGCGGCACCACGGCGCCGGCGCGCGCGGCGAACACCGCGGTGGAGAGTTGGTCGGCGATCCCGACCTGACATTCAACATCGGCGGCGGCCACCGCATCGACGAGACGCTCGGCCGCCTGCTGCTCGGAGCCGAACGCCCGGACCGCGCCGCGCACCGACACCACCAGCAGACCGGGCCGCAGCACCTCGGCGTGGGGCACCAGTTCGTCGACCGCGGCCAGGACCGGCTCGAACAACCGGGCGTCGCGGTCGGTGTCGGCGGCCGCCACATGCAGTTGTGGACAACGGGCGGCGGCTTCGCGGCGCCGCAGCCCGCGCCGCACCCCCGCCATGCGGGCACCCGCCGAGCAGGCGATCACCCGATTGGCCAAGGTGACCGCGACCGGCGCGGTGGCCGGCAGGCCCGCCGCGGCCGCCGCCGCGACCGCGGGCCAGTCCATGCACCAGAGCGCCAGCACCCGGGACTCGGCCATTACTACCCGGCCCTGGTTCGCCCGGCCGCGCGCCCGCGGGCGCGCACCTCGAGCCGCACCGCGCCGATCCGCCCGAACCCGGGGAGCGCCGCGCAACCTGTCATCTCGCCGCTTGTCACCCCGTAGCCACTCACCCGGGCGTCCAGCCGCAGCGCCGGGCCCTGCCAGTCACCGCCGGAGACAAGCAGGGCGCACCCCCGGTGGCGGGCCCGGGCCAGCACGACGCGGGTGCGCGCCGGCGGCACCGACCGGCCCCCCAGGCCGAGCACCACCAGATCCATGCCGTCCAGCAACACCGCGGCCACCTCCACCGGATCGTTGCCCGGGTCGGGGATCACCGCGAGCCGGCTCAGGTCAGCGCCCATCTCCGCCGCGGCCAGCAGCCCGATGTCCGGCTGGCCGACGATGGCCGCGTTACCGCCGGCCGCCGTCACCGCGGCCACCATGCTCAGCACCAGCGAGCGGGCCCCCGACAGCACCGCCACCGTGCCCCGCGGCAATCCGGCGGGCAACACCTCGGCCAGCAGCGGCGGGACCGGCAGCACGGCCTCCGAGGCGGGTCCGGGGCCGTGACCCCCCCGGCCGGCGCCCACCTTACCGGCCACCGCCGCCATCTGTCGCCGCAGCCGTTCCAGCTGGTCAGAACGATTTTCGGGGTCATTGTAACGGTGCCCCAAGTCCACAGCCGCCGTCATGATCGCCTCCGGGAAACTCGAATCCATTCGAAACTATGTTCGATTGATTCGAGTGAACACTCCCCCACCGACAAACGTCAAGCCGGGACGTGGGGCGCAATGATGCGCATCATCGCTGATTGCCGCCCAAGCCCGTCGTCCTGGAAACGGTCGACTGCTGTCGCTGATAGCCGGGCAACAGCAACACCAACTTGTGCTCGTGACGCCTGACGGGCGTGACTACTCCCACTCGATGGTGCCGGGCGGTTTGCTGGTGACGTCCAGCACGACGCGATTGACCTCGGGCACCTCGTTGGTGATCCGGGTGGAGATGCGCTCCAGCACCTCGTAGGGCACCCGGGTCCAGTCGGCGGTCATGGCATCCTCACTGGATACCGGCCGCAACACGATCGGATGCCCGTAGGTGCGGCCGTCACCCTGCACCCCGACCGAGCGGACATCGGCCAGCAGAACCACCGGGCACTGCCAGATCTGGTGGTCCAGACCGGCAGCGGTCAACTCCTCGCGGGCTATCGCGTCGGCCTGGCGGAGCGTCGACAACCGCTCCGCGGTGACCTCGCCGACGATCCGGATCCCCAACCCCGGGCCCGGGAACGGTTGGCGCGCAACGATCTCCTCCGGCAGTCCCAACTCACGCCCGACCGCGCGCACCTCGTCTTTGAACAGCAGCCGCAGCGGCTCGACGAGGATGAACTTCAGGTCGTCGGGCAGCCCGCCGACATTGTGGTGGCTCTTGATGTTCGCGGTGCCGGTGCCCCCGCCGGACTCCACCACGTCCGGGTACAACGTGCCCTGCACCAGAAACTCAACATCGTGATCTCCCAAGGTGTCGCGCACCGCGCCCTCGAAGGCGCGAATGAACTGCCGCCCGATGATCTTTCGCTTGCCCTCGGGATCGGACACCCCCATCAGCGCATCGAGGAATGCCGCAGCAGCGTCTACCGTGACCAGCCTTGCCCCGGTGGCGGCAACGAAGTCGTTCTGCACCTGCTCGCGCTCGCCGGCGCGCAACAGCCCGTGGTCAACGAACACACACGTCAGCCGGTCACCGATGGCGCGTTGCACCAAAGCCGCGGCCACCGCGGAGTCCACCCCGCCGGACAGTCCGCAGATGGCGTGGCCGTCACCGATCTGCTCGCGTACCCGGGAGACCAGCGCATCGGCGATGTTGGCGGGAGTCCACTGCGCGTCGATGCCGGCGAACTCGTGCAGGAATCGGCTGAGCACTCGCTGCCCGTACGGGGTGTGGATCACCTCCGGGTGGTACTGCACCCCGGCCAGCCGGCGGGCCCGGTTCTCGAACGCGGCCACCGGGGCACCCGCGGTGGCGGCGACCACCGTGAACCCGTCCGGCGCAGCGGTCACCGCGTCGCCGTGGCTCATCCACACCGGCTGGGCCTCCGGAAGACCCGAATGGAGTTCCCCGCCGACCACTTTCAGCTCGGTGCGGCCGTACTCACTGGTCCCGGTGTGCTCGACGGTGCCGCCGAGCGCGGCCGCCATGGCCTGGAAGCCGTAGCAGATGCCGAACACCGGAACGTCGAGGTCGAACAACGCCGGATCGAGCCGGGGGGCGCCGTCGGCGTAGACACTGGCCGGTCCGCCGGAGAGCACAATCGCCCGCGGGTCGCGGGCCTTGATCTCCTCGACGGTCACGGTATGCGGAACGACTTCGGAGAACACCCGCGCCTCCCGGACCCGGCGGGCGATCAATTGGGCGTACTGCGCGCCGAAGTCGATGA
>JBDTEP010000220.1:0-3537 GCA_039922455.1 Mycobacterium sp. | reverse complement strand
GACACCCCGGCTCGGCGGGCGATGCGGCGCATGCTCACCGCTGCGACCCCGACCGTGGTGACCTCGTCGACGGCGCCGTCGATCGCCGCACGGACGAGTTGCCCATGGTGGTAGGGACGCGGCGTCTCAGTGCTCACAACTCGTACTCTATCGAGCAATCTGACCATTGATAAGTTCACGGCTCCGCGGCAGACTTCCCAATGGCAAGAAACCCTGGGAGCCACTATGGACGCTTTCGACGTAGCAATCGTCGGCGCACGCTGCGCCGGTTCACCGCTGGCGATCATGCTGGCCCGCCAGGGCCTGCGGGTGTGCCTGCTCGATCGGGCCCGGTTCCCCAGCGAGACGCCGTCAACCCACGTGATCCAGCCGTGCGGCGTGCAGGCCCTCGACGACCTCGGCGTCCTCACCGCGGTGCTGAGCGCCGGGGCGGTACCACTGAACCGCGTCACCATGGTCAACAACGACGTCCGCATCGACATCAGCATTGCGCCGCCGCAGTTCCCCACGCCGGCGTTGTGCGTGCGGCGCGTGACGCTCGATGCATTGCTGGTCGACGCCGCCGGTCGGGCCGGCGCCCAGGTCCGCACCGGCTGCCGGGTCACCGGAGTGCTCCGGGACAGGAGCGGACGGGTGACCGGCGTCGACACCGATCACGATCCGGTTCACGCCCGCCTGGTCGTCGGCGCTGACGGACGCCACTCGACAGTCGCCGCCGCAGCCGGAGCCGCCGAATACCTCGTCACATCACCGGGCCGGATGGCGGCCTGGGCCTACTTCGACGGTGTTTCAGACCTGGAGGGGCGCTTGCGCTTCGGCCGGATGGGCGAGCATGGCTTCCTCGCCGGGCCCACCGACGCCGGCCTGTACATGGCCGCCATCGCGATAGACAACCCGCGCCAGAAAGAATTCCACGCGAGCCGGGATCGCCACTTCACCGACGGGTTGGCTCGCTGGCCGGAACTGGCCGACCTGCTTTCCGGGGGACAACGGGTGGGACCGATTCGGGCGGTCGCCAACTGGCACGGGTACTTCCGGCAGAGCGCAGGCGCCGGCTGGGTCCTGGTGGGCGACGCCGGGCACTTCAAAGACTTCACACCCGGCCAGGGCATCTCCGACGCGTTTCGCCAAGCGAAGACGCTCGCCGAAGCCATTGCGGCAGGGTTGGCCGACGGCGGCAGGCTGGACACGCAGTTGCAGCGCTGGTGGCGATGGCGCGACTCCGATGCGTACGCGATGTACTGGCTCGCCCACGATATGGGCCGGCCGGGCGTGGCGACACCGCTGATTACGCGCATGCTGCGCGATATCGGCGACGACGCAGCAGCCACCCAGCAGTTGGCCGAAGTGCTCAACCACCAACTGCGTCCCGAACAGCTGTTCACTGCTGGCCGGCTGCTCAAGGCTACGACCCGGGCGCTGCGCGATCGGCCTGATCAGACGGCCGCGACGCTCCGCGAGATCGGGTCGACGCTCAAAGATCAGCTGCACCGGATCCGCTGGCGGCAGGCCGGACGCCCGGATAAAGTCCGAGCCGAGTTGTTCGACTAAGTCGTGGACTAAGTCTAGGGTGACGATATGACCGAGGTCGGCGTACACGAGGCGAAGACCACGTTCTCCAGCCTGCTGCGCCGGGTGGCAGCCGGCGAGGAGATCACCATCACCAGCTCCGGAAAACCCGTCGCCCGCCTGGTCCCGGCGCGATCGGCAACTCGTCGGGAACTCGGGCGTGATCGCGGCTTGTTCGATGTGCCGGACGATTTTGACGCACCGCTGTCCGACGATGTGCTCACCGACTTCGGCGCATGAAAATCCTGTTGGACACCCAGACCTGGCTGTGGCTGCAGGTCAGCCCGGACCGGCTCAACGCCGAAGCACTGACGTTGGTCGAAGACACCGAGCAGGAATTGCTACTGTCGGCGGCCAGTTCCTGGGAGATAGCGATCAAAGTGGCACTCGGCAAGCTGACCCTGCCGACCGCACCGGCGGCCTACGTTCCTGACCGGATGCGCAGCAGTGGGGTCGAAGCACTGCCGGTGACACATACGCATGCGCTCGCCGTCGCGGCGTTACCGCGCCACCATCGCGACCCGTTCGACCGGCTACTGATCGCCCAGGCTCAACTCGAAAACCTGACCGTGCTGACCTCAGATCGCATATTCAGCGCGTACGACGTGCCGGTGCGCTGGTCGGACTGAGAAAACCGGCCAGCCGCCGACGGCGAAATTACCCGGCAGCAGCGGTGTCGGCGCCGTCGCGGCCGCCGGGCGCGTCCTTGAGCCCGCGCCAGAACAGGTTGATCATCAGCTCGCCGGCCTCGTCGACGTCGGTGTCGCCGGTGCTGACCCGGCTGGCGACCGCCTCACCGGCACCTACCAACGCGACCGCCATCACATCGAAGTCGACGCCGGGTTCGGGGTTGCGGGTACCGGCCTGCAACAGCCGGCTGACCAACTCGACGATCCGCTCGCGCCCCTCCCGCACGGTATGGGCGAACGCCTGCGAACTGGTGGCCTGGGCGTACATCACGATCCACGATGCGCGGTTGGCGTCGATGTAGCGCAGGAAGGCTCGGATCGTGTTGCGCAACAGGTCTTTTGGACTCTGTTTTAAGTCGACTCCGGTGCGCACCGACTCAACGAAACGACGCAGCTCGCGGTCCAGGCACGCCCCGAACAGCTCCTCCTTGGAGCCGTAGTACAGATACAGCATCGGCTTGGAGATCTGTGCGGCCGCCGCGATCGAGTCCATCGAGGTTTCGTGGTAGCCGTTGATCGAGAACATCTGCACGGCGGCGTCGAGCATCTGCTGTTCGCGCACAGCCCGCGGTAACCGCTTGCTGCCAGCTGCCATCGCCTACGAATCCTTCCGTGCACCCCACGGCATGATCTTACCGAAGAGTAACCTGTACGCTCTGCGGTGCCACCGGGGTCACCCGTGGCAATGGCTGCCGGGCATTTTGACCGCTGCCACCCGTGCCAGCGAAGCGTCGACCAACTCCTGCTTCAGCTCACCGGTCGCCACCGCCTGCTCGAGCCGGTCCAGCACCGCCGGCACCTCGTCGGTGGTGACCCACAGCGCCACGTCGACACCGGCCTGCAGACTGCGTAGCACCGCCTCGGGCACCCCGTAGTGCTCGGTGATCGCCGCCATGGAAGACAGGTCGTCGGTGAACACCAGCCCGTCGAACGCCGGGCCGTGATAGTCGGTGCCGGTACGCAGCAGCTGCACAACCTCCGGGCTCAGGCTGGCCGGATCCTCGGTCAGGCCGGGCACCTCCAGGTGGCCCAGCATTACCGCGACCGGTGCCTGGGTGACCAGCGTGCGGTACGGCACCAGGTCGTTGTCCTGCAGTTGCGCCAGCGGCGGGGTGACCACCACGCCGGCGGTGTGCGAGTCACCCGAACCGTGGCCATGGCCGGGGAAGTGCTTGAGCACCGGCAGCACCCCGGCGTCGCGCAAGCCCTGCGCGTACGCCCCGGCGTACTCGGTGACCTTCGCCGGATCCGAACCGAACGAGCGGTCGCCGATCACGGT
>JBDTEP010000219.1:0-5756 GCA_039922455.1 Mycobacterium sp. | reverse complement strand
TGCTGACCATTCAAGCCGCGGTCACCGGCACCGACGTCAACACGCTGGTTGACGGCTACGCCGGGCGCGGCTACGGCGACCTGAAGAAGGAAACCGCCGAGGCCGTCGTCGAATTCGTCACCCCGATCAAAGCCCGGGTCGACGAGTTGCTCGCCGATCCGGGTGAGCTGGAGGCGGTGCTGGCCGCCGGCGCGCGCCGGGCTCGCGCGGCGGCGGCCAGGACCATCGAGCGGGTGTACGACCGGGTGGGATTCCTTCCGTCGCCGACATGAGTAAAGCCGTGACCGACCAGTCCAAGCCGGGTGTCATCGACCGGCTGCGGGCCCGGTACGGCTGGCTCGACCACGTGGTGCGGGCGCAGGAGCGGTACGACGACTGCCAGGGCAACTTCTTCGCCGCCGGGATGAGCTACTACACCATTTTCGCGCTGTTCCCGCTGGTGATGGTCGGGTTCTCCGTCGGCGGCTTCCTGCTGTCGCGGCGACCCGAGTTGCTCGACGAGATCGCGCGCCGGATCAAACACTCGGTTCCCGGCGAGTTCGGCAACGAGCTGGTCACCTTGATGGACAGCGCGATCTCCTCGCGTGCCTCAGTGGGCGTTATCGGTCTGGCGACAGCCGCCTGGGTGGGGCTGACGTGGATGGCCAACCTGCGCGAGGCGCTCTCCGAGATGTGGGAAACACGTTCGCGCAAGCTGGGTTTCGTCTCGTCGAAGCTGTCGGATCTGCTCGCGATAGGGTGGGCTTTCGGCGCCATGCTGGCCACGATCGCGCTGACCGCCCTGGCCGATCCGAAGCTCATGCGAAAGAGCCTGCGCTGGCTGGGTGTTCCCGACTTCGCCCTGCTGAGTGCGCTGCTGCGGGTCGCGTCGCTGGGGATGGCGGTGGCGGTGTCGTGGCTGTTGTTCACCTGGATGATCGCCCGGTTGCCCCGCGAGCCGGTGAGCATGGCCAGCGCGATGCGGGGCGGGGCGATCGCCGCGGTCGGCTACGAACTGTTCAAGCAGGCGGGCTCGGTCTACCTGCAATCGGTGGTCGACGGTCCGGCCGGGGCGGTGTTCGGGCCGGTGCTGGGCCTGCTGGTGTTCGCCTACATCACCGCTCGGCTGATCCTGTTCGCCACCGCGTGGGCGGCGACGTCGGCGGAGAACCTGCGCGAGGCTTGACGCGCGGCCCTCAGTCCTCGGCCACCATCGCCCGGGCCTGCTCGGTGACCGGGTCGGCCAGGTCCGCGTACTCCGGGTGCTTGGTGATGTAACCCTCCACGAACGAGCACACCGGCACGATCCGCTTGCCGGCCGCGCGGGTGTCGTCGAGGGCCGCGGCGATCAGCGTGCCGGCCAGTCCGCGCCCGCCGAACGCCTTGTCGATCACGGTGTGATGGAAGATCCGTTGGTCGCCGGCGTCGACATAGTCGGCGAACCCGGCGTTCTCGCCATCGACGGTGATCTGGTACTGCCTTTCGTCATGGGTGACAGTCGGTTCGCTCATCGTTCTCCTTCATCTCAGCCACGCTCCGCGGCGCATGATCCGCACCACCTGCAGGTCGGCGTTCATCACCACCAGGTTAGCCGCGAACCCGGTTCGCAAAACCCCGACACCGTCCAGTCGCAGCGCGCGGGCCGGGGTGGTCGCGGTCATGCGCACCGCCGCTCTCAAGGCGGCGTCATCGGCGCCCAGGAGGTGCACCGCGCCGGTGAACAGCCGGTCCATGGTGGCGGTGCTGCCGGCGATCGTCGTCGTGCCGCGCAGTCGGGCCACCCCCTCGGTGACGTCGACGTCGAGCCCGCCGAGGCTGAATGCGCCGTCGCCCACACCGGCGGCGGCCATCGCATCGGTGACCAGTGCGACCCGGTCCGGGCCGGCGGTCGCCACGACGTGCCGGATCACCGCGGGATGCAGGTGGACGCCGTCGACGATCAACTCGACGGTCACCCGGGGGTCGGCCAGCAGCGCCGGCACCGGTCCTGGTTCGCGATGATGCAGCGACCGCATCGCGTTGAACAGGTGCGTTCCGACCGTGGCGCCGGCCTCGATCGCGACCTGCGTCTGGTCGTATCCGGCGTCGGTATGTCCCACGGCCACAACGACTCCGGCGTCGACAAGATGTCGGATGGCCTCGATGGCGCCGGGCCGCTCGGGTGCCAGGGTGACCATCGTGATCGCACCGGCGCCGGCGGCCAGCAGCGCGTCGACCTCGCCGCGGTCGGGATCGCGCAGCCAGGCGGTGTCATGCGCTCCGCAATGCCGCCGGCTCAGCCACGGACCCTCCAGGTGGATACCGTCCACCACACCGCGTGCGGTGGCGTCGGCCAGGACGCGCACCTGGGCCAGCAGCGTCTCCGGGGCGGCGGTCACCAGGCTGGCCAGCCCGCCGGTGGTGCCGTGGCGGGCGTGCAATGCAGCGGCACGGTCCGGATCGTCCGCGTAGGAGACGCCGTCACCGCCGTGCACGTGCATGTCGACAAACCCCGGTACCACCACGCCATCGGGGAGATCGGTGTCCGCCGCCACCGGTGGTGGACCCGACCCGCAGTCGGCGATCCGCCCGTCGGCCACCGACAGCCAGCCGGGCCGGCAGACCCGGCCGTCGATCACGATGGCGGCGGCAGAGATCAGGGGCACGCCGACGCCCCGATGTCAGGGGACGCAGCGCCGGTCTCGGCTTCGGGCCAGCGTCCGCCGTTCTCCCAGAAGTGCCGGATGTCTTCCAGTTGGCGGCCCTTGGTCTCCGGGGCGTAGCGGTAGACGAACGCCAGGCTCAGCACCGCCAGCACCCCGAACACCGCGAATGTTCCGGCGCCACCTAGTGCAGTGAGCATGCTCAGAAACACTGCGGCGACGATTGCGTTGGCCACCAGATCCGAGGTCAGCATCGCCGACGATCCCATCGACCGCAGCCGGGCCGGCAGGCTCTCCCCGGCATACACCCACACCAGCGAGCCGAACCCGAAGGTGTAGCCGACAGTGAACAGCAGCACCCCGCCGAACTTGACCGCCGTCAATGCGTCACCGAACACCGGCCCGGCGGCGAACACCCCGATCAGCAGCAGGTTCGCGGCGATCATTGCGGTGATCCCCGACAGCAGGATCGGCCGCCGACCGACCCGGTCGATCAACACCAGCGAGACGACCATCGCCGCCAAGGCGGCGACCTGCACCAGTGCCGGCAGGATCAGCAACGCGAAATGGCCTTGGAAGCCCATCATCTCGAAGAGTCGGGGGCTGTAGTAGACGATCGCGTTGATCCCAGTGATCTGGATGAAGAAGCCCAACGTCACCACGAACAGCGTCGCGCGAAGGTAGGGCGGCCGCAGCATCTCGCGCAGCACGCCGACCCCGGCCTGCTGGTCCTCGCGTAGGGTCCGGCTGATCTCGGCCAGCTCTTGCTCGGCGTCCGCGCCCGGTTCGATCCGCCGCAGGGTGCGGCGTGCGTCCTCGACGCGGCCCTTGAGCAGATACCAGCGCGCGGTGTCGGGGATGCCGGCCAACACCCACGTCACCAGCACGGCGGGGACGGCGGCCAGGCCCAGCATCGCTCGCCAATTGCCGGTGCCGGCCAGCAGGTAGGCGAGCAGGTAGCCGGCGATGATCCCGATCACGGTGGCCACCCCGTAGGCGACCAGCAGCGCGCCGCGGGCGGTGGCCGGCGCTGATTCGGCTACGAACACCGGGACCACCACCACCGACACCCCGATGGTGATACCGAGCAACAGCCGCGCCACGGTGAGCATCGGCAGCGACGTCGAGGCCGCCCCCAGCAACGCGAAGACCGCGTAGCCGATGGCCACCGCGACCATCGATTTCTTGCGTCCGATCGTGTTGGCCAGCCACCCGCCCGCCATGGCGCCGCCGATCTCCCCGATGACCGTCGCGGTGGTCACCATCTCCTGCTGGCCGGCTGACAACCCGAACTCGTCCTCGATGAACAGCAGGGCGCCGGCGATATTGGACAGGTCGTAGCCGTAGATGACGCCGACGCTGGCGGCGGCCACACCGACCAGCAGTGCCAGGGGCGAAGAGCGGTACAGTTCCCCGATTCGGCCCACCTACCTCACCGTAGGGGATGGCCGGGCTATCGAGGACCCGGGTCGGCCGTGTGTTGATCGGCCAGGGTTGCGTAGCAGTAGGTCAGCCCGCCCGCGACGAATTCGACAACGCAGGCCGCGGTGAAGGCCGGGTGGGGCATACCCGCGTTGGTCATCGAGTTCGCCTTGATCGCTATGTCGACCCTCGGCTGGGCCGTTGGTTCACCGCCCGGGCACCCATGATGAGCGCGAACACGATGATCGTGCCGAAGATGCCCACCCCGACCCGTACCGGCACCGTGTCGTCGGACGGTGCCAGCATCATGGCCTGGGGGTTCGGGTCGACGGCGGGGGCGCGGGGCGCCACTAGTGCCGGGTCGGGCTCGATCAGGGTGCCGATCCGGGTGCCGGGCGGGGTGCCGAAGCCGTAGTCGAGCAGGTGTGCGGCCTGCTGCCAGGGCGGGATGGGCAGCCGGGAGCCGTGCAGCAGCACCACCACCAGCCGTCGTCCGTCCCGGTTGGCCGCGCCGACGAACGTCTGCCCGGCATCGTCGGTGTAGCCGGTCTTGCCGCCGAGCGCGCCCGGGTAGTTGTAGAGCAGTTGGTTGTCGTTCTCCAGGGCGTAGCCGGGGACGTCGCCGTAGCCGGGGAAGTCGAAGGTGCGGGTCGCGACGATGTCGGCGAACACCGGGTTGTTCCAGGCGTAGCGGTAGAACAGCCCGATGTCGTAGGCCGAGGTGCTCATGCCCGGCCCGTCCAGCCCGGAGGGGGTGGCGGCGCGGGTGTCGTGGCCTCCCATCTTGGCGGCCAGGGTGTTGATCTTCTCCAGCGCCACGCCCATGCCGCCGAGTTGGTCGGCCAGGGCGTGGGCGGCGTCGTTGCCCGACCCCATCAGCAGCCCGTGCAGCAGTTGGTTGACGGTGTAGTTGCCGCCGGGGGCGACACCGACCCGGGTGCCTTCGGCCGCGGCGTCCTCGGGGGTTCCGGCCACGACCCGGTTTAGATCCAGCTCGTTCAGCGATGCCATCGCGGTCAGAACCTTGATGATGCTGGCGGGCCGGTGCCGGCCGTGCGGGTCGCGGGCGGCGATCACCGCGCCGCTGTCCAGGTCGGCTACCAGCCAGGCCTCGGCGGAGATATCTCCGGGCAGTGGGCCGGTGTCGGGTGCGGCGACGATACCGCAGCCGGCCAGGGCCGGACCGCCGACCGGGGTGGCCGGCACAGGTAGTGGCATGGGCGGGTCACCGGCCTGCGGGACCTCCGAGGCGTCCACCGCGGGTGGGGTGCTGACCTGATAGGGGCAGCCGACGGATCCGGCGTTGAGTCCCGGGGTGGGGTCGGCCGCCGCCAGGGGGGCGGCTGCCAGAGGAGTGGCAGTTGTGAGAAAACCCACCGCCACCAGGGCTGACACTGAGCGCGCAAAAGTCATCGTGTGAGCAGGGTAGGCGAATTTCGTCGCGAACCCCGGGAGGCACGCTGTGGCTGATGATGCAGAAGTTACAGCTGAAAGTACGCCAACCCCGACCCGCCGATGCGGCCCAGCCACAGCCGGTCGCCGGCCTCGACCACTCCGGTGGCCAGGCCGAACCCCGGATCGGTGGTGCGGAACTGGCGCAGCACCCGGCCGTCGTCGGCGTCGAACCCGACCACCCACACCACCGACGTCGGGTCCGGCAGCCAGCGGTAGGGCAGCAGCCGCCACAGCATTGTGCGCAGCACCGGTGCGCGC
>JBDTEP010000218.1:0-8216 GCA_039922455.1 Mycobacterium sp. | reverse complement strand
CGTCGAGCCGTCGCAGCGCGAAGTGGTGCACGCCGGCCCGGGCCACCAGATACCTCTTCTCGTGACGCACCACCAGGACCGACTCGCAGACCGCGACCGCCGCATCGCGGTCGTCGCCGTCAATGGTCACCACCGCCGGGCCGAGGAAATGTGTACTGCCGCCGGCGATCAGGCCCTGGTGGGCATCCGAGCGCACCATCGCGGCGATCTCGGCCCGGCTGGCCATCGACCAACCCTCGACGTCGTAACTGCCGTCGACGGCCCACAGTTCGGCGGTCGCGTCGGCTTGGCCGGCATCCACCAGCGGGCCGTAGGCGGCGATCATTCGCTCGATGGCGCGCTCATCTTCGATGTGTGCCAGGCGCCGGTCCAGTTCGACCAGCCGCTGCTCGCTTGCCATCAGCCCTCCCGGTCGAAATCGTCGGCCAGGGTGTGCAGTGCCCCGAGCTGATCGCAGTAGTGGTCGACGGACTCCGCTCTGATCGAACAGTTGATGATGGTGGCGCCGACGTCCTGCAACGAGCGCAGCCGGCGCTCGGTTTTGCCGGGATCCCCCAGCGGGTCCAGCGGGCCGGGCCCTAAGACAATGTCGAAGTCATCCGGAAGATCCACGGTGGCAAGCATTTCCGCCAGATCCCGGGCTCCCAGCCCGAACGGCATCCAACCGTCGCACAACTCCACTCCACGGCGCAACGAACGCCGGGTCCGACCACCGACCCATAGGGGCAGGTGCGACTGCACCCCGCACGGTTCGACGATGACGTCGTTGAACTGGTAGTACTCGCCGGAGTAGCTCGGCCGCGGATCGGCGAGCGACGCCCGCAGGGCGCGGATGGCGTCGTCGGCGCGGGCGCCGCGGTCCGGCCATGATGAGTTCAACATCGCGAACTCTTCTTCGATCGACCCCACCCCGACACCCAGCACCACCCGGCCGCCGCTGATCCGATCCAGTGTGCCGTACGCCTTCACGATCTCCAACGGATGGTGATAGCCGAGCACCACGATGGACGTCGCCAGCCGGAT
This sequence comes from Mycobacterium sp., assembly GCA_039922455.1. GTDB lineage: Bacteria > Actinomycetota > Actinomycetes > Mycobacteriales > Mycobacteriaceae > Mycobacterium. The sequence goes on along the minus strand of JBDTEP010000218.1, from coordinate 7,193 downwards.
TCGAGCGGTGTGGGCGGCGAGGAAGGCCAGCGTCGCCACCGGGTCCCAGTAGACGAACCCGCGGCCCTCGCCCTGGTCGAGGGGGACGGCGACGTGCTCGGAACAGGTCAGGTAGTCAAACCCGAGTTCATCGGCGACCTTGGCGATGCGCGCGAGGTCGTCGATGTCCGCGCCGCGTTCCCACGTCGACGCGATTCCGGGGGTCTGCACCACCACCGGAGTGGATAGGCCGAGGCGCATTCCGGCTCAGCCCTGCCCGATCAGCTGCTGCATAAAGCGGTGTGTACCCAGCACCACCCTGGCGCGGTCCGGGTTGTTGCGCCGTGCCACGTCGGAGGCGTTGCCCCCGGCGATGTGCACCGGGCCACGGGTCAACTGTTCGAGTCCCTCGGCGGCCACTTCTGCCGGTTCGGCGACCTTCATGCCTGGCATGGCGAAGTTCAGCCCGACCCGCTGCATCGCCGGGGTGCGCGTCACCCCCAGCACCAGTTCCAGCACGTCGACGTTGTAGTCGCGCAGCTCCAGCCAGAGTCCCTCCGCGAAGATCCGGCCGAACGCTTTCACCCCGCCGTAGATGGTGTGGCGCACCGAGCCTAAGTAGCCGGCCATCGACCCGACCAGCAGGATGCCGCCGCGGCGACGCTCTCGCATCGGCCGGCCGTAATGCTGCACCAGCCGCAGCGGTGCGTTGATGTTGAGCTCGACGACCCGGGCGAAGTCGGGCAGATCGGCGTCGAGGAACTCCTCGCTGCAGGTGTTGGCGCCGGCGTTATAGATCAGCAGGCCGACGGTCAGTCCCGCTGTCGCCTCAATGATCTGGTCGGTGGACGCCGGATCGGTGAGATCGGCTGCCAGCGTGCGGACTTGTACGCCGTAGGCCCGGCAGGATGCGGCGGTGCGCTCCAGCGGCTCGGGCTTACGGGCGATCAGCACCAGGTTGAGTCCGGCGGCGGCCAGTTGGTCGGCGAACTCGGCACCGACACCTTCGGAGCCGCCGGCGATCACCGCCCAGGGGCCGTATTTCGAAAGATCGGTCATCCGTACATCGTCGCCCAAAGACGGGTCGATCGACCCGGGCGTCCCACTGGTCGAGATGGGTTGGACCGCACCCCGGACCGGGTGCTGAAATGATGAGATGAGCGACTACCCGGCCATCGAGGCAATCAAGCAGGTCAAGTACCGCTATCTGCGGGCGCTGGACACCAAACATTGGGATGACTTCGCGGTCACCCTAACCGACGACATCACCGCCGATTACGGCAAGTCGATAGGTGCCGAGCACCGGTTCACCGATCGTGAGTCGCTGGTGGACTTCATGCGCTCCTCGCTGCCGGCCAACGTGATCAGCGAGCACCGGGTCAACCATCCGGAGATCACCGTGACCGGACCGGACACCGCGTCGGGCATCTGGTACCTGCAGGACCGGGTGATCATGCCCGACTACGACCTGATGCTGATCGGTGCCGCTTTCTACCACGACCGCTACCGCCGCACCGCCGACGGCTGGCAGATCTGCGACACCGGATATGAGCGCACCTACGAGGCCACCATGTCGATCTCCGGCATCGCCGGCTTCAAGGTGACCACCGGCGAGGCGCTGCTAAATTCGGGGAATGTCCAGGGCGGTTGACGCGCAGCGTCCGGAGTTGACGCCGCCGTCGATGGTGGAGCGCGTCACGCTTATCCTCGACGCGTTCGAGCAGCGGCCGATGGCCCGGCTGAACCTGGATCAGATCGCGGCGCGCACCAGCCTGCCGCGCTCGACCACGCACCGCATCCTGGGCCAGCTGGTCGGGCTGGAATGGCTGGAATACACCGGTGCCCAGTACAGCCTGGGGCGGCGCGCCCTCGGATTGGGCGGCAAGGACAGCCTGCACGGCGAGATCCGCAAGGCGGCCGCCGAGTACCTGCACCAGCTGCACCTGCGGACCGGGCTGGTGGTGCATCTGGCCGCGCTGGAGGGCACCGACGAGGTCTATCTGGACAAGATCGGCGGTCACTTCGCGACCACGTTACCGTCGAAGGTCGGCAGCCGGCACCGGGCCTATCTGACCACCGGCGGGCGTGCGATGCTGGCCTGGCTGCCGCCCGAGGAGATAGATGCCCGCTTCGGTGCGCAGTTGGCCCGCTCAGGCAAGGGCTGGGATCTGGTCGGCCTGCACCTGGAGCTGGCCCGGATTAGGCGCGCTCACGGCATCTCGATCGACCACGGAGCCCAGACCCGCGCATTCGTCGGGGTGGAACTGCCCAGCGTGGCGGCGGCCGTCCGCACCGCCGCCGGCCCGCTGGCGGCGATCTGTGTGGCCGGTGCGGCGAACTCGGTGCCGATCGAGCGGTTGGTGCCGCTGGTTGCCGACGCGGCTGCGCGGACGTCGGCGGTGCTGGGTTGACCCAGGGTTAGCCGCCGGCCGGCAGGTTGACCAGTCCGATCTCGGTGTGCGCGACGTCGATGCTGATCTTCTCCGCCGTGGCGAGCACCTGCGGCAGCAGGTCGCTGCGGACCCGTTCGGCCGAGTAGGTCATCGATGCCGCCGAAACGCTAACCGCCGCGACGGTGTTCTTGTTGCGGTCGAGTATCGGCGCCGCCACCGAGCGCAGGCCGTAGTCGGTCTGGTGGTCGATGATGGAGAAGCCCTGGCTGGCTACCCGCTCCAGTTCGGCGGCCAACTCGTCCCGGGATGCCGGGGTTCCGCTGGAGTAGGACACCAGCGGAATCGTCCGCAGGCACTTGTCCCGTTTGGCTTTAGGCAGGCCGGCGAGCAGCACCCGGCCCATCGCGGTGGCGGGGGCGGCCAGCCTGGTGCCAACCACGATCGTCGTCGCCATGATCCGGCGGACCTGAACCCGGGCGACATAGACGATGTCGGACCCGTCCAGCACCGCCACCGATGACGATTCGTTGATCCCCGCCGACAGCTCGGTCAGATGGGGCTGGGCCAGGTCGGGCAGCGACAGGCTGGACAGGTAGCTGGACCCGAGTTCCAACACCTGCGGGGTCAGCCAGAACTGGGAGCCGTCAGTGGCGACATAGCCCAGCTGGACCAGGGTGAGCAGAAAACGACGGGCCGCTGGTCGGGACAGTGCGCATCGCCGGGCGATATCGCTGATCGTCTGTCGCGGGTTCTCGTCGCTGAAGGCGCGAATGACCGTGAGCCCACGGGCCAGGGATTGCACGTAATCGCCGGACGCCGTCACTGATTCGGGGTCGTCTTGCTGCACTGCCATGGTGTTTGCGCCCTACCGCCGAGGATTCGATTGTGTGACTTCCACCGAGATTGTGCCCATGGTAGGACAGGGCCGGGTCAGGTGATCTTGCTGAGGGTGAATTCACTAGCTCGGGAGGCGCCGCCGCACGGGGTGCCCAGCGGCTGCAGCTGCCCGCGCAGCGACGCGGGGTCGATGGTGAACTGGATGGTCGCCGGTAGCACTTTCTGGTTGTCGCACCGGATCCCGGCCTCGTCGTACTTCTCGAAAACCCAGCCCGACCCGGCCCGGTGGGCGTCGGTGTCGGTGAGCCCGGATGCCGTGGTGATGTGTACGCAGTCCTGGCCGCAGGGCGTCACGGTCCAGGTCGTGGTGAACGGTGTACCCGGGCTGCCGGCGGCCAGGTAGGCGTACCGGCCCGTGAAGCCGGGTGCGTTGTCCGCGTGCTCGGACAAGCCGAAGCTGGCGGTGCCGGCCACGGCGGCGGCGGCTGCCACCAGCAGGGTGATCTTCATCGTTCACAAGCCTCCTGTGTTCGCAATACGTACAAAGGTACGTTAAACGAACAGTATGGAATGAATCACAACGCGCGTCAACCGTGGTTGCGCTCACAGCAGGCCGTCACCTGTGCGACGCCGCGCTGCTGTCGAATGTGATTCGTGCCGCCTGTTGACATCCGGTGTGAAGCATTTCATACTGCTCGCTATGCGAACAAGCGTACGGTGTACGTACAATATCTGTTGCCGGGGGATCTGATGGACCGGCCGCGGCTGTTGGACGGCAGGCTGAAGCTGCGTCACCTGGTGCTGGTCGATGTGCTGACCACGCACGGCAGCGTGATCGCCGCGGCTGCGGCGCTGCACATCACCCAGCCGGTGGCGACCCGGACGCTGCGGGATCTGGAGTCGATCCTGGGCGTGTCGCTCTATGAGCGCGGACCGCGCGGAGTGACCCCGACGATCTTCGGCGAGACCTTCACCCAGCACGCCCGGGCCGTCCTCGCCCAGCTCGCCCAGGCCGGCCGGCACGTCACCGAGTTGGCCGACGCCCATCGCGGCACGGTGGTGGTCGGCACCGACCCGGGTGGCGCCAACCAGCTTCTGCTGCGTGCGATCGCCCGGTTGAAGACCGACCGCCCGCAGCTCACCGTGCTGGTGCGCGAACACGCCGCGGAGGTCCTGTCGGTGGAGTTGGGCGCCGGCCGGGTGGATCTGGTGGTCGGCCGGCGCGGTGCATCGGTGGCCGTGGGCGAGACCCGCACGCCGCTCTACACCGAGCCGGTCGGGCCGTTCGCCCGCGGTGCCCATCCGCTGCTGTCTCAGCACGCGGTCACGTTCGCCGATCTGGCGGCCTACCCGTGGATCGTTCCCGGCGTGGAGACCGGCCTGCGCCGTGAAGTCGAGCACCTCTTCGCCCGGCACGGGCTTCCGCTGCCGGAGAACCGGGTGGAGGTGACCTCGCTCCAAGCTGTCCGGCAGCTACTGCTCGAGTCCGACCTGGTCGCACTGCTGCCGAGCTCGATCGGGCAAGACGATCCGCGGCTGGCCGTGCTGCCCATCCCGCTGCACTCGGTCAAGAGCGCGATCGTGATCACCACCGCGGCCGGTCGGGCGCCCAGCCCCGGCGCGCAAACACTGATCGAGTTGCTTGCCGAGCTCACCGGCGAGCAGTGCCGGACCGTCGTGTATCCGGAGCTCGCCCCCAGCCGTGCCTGCTGACCGCAGGCAACCAAAGTATCGAGAAAGGAAAAACACATGTCGTTTGTGACCACCCACCCGGAGGTGCTCTCGGCCGCGGCCGGCAACCTGCAGCAGATCGGCACATCGGTCAGTGCTATCAACGCCGCCGCTGCATCGCCGACCACCGGCGTGGTGCCCGCGGCCGGAGATCCGGTCTCCGCGCTGACCGCCGCGCAGTTCGCCGCGCACGCCCAGCTCTACCAGAGCATCAGCGCGCAGGCCGCGGCAATCCACGAGCAGTTCGTGGCAGTGCTCAGCACCAGTGCGGGCTCCTATGCGATGACCGAGGCGGCCAACGCAGCGGCCGCCGGGTAATCGGCACCAACCAACACAACACCCAACAGATATTAAGGAGACTTCCATGACCGCTCGTTTTATGACCGATCCGGACGCGATGCGTTCGATGGCGGGGCGTTTCGATGTGCACGCGCAGACGGTGGAGGATGAGGCCCGCCGGATGTTCGCGTCGTCGACCAACATCTCGGGTGCGGGTTGGGGTGGTCTGGCCGAGCGCACCTCGATGGACACCATGGGTCAGATGCAGTCCGCGTTTCGCAACATTGTGACCATGTTGCACGGGGTGCGCGATGGTTTGATCCGCGATGCCAACCACTACGAGAGCCAGGAAGCGGCCTCGCAGCAGATCCTGTCCAGCTAGACCCAAGGAGAGATGACCAACTATGTCTATCAACTACCAGTTCGGTGACGTCAACGCTCACGGTGCGTTGATTCGTGCTCAAGCGGCGTCGTTGGAGGCCGAGCATCAAGCGATCGTGCATGATGTGCTGGCTGCCGGTGATTTCTGGGGTGGTTCGGGTTCGGTGGCGTGCCAGGAGTTCGTGTCGCAACTCGGCCGCAACTTCGCGGTGATCTACGAGCAGGCCAATTCGCACGGTCAGAAGGTGCAGACCGCCGGTAACAACATGGCCAACACCGACGCCTCCGTCGGCTCCAGCTGGGCCTGAAAGGCCCGCGTGGCCGCACACCCGTCGCTGGGGTTTGCGGCCACGCTACTTTCCGCGCGGATCAGTCAAATGTGACGTCCGACAAGTATTGACAGCCGATGTGACGCAACCCATACTTAAATTTGCACGGAAAACGTACATATGTACGCATAGCGAACAATTGAAGCTTCGGTCGGAGGAACAATGATGAAGGCCATCGCATTCACCGCGGCCACCTTCGCACTGGCCGGTGCCGGCGCCCTCGCCACGGCGGCCGCCGCAGGTGCCGAAGTCGCGGCGACCGGCGACTTCAGCGGCCAGTACGCGTACTCCTACTCCGGCGGGACTAACGGCTCCCCGTTCTCGACCACCTGGACCGTCACGCCGTGTGGCGCCGGCTGCGCGCACATCAAGACCGCGTCGGGCCTCACCGACACCGACGCCCACCTGGCCGGCGGGCGCTGGGTATTCCAGCGCTACGACGACGCGGGGATCCTCTGCGACAACCACAAGCTGATGGGGGCGACGGTCGAGTTCCGTGTCGACCCGCGCACCCTGGCCGGCGAACTCCAGCCCCAGGGCAGTCCGTGCGGCGGGACCTCGCGGACAAACACCTTCACCCTGGCCAAGATCGTGCCGGACGCATGACGGCCCGGATGGCCGTGCTGGCCGCCGTCGGATTCGGCCTCATCACCATCGCCGGAGCGCCGATCGCCGCCGCGGATGACTTCGCCGGGCAATACGCATTTCGCGAGGGAGTCGGACCGACCGCCGGCGACTTCTCCTCGGTGTGGACGGTGACTCCCTGCGGGGATGACTGCCGGCACATCGTCACCTCCACCGGTGCGACCGACACCGAGGCGCACCTGGACGGCCCGTACTGGGTCTTCGACAAATACGTCGATCCCGGCGTCGAATGTCCGGGAACCTCGTACACCATCGTCAAGCGGAAGGTGCCGGCCACCATGCGCTTCACGATCAGTTCGGACACGTTGATCGGTCAGTTCCAGCCGGTGGGCACGCCGTGCGGGGGCATTGCGCCGCCGACCGGGTTCTCGCTGGCCAAAACCCTCGGCTAAACCGCCCGGCGAACACTGGAGTGCAGGCAATGAAAACTCGAATGCTGCTGGCGGGCGCCGCCCTGATCGGCACGGCGGTCGCGGCGGCTCCGGTGGCGGCCGCGGACGATTTCAGCGGCACGTATGCGTTCAACGCGACGGCGCAGGGCTATACCAAGGGATTCGCCACGACGTGGACCGTCACGCCCTGCGGTGTGGACTGCCGTCATATCACCACTGCAACCGGC
>JBDTEP010000217.1:0-23551 GCA_039922455.1 Mycobacterium sp. | reverse complement strand
CCGACAACGCCGCCTGCTCCGCCTGAGACATCGTCGACCGCATCAACGCCGCCTTGGCCCCAAACGCCGACTCCGACGCCACCAACTGCGGAATATGGGCATCCAACAAACTCATCGTCGCACTCCTTTCTCCACTACCGGTTAGTCGCGCGCCACGCCGGTCTGGTTCCCCGGGTCCGCGGATGGTGCGCTGCTCGCTGCGCCGCACAGTCACTTCGGCACCCCCCGACGGTACGCCAGGGGGGGTCCAGTAGGTCCATAGCTGAGGGCCGATCGTCCGGAATTTAACAGGATCCACGAACCGTTGACACTATTTATGTCCGCGGATGCGGCATCTAGCGAGTGAGCACGCTTTGCTCGCTGTCAAATCCTGGACATCAACATCGGAGGTGTGATGGCCGGCTCACACGCGGCGATCGCGACGATGGGCGGTGCCGGGGGAGCGATCCTCAACGTCGCGTCGATCTCGGCGCTCGCCCCGGTGCCGGGACTGGCCCTGTATGCGGCGACCAAGGCGGCGGTGTTGTCGTTCACGACGTCGTTGCAGGGCGACCTCGACCATGCCGGGCTGCCGATTCGGGTTCGGGCGCTGTGCCCGGACGTGGTGGGCACCCAAATGGTCAGTTCACATGCGCACGACCCGGGTGCGGCGTTGTTATTCTCCGGACCCAAGCCATTGGCGTCCGCGGACGTCGCACGGGCCGGGTTGCAGTTGCTGGAGAGCCGCCAGATCTTCCGGGTCATCCCGCGCTGGCGTGGCCTGATGGTCCGCGCCGTGGACGTGACCCCGGCGCCGGGGATGAAGACACTGGCGCTGATGCGCACGACGGGTGCCCGCCGCCAGCGCAAGCTCGGCTGAACGCCGCCAACCTAATCCCGTTGTGGTTGACAGGCATCGCGTCGAACCGAACTCGCCCCCGAAAGGCCCCAGCCGTGACAGATCGCCCAGCCCCGGAAGTACCCGCCCGCGTCTTCATCACCGGCGCCAACGGCTTCATCGCCAGGAGCCTCGCTGATCGGCTGCGCGAACTCGGGGCCGAGGTGAGTGGTGTCGACCTCCTCGCGTCGTCTGCCGACCACATCGTCGCCGGCAGCACGCTCGATCCTGCCCCCTGGGCCGGCCGGCTTGCCGGCATCGACGTCGTGATCCACACCGCCGCCATCGTGTCCAACGCGGCACCCCTCGATAGCGCGTGGGAGGTCAACGTCCTTGGCACCCAGCGGGTTTTGCGTGCCGCTGCCGCAGCCGGTGTGACCCGCTTTGTGCATGTGTCCTCAATTGCCGCCTACGGATTGGAATTTCGCGACGGCGTTGATGAGACAGACCCGGTCCGTGTCAGCGGGTACAGCTATGTCGACACCAAAGTGAATTCCGAGCACGTTGTGCTCGCCGCTCAGACCGCCGGCGACATCGACACCACGATCATCCGGCCGGGCGATGTGTGGGGTCCGCGCTCCAAACCTGGACGATCATCCCGCTGCGGATGATCAACAAAGGCCAGATGATCCTGCCGGCCCACGGCAACGGCGTTTTCAGTCCCGTCTATATCGACAACCTGGTCGACGGAACGGTTCTCGTAGCTCGGCGATCGAGCCTCGGCGGCTCAATCGCCGAGCATCTGCAGAGCTGATCCCTTGTGCATGGCGATGTGGTCGGTTTTGTCGCTTTTGATCTCGTACTGCGGGTCCTCGGGGCTGCAGTGCCTACGGTGCCCCTTGTAATCCGTGTCGCGGGTATGGACCTTGGTGATGTGGCCGCTGACGTGACCGGCTTCGGAGTTCCACCGCACATGGTCGCCGGCCTTGAACTGCATCACCGCACCTCGATTCCGCTACCCACCACGATATGCCCGATCACCGGATACCCGGAAAGTTCTCCGACTACCAGCAGGCCACCAGGGCCCTCGTAGGCCACGGTTCGAAGAAGCCAGCGGCCCGGTTGCGGCAACCGACGCCTCACACCAGCGGGCGCCCGGTCCGCATCCGCCACCGCATATCCCACATCAACGCGTTGAACGGGAAACGCCGCAGCGGGCCCGGCGTCAGATTGTTGACGACCCGCACCATTTCGATCAGTCCGTCGAACTGACGCTGCTTGGCCGCGTCCCACGGCAGCCGCATCTCATCGCGGAACCGTTGCGGCAGAAATCCTGTGGTGATAAACAGCATCGGCCCCTCCACCAGCTTGTGCAGTGGCCCGGGCAGTGTCACCCCGCGCATCCGGGCCGCGGCGATGCGATACAGATACTCGCGGACCGGCCCGTCGATGCTGATGTTGGTATCAAGCTGCTGCTGCCAGTACTTGTCGAACGCCTCCCGATCCGATGGCCACATCTCCGGGCGCATCTGCAACGCGGTGCCGAATACCTTGCTCTCCTGATACAGGCGGTCGGCCTCATCGTCATCCACCTCGCCGAAGAACATTCGGGACAGATCGACCGATCCCTTGTACAGGCAGGCCGCCACCCACAGCTGCAGCTCGGGGTCGAAGGCGTTGTACTTCACCGGACTGTCCTTGGTGTGCCGAACCTGGCGGTGGGCAACGTCGATCGCCTTCTTGAAAGATTCCTTCTCCTCATCGCTGCCAAGCGCGACCACCGCGAGATACCCGATAGTGGTACGGGCCCGCTTGAACGGGTGAAGGTCAGCCCGCCCACTGTCCACCCGGCTCTCCAGTACGCCGTAGCCGACGCCGGGCCGGGCCAGCTGCATGATCACGTTCGCCGAGCCGGCCATCAGCGACAGGCCGAACAGTCCGTCCGCCATGGTCACGCCCTGCTGTTGCTTGGGTGCCCTGCGGCGCCAAGGGTCCGGCGACGCGCCGACGGGCCGTTCCACCTGCTGCATTACCGCGCCAGCCGTCATCGCCCACTACCCCAATTCTGAGAACGTACGTTTCCTGATATTGGTCCAGCTTTGACCCCGCTGTCAAGATGGTGGGCATGGTCTACACCAACGTGTCGGGCGCACGCCCCTACGGCGGGGTGGACGCCGCCGATCGGCTGGCGATGCGTCGGGCCCGGTTACTCGAAGCCGGACTCGACCTGCTCGGCGCCGATGTGCCGGAGATCGCCGAGGTGACCGTGCGGGGTATCTGCCGGCAAGCCGGCCTGACCGCCCGTTATTTCTACGAGAGCTTCGCCGACAAGGACGAGTTCGTCAGCGCCGTCTTCGACTCCGTCATTGCCGACCTGGCAGCTAAAACCCAGTCGATGGTGAACGCGGCGCCGCCCGACCAGCAGACCCGGGCGGGCATTGCCAACATCGTGCGGACCGTCGCCGGTGATGCCCGGATCGGACGCCTGTTGTTCGGCGTGCATCTGAGCAATGCGGTCGTGGTGCGTAAACGGGTGGAATCCAGCGCACTGCTGGCGATGCTGTCCGGTCAGCACGCCCGCGCCGCGCTGCGCCTGCCGGAGAACGACCGGATCAAGGCGGCCGCGCACTTTGTGGTCGGGGGGGTCGCCCAGACCATCAGCGCCTGGCTGACCGGTGAGGTGCGATTCAAACCGGAACAGCTGGTCGAGCAGTTGACGGCGCTGCTGGACAAACTCGGCGATCCCGCGCTGTATCGCGATTAGGTGACGGTCGGAACCCGCCTATCAGCGGCGGTCTTTGGCGTGACATGCTCCACGTCGCCAGTGAACTCCTTTGTCCAGCAGGCGAATTCCAGCGTTATGCCGTCGGGATCGTGGAAGTAGAAAGAGCGGACGAACACGCCCGGGTGCACAGTCCGGCTGACCTGCCACTCGGAGTCGTCGTGGTTGAGGATCGGGCCGACTCTCACACCCTTGTCTTTCAGGCGCTGGCGGTAGGCGTCGAACTTGTCCGGCGGAACGTGGAAGGCCAGGTGATTGAGCGTACTGACCGCACTGGTGATCTCACCGATGCCAGGAAGGGCCGCCGGCGAGGAGATCCCCGGCACCCGGTCCGGAGCGTCGGGGAACCAGAAGAACGCCACGCAGTCCCCGTTGCCGGCATCGAAGAAGAAGTGCTGCCCACCGGCGCCGGGCAGTTCCAGCGATTTGATCAGCGGCATACCCAGAATGTTGCTGTAGAAGTCGATGGTGCGTTCCATGTCCGAACACACCATCGCCACGTGGTTGATCCCACTGATCTCGAACTCGGTGTTGACACCGCGCGGTTTGATCACTGTGGCTCCTCTGGTCAAGATTCGAAACTGAATCTAACATCAGATTCAGCTACGATCCAGACCCATTAGCGATAGGAACCCATAGTCGGTGTCGACCCTCTCCGAGCAACCCGGTCACCGCGACCCGCTACCCACCCACCGAGGCCGGCGCACCCAGGCCGCGATCGACTCGGCCGCGCGCGCGGTGATCGCCCGCAAAGGTGTCCTGGCCACCACCATCGCCGACATCGCGGCCGAGGCCGACCGCTCGGCAGCGTCGTTCTACAACTACTACGACTCCAAGGAGGCGATGGTCCGCGAATGGGCGCTGCGGTTCCGTGATGAGGCCGGCGAGCGTGCATCGAGCGTGGTGCGGCACGGCTTGACCAATCGAGAGCGGATCGAGCAGGCCGCCGCGGCGCATTGGCACACCTACCGCAATCGACTGGCCGAGATGGTCGGAGTTTCGCAACTGGCGATGGTCAACGACGATTTCGCCCGTTACTGGGCGGAGATCTGCGCGGTACCAGTCGCTTTCATCACCGAGACGGTAAAGCGTGCCCAAGCCGACGGCTACTGCGCCGATGACGACCCGGAACTGCTCGCGGTAGCGATCGTGTCGATGCTCAACCAGTTCTGTTACGTCCAACTCGCCGCGCCCCGTCCGGCGGGCGACGGCCCGGACGACCTCGATGACACGGCCTGCATCCGCACCCTGGCCAACGTGTTCTATCGGGCCATCTACGCCCAGGAGGGTTCCTGACCATGCCTGAGATCATCCGGGAGTTCATCGGCTTGCCGTCGCCCACCGCGCCGCGCGCCGGCGCCGGCGGATACCCGTGCCAGGGCCTGTATCACCGTGCCGCGGGCCATAATCCGGAGGTGGCGATGATCGCCACCCACTACCAGATCGACTTCAGTGAGCACTACCTCGCCGATTTCATGGCCGCCCGCGGGATCGGCTTCCTGGGCTGGAACACCCGCTTCCGTGGCTTCGAGAGCAGTTTTCTACTCGACCACGCACTGGTCGACATCGGGGTCGGGGTGCGGTGGCTGCGCGAGGTGGCCGGCGTGAAGACCATTGTGCTGCTGGGAAACTCCGGTGGTGGATCACTGATGGCGGCCTACCAATCGCAGGCCGTCACCCCGAACGTCACGCCACTGCCCGGAATGCGGCCCGCCGCCGGTCTCACCGATCTGCTGCTCGCTGACGGCTACGTCGCGAGTGCCGCCCACCTGGGGCGCCCCGACGTGCTGACCGCCTGGATGGACGGCGCCGTCGTCGACGAGAACGATGCGATAGCATCGGACCCCGATCTCGATCTCTTCGCCGAGCGCAACGGCCCGCCCTACTCGCCGGAGTTCGTCGCCCGCTACCGGGCTGCTCAGATCGCCCGCAACCACACCATCACCGACTGGGCCGAATCTGAACTGAAACGCATTCGGGCGGCAGGATTTTCGGACCGTCCCTTCACCGTGATGCGAACCTGGGCCGACCCGCGCATGGTCGACCCCACCCTGGAACCCACTTCACGCAAAGCCAACATGTGCTACGCCGGAGTGCCGGTCAAGGCCAACCGATCTCCACGTGGAATCGCCACGGCCTGCACACTGAGCAACTGGCTCGGAATGTGGAGCCTGCGGACCGCACAGACCCGTGCCGAACCGCACCTGGCTCGGATCACCGAGCCCGGATTGGTGATCAACGCCCACGCCGACACCGGCGTGTTCCCGTCCGACGCGCAGCGCGTTCACGACGGCCTGGCCACGACCGACAAAGCCCTGCACAGCGTCGACACCGACCATTACTTCACCACCCCGGGCGCCCGTGACGCCCAGGCCGACATCATCGCCGACTGGATAGGGAAGCGGTGGCCCTGAGAGTCCTGGCGCACTTCGTTCCAGGTCCGAGGGTCAACGCTTTCGTTGCGCCCGAATCTGATTGGCTGGACATCCGGTGGTGCGCCGCCGACGACGACACCACGTTCCGTCGCGAACTCGCCGACGCCGAGGTGATCTGGCATGTGCTGCGGCCGCTGTCCGGCGCGGACCTGCGCGGCGGCGCGCAACTACGGCTGGTGCACAAGTTCGGCGTCGGTATCAACACCATCGACGTGGACGTCGCAACCGAATGCGGGATCGCGGTGGCCAATATGCCCGGCGCCAACGCGGCGTCGGTGGCCGAAGGCACCGTGCTGCTGATGCTCGCGGTGTTGCGCCGACTGCTTCCGTTGGATCGTTCAACCCGTCAAGGGCGGGGCTGGCCAACCGATCCCGATCTGGGTGAGCACTGCCGAGACATCGGCGGCTGTACCGTCGGCCTGGTCGGCTACGGCAGCGTCGCCCAGCGGGTGGCCGGTATCGTCACCGCCATGGGTGCAGACGTGCTGCACACCAGTACCCGCGATGACCGACGGCCCGGCTGGCGAACCCTGCCGGAGCTGCTGTCCGTCGCCGACATAGTCTCGCTACACGTACCGCTAACGGATGCGACCAAGGGCCTGCTCGACCGCGCCGGCCTGCAGCGCATGAAGCCGGATGCGGTGCTGGTCAACACCTCGCGCGGCCCAATCGTCGACGAAGTCGCGCTGGCTGCGGCGCTGGGCAGCGGGCGGCTGGCCGGCGCGGGACTCGACGTGTTCGCCGTCGAACCGGTTGCCGCGGACAACCCCCTGCTCGGGTTGGACAACGTGGTGCTGACCCCGCATGTCAGTTGGTACACCGCCGACACCATGCGGCGCTACCTGGCCGCGGCCGTCGACAACTGCCGCCGGCTCCGCGATGGGCAACCGCTGACCAACGTCGTCAACCAACCGACTAGTTGTTAGATTGACCAGAGTCCAAAACCGAAAGGCGCAGCAATGCCGATAGCTATCACCTCTGAGCATCAGGACCTGGCCGATTCAGTCCGGTCGCTGCTGACCCGGGCGGTGCCGTCCGAGCTGCTGCATGCCGCGATGGACACCCAGATCGAGAATCCGCCGCCGTACTGGCAGGCCGCCGCCGAGCAGGGTCTGGCCGGCATGCACCTGTCCGAGAAGGTCGGCGGGCAGGGTTTCGGCATCCTGGAGCTGGCGGTGGTGCTGGCCGAGTTCGGCTACAGCGCGGTTCCCGGCCCGTTCGTGCCGTCGGCGATCGCCAGCGCTTTGATCGCCGCACACGACCCGGCTGCCGACGAGCTCGCCGGCCTGGCCGGCGGCGAGGTGATCGCCACCTACACGCTCAACCCGGGCCTGACCGCCACCGCCCACGGTTCCGGCCTGGTGATTCGCGGCGAGTCCCGCGCGGTCGCGGCGGCCGCCCAGGCGTCGTTGCTGGTGCTGCCCGTTGCGATCGACAGCGGCGAGGCGTGGGTGGTGCTGCGCGCCGACCAGCTCGAGATCGAGCCGGTGACCAGTGTGGACCCGTTGCGCCCGATCGCCCACGTGCGCGCCAACGGTGTCGAGGTCGACGCCGCGGCGGTGCTGAGCAACCTGGGCCGGGTCCAGGCCCGTGCGCTGATCTCGACCCTGCTGTCCTCAGAGGCGGTCGGGGTGGCCCGGTGGGCCACCGACACCGCGGCGGACTACGCCAAGATCCGGGAACAGTTCGGCCGGCCGATCGGCCAGTTCCAGGCCATCAAGCACAAATGCGCCGAGATGATCGCCTACACCGAGCGGGCCACCGCCGCGGTGTGGGACGCCGCCCGAGCAATCGATGAAGCCAACGAGAATGGCTGGGACACCGCCGGTTCGACGGTGCAGTTCGCGACCGCCGTGGCAGCCACCCTGGCGCCGGACGCAGCGCAGCACTGCACCCAGGACTGTATCCAGGTGCACGGCGGGATCGGCTTCACCTGGGAGCACGACGCGGGCGTCTACTACCGGCGGGCACTGATCCTGGCGGCCTCGTTCGGCCGACGTGCCGACTACCCGCAGCAGGTCGTCGACACCGCCACCGCCGGAGCGATGCGCAAGATCGACATCGACCTGGACCCCGAAACCGAGAAGCTGCGCGCCGAGATCAACGCCGAGGTGGCCGCCCTCAAGGCCATGCCGCCCGAGCAGCGCACGGTGGCGATCGCCGAGAGCGGCTGGGTGCTGCCGTATCTGCCGAAGCCGTGGGGGCGGGCCGCCGAGCCGATCGAACAGATCATCATCGAGCAGGAGTTCGCCAGCGGGCGGGTGCGACGTCAGCCGATGGGTATCGCGGCCTGGATCATCCCGTCGATCGTGACGTTCGGTACCGATGAGCAGAAGCAGCGTTTCCTGCCACCCACGTTCCGCAGCGAAATGATTTGGTGCCAACTGTTTTCCGAACCCGGAGCGGGTTCGGACCTGGCCAGCCTGACCACCAAGGCCACCAAGGTGGACGGCGGCTGGCGGATCAGCGGCCAGAAGATCTGGACGTCGGCCGCGCAGTTCTCCGCGTGGGGGGCGCTGCTGGCACGGACCGACTCCTCCGCACCGAAACACAATGGCATCACCTACTTCCTGCTGGACATGAAAAGCGAGGGCGTTACGGTCAGTCCGCTGCGCGAACTCACCGGCGGGGCGATGTTCAACACGGTGTACATCGACGACGTGTTCGTCCCCGATGAGCTGGTGCTCGGCGAGGTGGACCGCGGCTGGGAGGTCAGCCGCAACACGCTCACCGCCGAGCGGGTGTCGATCGGCGGTAGTGAGATGCCGTTCCTGGCCAACCTGGATGGACTGGTGGAGTTCGTGCGCGACGGCCAGTTCGATCAGGGCGAGCAGCGCCGGGCCGGGGAGTTGATCGCCGAGGGGCACGCCGCGAAGCTGCTCAACCTGCGCTCGACCCTGTTGACCTTGGCGGGCCGCGATCCGATGCCGGCGGCTGCCGTGTCCAAACTGCTGTCGATGCGTACCGGACAGGGTTACGCCGAGTTCGCGGTGGGAACGTTCGGCGGTGACGCCGCGATCGGCGATCGCGAACAGCTGCCCGGCAAGTGGGCTGAATTTCTGTTGATGAGCCGTGCCACCACCATCTACGGCGGCACCTCGGAGGTGCAACTCAACATCATCGCCGAGCGCCTGCTGGGTCTCCCCCGCGATCCGTAGCGGTTTCCTTTTTTTGCGAGTGTGCGTGTCCCCGGCCGACCCGCCGGAAGATTTCCCGGATTTACGCACGCTCGCGGCGACAGTAACCCGGCGTTAGCGTTACTGCCGTGACCGATATACCGCCACCTCCCAGCCGCCGCAGTTTGGCTACGTCGGGAGAACGCGAAACCCTGGAGCCGTTCCTCGACGACTATCGAGAGATCTTGGTGCGCAAGGTATTCGGACTCTCCGAAGCGGGGGCCCGTCGGAACCTCGTGCCCTCGGCAACCACGGTTGGCGGCCTGATCAAGCACTTGCGCTGGGTGGAATATGGCTGGTTCGATCAGTTACTGCAGGAGCACATCGCCGATAACCGGCGCCCGCATGACCGCGAATGGGAGTTCAAGCTCTCCGACGACGAATCGTTGCCAACGCTGGTGACCGGGTATCGCCAGCAGTGTGAGCAGTCTCGGCAGATCGCCGCGAAGTACCCGCTTGATCACACGGTGCCGCACCGTCGCCTCGGCTGCGTGTCGCTGCGCTGGATCTACCTACACATGATCGAGGAGACTGCCCGGCACTGCGGACAGATCGATATTCTTCGCGAACAGCTGGACGGCGTAACGGGTTTCGACTGACGCGAACACCGTCCACGCAAGCAGACAGGAACTGGTTACAGGTCGCGGAGTTCGCGCTTGAGGATCTTACCGGTCGGGTTGCGCGGTAACTCCTCAAGGAACACCACCTCGCGCGGCACCTTGTAGCGGGCCAGGTGCTCCTTCACATATACCTTGATGGCGTCCTCGTCGACGCTGGAACCTTCCTTGCGGACCACGAAGGCGCGCAGCCGCGCACCCCACTCCTTGTCGTCGACACCCAAAGCGGTCGCCTCAATGACGTCGGGATGTCCGCTGATCAGGTCTTCGACCTCCGCGGGGAAGACGTTCTCGCCGCCGGAGACGATCATCTCGTCGTCGCGGCCGCTCACGAAGAGCAGGTCGCGCTCATCGAAGTAGCCGACGTCGCCGGAGGACAGCATGCCGTCGATGATCTGCTTGCCGCCGCCGCCGGTGTAACCCTCGAACGGGAAGAAGTTGCCGACGAAGATCCGCCCGACCTGGCCTTGCGGCAGCTCGTGGCCGTTGTCGTCGAGGATCTTGACCTTGACCCCTTTGACCACCGGCCCCACCGTCGCCGGGTTGTACTGCAGGTCGGCCGGCCCGGCGATGGTGGCGAACGCGACCTCGGTGGACCCGTACATGTTGTAGACGACCGGACCCAGGTCCTTCATCGCCCGGCTCGCCAGTTCGGCGCCCAGCTGAGAACCGGAGACGAACACGATCCGCAGCTTGGACAAGTCCGGCTTGGGATCGGTTGTCTCCAGTTGATCGAGGATCCGGGACAGCATGACCGGGACGACGACCATGCCCGTGACCTTGTGCTTTTCCAGGTCCTCCAGCACGGTGGCCGGCTTGAAGCGGCGGCGCAGCACCAGCGTCGAGCCGAAGAACATCGCCAGGGTGCCGTGCAGGTAACCCAGCGCGTGGAACATCGGAGACGGCAGCGACGTCACCTCACCGGCGCGGAACGGGACGTGCGACAGGATTCCGCCGATCGGCGCCAGCGTGGGCGGGGTGCTGCGGTTGGCGCCTTTGGGGGTGCCGGTGGTGCCGGACGTCAAGATGATGATCGAGGCGTGCTTGGTGACCTTCGGTGCGGGTGCCTTGCTGCTGCGGGCGATCAGCTGCGCCAGCGTCTCGTCGGCGCTGCCGGACGGCTCGTCACTGTCGGGGTTGACCCCCAATGCCCGCAGCTTGCCCACCGGCGGGTCGGACTGCGCGACGGCGGCGGTGTACTCGTCGTCGTAGATGATCACCTTGGCGCCTTCGCGCTCGGAGACATCCTTGATCTGCGGGCCGGAGAATTCGCTGTTCAGCATGATCAGCCGGGCGCCGACCCGGGCGGCACCGTAGTTGGCGATCAGGAACCAGCGGTGGTTGCGAGCCAGGATCGCCACCCCGTCGCCGCCTCGCACCCCCATCGCGATCAAGCCGTTGGCCACCGCGTTGGCGGCGTCGTCGAGTTCTTTGAACGTGATACTGCCGTCGTCGTCGATGACGGCGACGCCGTTCGGGTTGCGGCGGGCGTTGAGCGCCGGAATCATCCCCAACTCACCCCAGCGCGCCGCGTCGGCGATCGCGTTCGCGATGACCCGCGGTGACTCCAGTTTCAAAACACCGGACTCGAAGATCTTGCGGGCATAGTGCAGCTCGGCGTTACCGCGTTCGAGGTAACTACCGAGCCTGGTCAGGGCCTGGCTGGGCAGATCAGTGAGCTTTGCCATGACTCAACCATATGTGACACAGGTCGCTGCCGGGCGGCGGATCGCACCTTCGGCCGGCTCAGCTGCGGGCCGCCAGATTCGCGGCGCGTCAACGTCTACCTTTCGCCGCGTAGGTAGCTCTGCCGGCCGTAGGACGCGAATTCGGCTTCCAGGGACCGCTTGTCGTCGTCGGTCATCCGGGTGTAGACGGGTACGCCCCGCCCGGCCCAGCGGTATACCGGGTCGTCGGTCTGCCAGCGCTGGGCCTGCAGTTCGCGCTTGAGCACCTTGTTCGAGCCCGTTACGGGCAGGCTGGCCGAGATCCGCAGGAACCGCGGTATGCCCTTGCTGCCCAGGTCGGCTTGGGCTGCCAGATACCCGGCGAACTGCGCCACGTCGAAGGCGTCCGGGTCGGCGACCTCGACCGCGCCCATCACCTGATCGCCGGAGCGGGGGTCGGGCACCGCGTACACCCCGGCGCTGATCGTTCCCGGATACCGGCGCAGCACCCGTTCGATGGTCAGCGCGGAGGTGTTCTCGCCGTCCACCCGGATCCAGTCGCCTCGCCGGCCGGCGAAGTACAGGAATCCGGCCTCATCGAGGTAGCCCAGGTCGCCGGTCCAGTACCAGCCGCCGCGAACTCTTTCGGCGTCGGCGACGTCGTTGCGGTAGTAGCCCTCGAAGTCGCGGGCTCCGGTCTTGTCGACGATCTCGCCGACCGCGTCGTCGGCGTTGGTCACCCGGCCGTGTTCGTCGAGGACCGCCGGGGCGCAGTCGGCGCGGGTCGCAGGATCGACGACGGCGATGCCGGAGTGCGCCGGGCGGCCCAGCGCGCCGGGTGGTGCCGCCGGGTCGGGTTTCGCGGCGTTGCCGCCCTCGCTGGACCCGTAGCCCTCGTGCAGCACGGCGCCGAACCGGCGCAGGAACTCCGCCTGATCCTGCGGCGACGCCTCGGTACCGAAGCCGCGGACCAGGGTGTTGTCGGCGTCGTCGGGCCGCTCCTGAGTGGCCAGCAGATAGCCCAGTGCCTTGCCCACATAGGTGAAGTACGTGGCACCGAAGTACCGCACATCGGCCAGGAACTGCGACGCCGAGAACTTGGGCGTCAGGCAGATCGTGGCCCCGTTGGCCAGCGCCGGAGCCCACAGCGCCATGATCGCGTTGCCGTGGAACAGCGGCATGGGGCAGTAGTCGACGTCGTCGGGCACGTGGCCGAATTTCGTGGTGGCGGCCTCGGCGATCCGCGCCAGCCGGCCCTGACTGCACTTGACCGCCTTCGCGGCCCCGGTAGTGCCGGAGGTGAACAGCAGCAACAACAACGTCTCCTCGCCCACCCCGGCCGCGGCGGCCGGCTCCGCCCGGTGCGATTCGACCTGCTCGGTGTAGCCCGGGGCATCGACGACCAGGAAGCGCTCCCGTTCCAGCCCCAGGTCCAGGTCGCGCAGCCGGTCCATCCCGGCGGTGTCGGTGACGATCAGCTGGCAGTCGGCGTGGCGGATCTCGGCGGTCAGCCCGGAATCGCCGCGGGTGGGGTTGATCCCGACGACGGCTGCGCCCGCAAGTGCGCCGGCGCCGAGCCAGAACACGAAATCCGGGACGTTGTCCAGCAGCACCCCGATGTGAAACGGCCCGTCACGCCGCAACGCCGACGCCAACGCGGCGCGCGCGCCCGATTCGCGCACCACCTCGTCCCAGGTCCAGTCCCGTTGTCGAGTCCGCAGTCCCGGACGCTGATCGTCGAGTCGGTCGAGCAGCATGGAAGCGATGTCGGCCATCGGCCGAGGCTATCGCGGATCCATCACGCAGTAGCCTCGCCATGGTGACCTTCTACTTGGTGGTTAGCGACTTCAACAATGCGACTCGCGAGGAAGGGCCTGAACTGGCCAGGGTGGAACCGGCACTCGTGGCCGCTGCCCTGCAGCCCTTGCGCCCCGGCCATGAGTCCGTCCTGGCCCGGTTACAGAAATCACTGGACGACGCACCGCCACGGGCTTTCGACATCGACGACCCTCAGATCCTCATGTCCCCGCAGCTGTTGCTTTTTGCGGACGAGCTGTCGGTGCAGTTCAGCGCTTACGACGACGTGAAGAAAGAGGAAGCGCGGTACGCGCACTATGGCCGTCCGGAGGACCCGATTCGGTTCTCCGACTGACAGTTCTCACTTATCCGCACCGTTGAACACCGGGTTCGGGCGCGTCAGGTGATCGTGAACCCACCGTCTACGGCGATGGTCTGTCCGGTGACGTAACCGGCGGCGTCAGAGGCCAGCCACACCACCGTGGCCGCGAGTTCTTCAGGGTCACCCATCCGGCCCAGCACCATGCGGTGGGACATGCTCTCCAGGTAGCCCGGACGGTACTGTTCGGTCATCTCTGATTGGAAGAAGCCCGGTGCGATCGCGTTGACCCGGATACCTTTCCGGCTCCCCCACTGCTGAGCCAAGTCTCGCGTCAGACCGATGAGCCCGGCTTTACTGGCGGCGTACGCCGCCTGCGGCAGCCCCGCCGTAGTCAATCCCAGGATGCTGGAGATGTTGACAATCACCGAGCCCGGTCCCATCACCCGCCCGCAGGCCTGCGCAGCCCAGTAGGCCCCGTTGAGATTGATGTCGATCACCTCGCGGAACTGCTCCGGAGTTTCGCGGGTGGCAGGATGTGCCGTTCCGACACCGGCGTTGTTGATCAGGACATCGACACGCCCGAACCGCTCGATCGCGGCCTGCACCATTCTGGTTGCCGCCGCCGGGTCCGCGACATCGGTAGCCACCGGCAGGGCTGTGCGTCCCGCCGCGGCAACGAGATCGGCGGCGTGCGCGAGCTTGTCGGCCCGTCGCGCCGCCAGCACAACGTCAGCGCCGGCCTCGGCTAACGCCCGGGCGAAATGCACTCCGAGGCCCGAGGATGCCCCGGTCACCACTGCGACCCTGCCGTCCATTCGGAATTTATCCAGTATGCCCACCGTCTCACCCTTCTCGACCCAGCGGAGCGCACTGTGCACTCCACTGACTATTCACCGTTGTTTCAACGCTTTTCGCGCGGCGGCGATAAATTCCGGCGCAGCCTGGGCTGCTTCATCGGCATGCAGCACGTCACCGGCACCGTGCTGAGCGCGGTGGGTGATCCCTTCGGCGATGACTCCAATTTTGAAGTTCGCCAGCGCCAGGTAGAAGTTCCAATCGCCCAGGTCACGGCCGGAGAGCTGTGCGTATTCCTGCGCGAGCGCGTCGGCGGACGGCAATCGAGCACTGGTCCACGCGGCGGGGTGACCGAAGACGCGGTCGAATGCCGGTGATCGGTAGGCGCACATCAGGGCGATATCGGTGAGCGGATCGCCGATGGTGGACAGCTCCCAGTCCACGACTGCCCGGACGACGTCCGACTGCTCCTCATCACAGATGGTGTTGTCGATACGGAAGTCGCCATGTACGACCGATGTCTGCGATGTCTCCGGAATAGCGTCGGAGAGTGCCGCAGCCAGCTTCGCCACCGAATCCGTCACCGCGTCGTCGCTCGCACGGGTCTGGACCAGTTCCCATTGGCGCGCCCACAACCCGACCTGCCGCTGCAGAAATCCCGCCGGCCGGCCGAATGATTCGAGCCCGACGGCACGGTAGTCGACGGCGTGGAGGTCGACCAGTACCCGGATCAACGCGGAGGCGTTAGCGGCCAGTTCTGCATCCGACAAGGCGAGGAGGTCATCCTTGTGCCGGAAGACCCGGCCGGTTACAAACTCGGTCACGGTCAATGGCACACCACACACCGTGCCGTCGGCGTCCAACGCAATGGGTCTGGCGATCGGCACGCCGGTGCCGTACAGCCGCTGGGTGACGACGAATTCGCGACCCACATCGTGGGCCGACGGTGTGAGGCCGCCGAGCGGAGGTCTGCGGACAACCCACGCCGACGATTCGTCGCTGACCTTGAAGGTGAGATTCGACCGGCCACCGGCGATAAGTTCGACGGCGAGTTCGCCCTCAACCGGAACGTCGCTGTCAATGAGGTACTGCCGCAGGGCGACTGGGTCCAGGGCTTCGACCGTCACTGCTGGCTCGCCTTGAGGGCTCGCCGGGCTGCGCCGATCCTCCGTTTGGCGATGGCCCAGCGGTGCACCTCCGAGGGGCCGTCATAGACCCGGAACGGACGCACTTCCCGGGAGAGCCGCGCGGGCGGCAGGTCCTCGGTGACGCCGAGCGCGCCGCACATCTGCACGCTGCGGTCGACGATGCGGAAGATCGCCTCGGCGGCGAAAGTCTTCGCGATCGACGTCGCATCGCCGGCGCCAGAGCCCTGATCCAGTTCCCAACACGCCCGTACCAGCAGCGCCCGGGTGGCGGCGATGTCGATTTCGTTGTCGGCCACCATGTTCTGGATCATGCCCAGATCGCCGAGCGCCGATCCGAACGCTTGACGTTCCACGACATGGGATAGTGCGGTGTCGTGACCACGGAGTGCCGCGCCAAGCCACCGCATCACATGCGTCATCCGTGCCGGCCCCAGCCGGACCTGGGCGTACTCGAAGCCGCGGTCCACCTCGCCGAGCACCGCTTCGTCGGGAACGCGAACCTCGTCGAAGTGCACCTCGCAATGGCCGCCGAGCATGGAGCGGTCGAGCGTCGGGATGTGTCTGCCGACGGTCAGGCCCGCGGTATCGGCAGGAACCAGGAACATGGTGGCACCACCGCGTTGCCCGGCTTCCCCGGATGTCCGGGCCATGACGATGAAGAATGCGGCGCCGTCAGCACCGGTGATGTACCACTTTGCGCCGGTGATGTGCCAATCTCCGGACCGACGTTCGGCCTTGGTCGTCAGCGCGGCCGGGTCCGAACCCGCACCCGGCGCCGGTTCGGTCATCGCGAATGCAGACCGAACGTCGCCGGCCGCCAGTGGCGCCAGGTAGCGAGCCTTCTGCGCAGGGCTTGCCACCTCCGCCAGCAGATGCACGTTGCCCTCATCCGGGGCGGCGATGTTCACCGCGGCCGGGCCGAACAGTGAATAACCGGCGGCCTCGAATACCGGGGCCCGGTCGGACATGTTCAAACCCAGCCCGCCGTATTCGACGGGAGCATGCGGCGCGAACACGCCTGCAAGACGAGCCGCCTCCTGCAGTTCCTTCACCACGGCGTCGCCGCCCGCGGCGGCAATGTCCCCGCCATAGCGGTCTTCCACCGGCAGAACCACTTGGTCGACGAACGCTCGCGTCTTTTCGGCGAGCGCCAACACTTCCGGCGAGTAGCTCAACTCGATCGCCATGTCACCCCCATCACCCACACCCAGTTGACCGACCGATCACTCGGCCCGAACAGTACGGACTGTGGCATAGGTGCCCATTTCCCGTCAAAATAGACCGTCGGCATGGTGTTTTCGCGGCGTTATAGTTCAGTATTCCTGAACATTGGAGGTGGATATGGCAGGCTCACCTGAGTTCGGCAGCGCGATCCGCGCAGCCCGTCGGGCCCGCGGGTTGACGGTCCGAGCGCTTGCGCAATGCCTGCGGGTGAGTCCGGCCACGGTCAGTGCAATCGAAAACGGTAAGACTGGGATCTCGGTTACCCGCCTCCATGAGTGCGCCCGGGCACTGGGGGTAACGCCGGCCCAGATCTTGGCGGGCACCCTCCCGGTACCTGCAACCGACCCGGCATACGCCCGAGTGCAAACTTGGGGATCTCCGCACGGCCACTGGCGGACGTTTCCGCCCCTGGCTCTGGATAACGTCTTGAGTGCGGCTATCGACTCCTTCGTCGAAACCGGCTACCACGGCAGCACTATGCGGGATCTGGCCGCCCGAGCGGGCATGAGCGTTCCCGGCATGTACCACCACTACCCCGATAAGCAGACCCTGCTGGTCGCGATACTGGATTTGACCATGACCGAACTGCACTGGCGCGTCAACGCCGCCCGCAACGGCGCCGCAACCGGCCTCCAGGAGGTGCGGCTCGTCGTCGAAGCCTTGGCGCTGTTCCACACTCACCGCCAGAAACTGGCATTCATCGGAGCCAGCGAGATGCGCAGCCTGACAGCGCCGAATCGGCAGCGCATTGCCGACTCACGAAACCAACTGCAGCACATACTGGATGCCGCCATTGCCCGCGCATCGCGCGAGGGCGACATCGACGGCGTTGGGGATATTCGAGAGCGCCGGATTGCCGGACGCGCCATCACCACGATGTGTACGTCGCTACCGCAGTGGTTCAACGCCGCCGGTCCCGCGACACCCGAGGAAACCGCACACACCTATGCCGATTTCGCGGTGTCCCTACTCACGAAGCAACCCCAATCCGGACTAACTTCCACACCTGGGCCGCGCGACGGCAGAATATGATCCGTGTCGGCTAAGTGGCAGTTCTGGATCGACCGGGGCGGCACCTTCACCGATATCGTGGCCCGGCGGCCCGACGGACGCCTGGTCACCCACAAGCTGCTCTCGGAGAACCCCACGCAGTACCGTGACGCGGCGGTGGCCGGTATCCGCGCCCTGCTGCAGATCGGTCGCAATGCCGACGACGCCCCGATTCCGGCGGGCCTCATCGATGCGGTGCGGATGGGCACGACGGTGGCGACCAACGCCCTCCTGGAGCGCGCCGGGGAACGCACGCTGCTGGTCATCACCGGCGGCTTCGGCGATGCGCTGCGCATCGCCTACCAGAACCGGCCCCGCATCTTCGACCGCCATATCGTGCTGCCCGAACAACTCTACGAATGCACCGTCGAGGTCGACGAGCGCGTCACTGCCGACGGCACCGTCTTGCGTGCTCCGGACCTGGAGACCCTGGAGCAACAGTTGCGCGCCGCCCACGCCGAGGGTATTCGCGCAGTCGCGGTGGTGTGTCTGCACAGTTATCGCAATCCCGCGCACGAACAGGCGATCGGCGCCCTGGCGCAGCAGGTCGGCTTCACCCAGATCTCGCTGTCGTGTGAGGTCAGCCCGCTGCCGAAGCTGGTCCCCCGCGGCGACACCGCGGTTGTAGACGCCTACCTGTCGCCGGTACTGCGCCGCTACGTCGCGCAGGTGGCCGGTCAGCTGCGTGGCGTGCGGCTGATGTTCATGCAGTCCAATGGCGGGTTGGCCGCCGCTGACCAATTCCGCGGCAAGGACGCGATCCTGTCCGGGCCGGCCGGCGGAATCGTCGGCATGGTGCGGATGTCGGCGCTGGCCGGTTTCGACTCTGTAATCGGGTTCGACATGGGCGGAACCTCCACCGACGTCTCGCATTACAGCGCCGACTCCGGCGGCTACGAAAGGGTGTTCACCACCGAGGTAGCCGGAGTACGACTGCGGTCCCCGATGCTGCACATCCATACCGTCGCCGCCGGCGGCGGATCGATCCTGCACTTCGACGGCGGTCGATATCGGGTGGGACCGGAGTCCGCGGGCGCCGACCCGGGGCCGACCTGCTACCGGCGCGGCGGCCCGCTGACCGTCACCGACGCCAACGTAATGCTGGGACGCGTCCAGCCGGCGCACTTTCCGGCGGTGTTCGGACCCGTTGGTGACCAACCGCTCGATGCGGCGGCGGTGCGCCGGTCCTTCACCGATCTGGCCGCCGAAATCTGTTCGGGTACCGGCGATGACCGCAGCCCAGAGCAGGTCGCCGAAGGGTTCCTGCGGATCGCAGTGGCGAACATGGCCAACGCGGTCAAGAAGATCTCGGTGGCCAAGGGCCACGACATCACCTGCTATACGCTGACCACCTTCGGCGGCGCCGGTGGACAGCACGCGTGCGCGGTCGCCGACGAACTGGGCATCCGCACGGTACTGGTGCCGCCGATGGCGGGCGTACTGTCCGCACTGGGCATCGGGTTGGCCGACACCACGGTGTTGCGGGAGCGGTCCGTCGAGACCCGGCTGGAAGCGGCCACCCTCGCCGGACTAAGCGACGTCGCGGCCAACCTGGAGCAGGCGGCTCGCGCTGATCTTGCCGTCCAAGACATTCCGGCCGACCGCATCCGGGTGGCACGCCGGGTTCACCTGCGTTACCAAGGTACCGACACCTCGATCCCGGTCGAGTTGGCGGATGTCACGCAGATGACGACGGTGTTCGAAGGCATTCACCGCAGCATGTATTCGTTCCTGATGGATCGCCCGCTGATCGCCGAAGCGGTGACGGTAGAGGCGACCGGACTCACTGACCAGCCCGACCTGACGCAGCTCGGCCGCAACGACACTGACTGTCCCCCAACCGAAGTTATCCGGCTGTACACCGGCGGCGCCTGGCGGGACGCGCCACTGCACCGGCGGGAGTCGATCACCTCGACCGACGTCGTGCACGGCCCGGCCATCATCGCCGAGGACAACGCCACCACCGTCGTCGACGACGGCTGGCAGGCCGGCATGACCGCCGGCGGACAGCTGGTGCTGCGCCGAACCACCGCGGCGGCGCCCGTCGATGCCGGAACCGCAGCTGATCCGGTGCTGCTAGAGATCTTCAACAACCTGTTCATGTCCATCGCCGAGCAGATGGGCACCCGACTGGAGGCCACCGCCCAGTCGGTGAATATCCGTGAACGACTGGACTTCTCCTGCGCTCTCTTCGATGCCGACGGCAGCCTGGTCGCCAACGCACCGCACATCCCGGTTCACCTGGGCTCAATGGGTGCGACCGTCAAGGCGGTCATCGCCCGCCGCGCCGGGCAGCTGCGACCCGACCAGGTCTACGCGGTCAACGACCCGTACCACGGCGGTACCCACCTGCCGGACATCACCGTCGTCACCCCCGTCTTCGACGAATCCGGCCGCAGTGTGCTGTTCTTCGTGGCGTCGCGCGGTCACCACGCCGAAATCGGCGGGACCACACCCGGTTCCATGCCCGCCGACAGCCGAACCGTCAATGAGGAAGGCGTACTGTTCGACAACTGGCTGCTGGTCGACGGCGGCCAGTTTCGCGAAGCAGCGACCCGCTCGCTGCTTACCGGGGCGCGGTTCGCCTCGCGCAGCCCCGAGGCGAACCTCGCCGACCTGCGCGCCCAGATCGCTGCCAACCAGAAGGGGATCGACGAGATCCGATCCATGATCGGACATTTCGGTCTAGATGTCGTGCAGGCCTACATGCGACACGTCCAGGACAACGCTGAGGAGGCGGTGCGCCGCGTCATCGACACCCTCGATGACGGCGAATACCGTTATCAGATGGACTCCGGTGCGACGATCGCGGTGCGGGTGCGTGTCGACCGGACCGCCCGCGCCGCCACCATCGCCTTCGACGGAACCTCCCCCCAACTCCCGACGAACTTCAACGCGCCGTCCTCGGTGGTCACCGCCGCAGTGCTCTATGTGTTCCGCACGCTGGTGGTCGACGACATACCGATCAACGACGATTGCCTGCGCCCACTGCACATCACGATCCCGGAAGCGACGATGCTGTCGCCGGCCTACCCGGCGGCGGTGGTGGCCGGCAACGTCGAGACCTCCCAGGCGATCACCGGGGCGCTGCTGGCCGCGCTGCGGGTGCAGGCCGAGGGCTCCGGGACGATGAATAACGTCACGTTCGGCAATGCCAACCACCAGTACTACGAGACGCTCGGCTCCGGGTCGGGCGCCGGCGACGGCTTCGACGGCGCCTCGGTGGTGCAGACCCACATGACCAACTCCCGGCTCACCGACCCCGAGGTGCTGGAGATGCGTTTTCCGGTGTGGTTGCGCCAGTTCGCGATCCGGCATGGCAGTGGCGGATCAGGCCGCTGGCACGGCGGTGACGGCGGCGTGCGCCGGATTGAGTTCCGCGAGCCGATGACGGTCAGCATCCTGTCGGGGCATCGGATCGTCGCCCCGTACGGCATGGCCGGCGGATCGCCCGGCGCGATCGGGCACAACCGGGTCGAGCACAGCAACGGCGCCACAACACAACTGGCCGGCTGCTCCTCCACCGAGGTTGCGCCCGGCGACGTGCTGGTGATCGAGACGCCCGGCGGGGGCGGGTATGGCGAACCTCGCTGATCAGGGCTAATCTCACGCCATGCGGGACCAGTGGAGCCGGCGCGGCTTCTTCGGCATCTGCGGTGCGGCCGGAGCCGCAGCACTGGTGACCGGGTGTTCATCCGACGAGCGCGCGGACCGCCACGCCCCGAGACCTGTCACCATCGCGCACATCTTCGGCGAGACAACCGTGCCCGAACCACCCAAGCGGGTCGTCTGCGCCGGCTACACCGGACAGGACGACCTGCTGGCACTAGGAGTCGTGCCGATCGGTGTCACCGCCTGGTTCGGCGACGAACCGTTCGCGGTATGGCCTTGGGCGCAGCAGCGCCTCGGTGCCGCCAAACCCGCGGTACTGAACTTGG
This sequence comes from Mycobacterium sp., assembly GCA_039922455.1. Taxonomy (GTDB): domain Bacteria; phylum Actinomycetota; class Actinomycetes; order Mycobacteriales; family Mycobacteriaceae; genus Mycobacterium. Next base: position 1,783 of record JBDTEP010000217.1, on the reverse strand, counting down.
ACAACGGGATTGAGGTCAATCAGATCGCTGAACTCAAGCCGGATCTGATCATCGCGACGAACGCCGGGGTGGACGCCGACACCTACCAGCAACTGTCGGCGATCGCGCCGACAGTGCCGCAGTCGGGCGGCGACGCCTTCTTCGAGCCCTGGAAGGTTCAGGCCGCGGCCATCGGCAAGGCGGTACACCAGGTTGCGCAGATGCAGGCGCTGATCGACGGCGTCGAGGGCAAGTTCACCGACGTCGCCGCCGCGCACCCCGGCTTCCAGACCAAGAAGGCACTGCTGCTGGCGGGTCGGCTCGACGGCGGCAACGTCACTGCCGGCACGGGTTGGCGCACCGAGTTCCTCTCCCAGATGGGCTTGACCATTGCCGACACACCCGCAGTGATCAACCGCGACCGGATCGGGTCCACGCTCGGCGGAGCCGACGTGCTGATCTGGACCACCGAGAGCGACGACGAACGTCGGAGGTTGCTGGCCGATCCAGACCTGGCCAGCATCGAGTCGCGCAGCATCTTCACCACCAAGGACCAGGCCGGCGCCATCGCCTTCGCCTCCCCACTGAGCTACCCACTGGTGGCCGAACAGTTACCGGGCCTGATCGCCAGAGCGATCGGATAGCTGATGACCGACCCGACGCCACCGACCGGCCCGCTGGCCACTGAAGCGGTTCGCGGCGCGCCTGAGCGACGCTCTGCACAGCTGGGACGTGCACCATTCGCAGGGCCGGCGGACGCGACACCGACCGACCGACTCATGGCTCACCTGGGCCGCGCGGTCGCCCCGGCCTGAACTATGCACGTTTGGTAAGGGCGCTCTGGCATAGCCCGCAGATAGTGGTCTACATCACTCAATCCGGACTACGGTCGGGGATATGAGCGTGGCACTGGAATTCACGGCGACCGACACGATCCTCGACTACGGCGACTGCGGCCTGCTGCTGCAGTTCGACCGCACCACCGAGGTGCTGGCTTGGACTGCGGCCCTGGGCGCCGCTGCGCTACCCGGGGTGGTCGACATCGTCCCGGCGTCGCGCACGGTGCTGGTGAAGCTGGCCGCACCGGGCTACCAGGCGACGGTTCGGCGCCGGCTGGCCACCCTGCCCGTCGACCCGGACGCCATCGAGACCACCGCGCACGACGGCCCCGCCGACGTGGTGATCGACGTCAGCTACGACGGCCCCGACCTCCTCGAGGTCGCCGAGCGTACCGGCTTGACCGTCACTCAGGTGATCAACGCGCACACAGCAACGCCCTGGCGGGTCGGATTCGGCGGCTCCACACCGGGTTTCGCCTACCTGATCGGTGGTGACCCGAGGCTGCAGGTGTCCCGCCGCGCTGAGTTGCGGTCCGCCGTTCCGGCCGGTTCGGTGGCGCTGGCCGGTCAGTTCAGCGGTATCTACCCGCGGCAGTGGCCGGGCGGCTGGCAGTTGATAGGCCGCACCGACGCGGTGCTGTGGGATCTTGACCGGCCCAACCCGGCGCTGCTGATGCCGGGCCGGTCAGTGCAATTCCGGGCCGCGTGACGGTGCCGGAACGAAGAGGGAGGACAGCTCTGTGACCACCAAGACCACGTTGGAGATACTGCGCACCGGTCCACTGGCCCTGGTCGAGGACCTGGGGCGAGCCGGGCTGGGCCATCTCGGCGTCACCCGATCCGGGGCCGCCGACCGCCGGTCGCACCAGCTGGCCAACCGGTTACTGGCCAATCCCGATGACCGGGCCACCATCGAGGTGGCATTCGGCGGCCTCTCCGCGCGAGTCCGCGGCGGCGATGTCGAC